>JAZKTK010000038.1:0-23212 GCA_036625595.1 Haloarculaceae archaeon | reverse complement strand
CGATTCCCTGACTGTCCGCCGTTACCTGGCCGTTCATTGTCATCGTCGTCATCGTCTAACAACCCATCTTCGACATCTTCTCTGATGTCCTCCCGGATGTCTTCAGGGTCTTTACCATCCTTGATATCTTCCCTGATGTCCTCCTCAATGTCCCCAATCCTATCCTCAACGTCGTCCTCGTCGTCATCGTCGTCCTCGTCGTCATCGTCGTCCTCGTCGTCATCGTCGTCATAGTATTCAGCCACTAAATAGACGTAAAAATCAAACTTGAACAACTCGTCATATAAGAAGATCGTCGTCCTCTTCGTCTTCATCGTCATCGTCGTCCTCATCGTCCTCTTCGTCTTCATCGTCATCGTCGTCCTGTCGATTCTTCTCGTCCTTGTCCTTCTTCTCGTCTTTGTCGTCCCGCCCGTCCCTGTCGTCGTCATCGTCATCATCGTCCTGTCGATTCTTCTCCTCGTCGTCATCGTCATCGGCACAGCGATTGGGGTTGGCGATGACACCGGTCACTGTTTTTACAGCCAGTATTTTGCCGTTTCCAGACCACTTGAACAGCGGGTGCCGACCGAACTGCTCGGAGTCGAGTTTGAGTTCGCGGCCGGTAATCTCGACTTTCTCCCAGCCGTCGGTGGTTTTGACCACCACCGGGAACGGACCGTCGAATGCTTCCTCGAACACGAACCACACCTCGTCGCAGCCTCTGAATGCCACCGTTTTGAGCGACGGCCTCGAACCAGAGATGAGAGACTGGTCACGGCAGGACCCAGTTTCGATGGTAAGTGGTGTCGACATATCGAGTTCCGCCCGGGAGACACCACCGTCGCCGTCAGGAACGGCAAGTTCCCATGATTCTACGGTTCCTTGGTACACCTCCCCGAAGAGTTCCGCTTTCTGGTTGAACGCCGGGTCGATGGTAATCGAGAACTCGCCGTCCAGTCCTCGAAAGGCACCACCGTCCGTGCGTTCCGCCGCCCACGTCCAGTCGATAGTGTTGGTCGTGCTATCGACGTTCCAAGAGTCCTCGTTGCTCGAAGCGATTTCTCCGTTCGAATCCCGGTAAAGGTCGTCCTTGACGACCCAGGAGCCGTCTCCCGGTAAGCCAGCGACTTCGAACGAGACAGAGCCGGCATCCGACTCGGGATCATCGTACTTTCCGTGAACGACGACGAGACTCAATCCTCGTGGACCGTCGTAGAGAAACAGTACACTCCCACTGGGTTGCTGGATATCTGTCGTCCCCAGCGACGAATAACTAAATCCCTCCGCAGTCGCGCCGTTTTCCTCGCTGGCGAACTGAGGGGGCACCTCGTATTCGTAGAACTGCTCGACCGGCACTGCTCCCGAAAACGGTTCGATTGGGAGACAGGTGTCGCCCTGCCGGAGGATGACTTCTTGATCACCTGACGGAAAATTGATTTTCTTGCCGAGCAGTTCGTCGCGGAAGCCGAGTCCACTGACGGCTGCGCCCATACTCCCGAGAACGGTTCGTCTGCTCGTTTCGAATGACTCCGACGACTCTTGTGACATGCTCGGTCACACTCCAGAGCCGCCAATTGTTATGATTAAATTATTGATAGGGACTGTGTGTAAAGCCGATGTGATATCTCGTCATCCTGGGTTGGCAATCGACAACCACCGGCTTCTATACGGACGACACCGCGGTAATGACCATGACCAGTGGGCCACCGTCTCCCGAAGACAACCCTTACGTCGAGGACCCCCCGACGGAGTTCGAACCAGTCGAAACACTCGACGAACAGCGGGCGGCCGAGCAGGCAGCGCAACTCCGGGCGGCCATCCGTTACCACGACCACCGCTACTACGTCGAGAACGACCCCGTCATCGGAGACCGGACCTACGACGCGCTCTTCGCTCGACTCGAAACGCTCGAAGAAGCGTTCGACCTCGACCGCGAGGATAGTCCAACCCAGCGAGTCGGTGGCGATCCCGTCGACGAACTCGACACTGTTTCCCACGTCGCACCGATGCTCTCCATCGACCAGAGCGGCGAAGCCGACGACGTGCGCGCGTTCGACGAGCGTGTCCGTGACGAACTCGGCGTGGACGAACTCACTTACATGTGCGAACCGAAGTTCGACGGGCTCTCGGTCGAAGTCGTCTACGAGGACGGCGTCTACCAGCGCGCCGCGACGAGAGGCGACGGCCAACAGGGCGACGACGTGACCGAACAGGTTCGGACCATCCCGGCAATCCCCCAGCGACTCCGTGGCGACTTCCCCGACTTTCTGGCCGTCCGCGGCGAGGTGTACATGCCACGCGACGCGTTCAACGATTTCAACCGCGAACGCGTCGAGCGCGGCGAAGACCCCTTCGCCAATCCCCGCAACGCCGCCGCTGGGACGCTCCGACAACTCGACCCCTCAGTCGTCGCCGAGCGCCCACTTTCGGTGTTTTTCTTCTCTGTTCTCGACGCCAGTGTCGACTTCGAGACGCACGCCGAACGCAACAAACTACTTCCCGAGTGGGGACTGCGCGTCAGTAGCGACGTAGAACTCGTTGAGGATATCGAGGCCGCCATCGACTACCGCGACCGAATGCTCGAGACGCGCGACGACCTCGACTACGAGATCGACGGCGTCGTCATCAAGGTCGACGACGTGCCCGCCTGCGAGCAGTTGGGGACCACCTCGCGTGCCCCACGCTGGGCCTTCGCCTACAAGTTCCCCGCGCGCAGCGAGCGCACGACGGTGCGGAACATCGTCGTCCAGGTTGGTCGGACTGGTCGACTCACCCCGGTCGCACTGCTCGACCCCGTCGAGGTGGGCGGCGTCACCGTCTCACGAGCCAGCCTTCACAACCCCGAGGAAATCGCCCGGCTGGGCGTGGCCGTCGGCGACGAAGTGCGGGTGAAACGAGCTGGTGACGTGATTCCGGATGTCGCCGAAGTCGTCGCAGACCACGGCGAGGCCCACTTCGACTTTCCGGACACCTGCCCGGTCTGTGAGAGCCCCGTCGAACGGGACGGGCCGCTCGCGTTCTGTACCGGTGGCCTCGCCTGCCCCGCACAACTGGAACAGGCCATCCAGCACTACGCCAGTCGCGACGCACTCGACATCGAGGGACTCGGCGAGAAGAGCGTCGAACAGTTGGTCGATGCCGACCTGGTCGACTCGCTGTCGGACCTCTACGAACTCACCGTCGAGGAACTCAGAGCACTGGACGGGTGGGGACAGACCAGCGCCGAGAATCTCGTCGCCGAAATCGACGCGACGACAGCGCCGCCGCTCGCGGATTTCCTGACCGGGCTCGGCATCCCCGAAGTCGGCGATACGACCGCCCGCTCGCTCGCCCAGGCGTTTGGTACCTTCGAGGCCGTCGAGGACGCAAGCGAGGAGGACCTTCGCGAGGTTGACGACATCGGGCCGAAAGTGGCGTCGGAGATTCGCGGCTTCTTCGAGAGCGAACGGAATCGCGAGGCAATCGAGGCGCTGCTGGAATACGTCACGCCCCAGGAAGCCGAAACCAGCGGTGGCGAAGAACTCGACGGCCTCACGTTCGTGTTCACTGGCGCGCTCGACCAGTTCACCCGCAGCGAGGCACAGACCCTCGTCGAGCGCCACGGCGGGTCGGCGACCAGTAGCGTGTCGGGAAACACGGACTACCTGGTCGTCGGCGACAATCCGGGACAGAGCAAGCAAGCGGACGCAGACGACAACGATGTTCCGATTCTCTCTGAAGCGGAATTTCTGGACCTGCTGGCAGAACGGGGAGTCGAACCCTGAGGCAACTCAGAGGTCTGTCGACTGAAACTGCCAGTATCCCAGTACGATTGGGACGACAGTCCAGAGCGCGAGCACGACGACGCCGACCCACGGCGTGCCAAAGAACGCGTCGACCTGTGCGGCGTCAGGCCCTTGCCCAGCGGCAGCGGCCGGTGAGTCGGGAATGACCGCCGAGAGCGTCGTAACGAACGCGTTCGATGGCGCGACCTGACTGACGGGGAAGACCCACTCGGGGAAGCCCCCGGTTGGGAGTGCGAAGCCGTTGGTGACAAAAACGAGCCCCAGCACGACCACATCCCAGAGGAACTCAAAGACCAGCAGGAAGCCGATGGCGAATGCAGCAGCCCGCGAAGTCGACCCGGTAGTCGCAGAGAGACCGACCATAATCCCCGCGTAGGTCAGCGCAAAGAGAATACCGACGATTCCGAGCAAGACGGTCGCGACCGGTGCAATATCGCCTAACAATCCCATCCCGAGGACGGTCCCGACAACCAGCGCGATGACGATTGGGACTGCGAGGACGGCTGTCCGACCGACGAGTTTCCCGAGGACCACGTCCCAGCGAGTGTGGGGCAGCGAGAGCATGAGTTTCATACTCCCGGACTCGCGCTCGCCGGCGAGGGATTTGTAGCAGGTGACAATAGCAGCCACCGAGACGAACGTTCCGATAGCGCCAGCGACGAAGAAGATGAGTCCGAGCGCCGACGGGTCACCGCCCGAGACAACGTCGACAGTTGCGTACACAACTGCGAAGAGCCCGACCAGCACCAGAAACAGCGCGGAGAGACCCCACAGTGCACGAGAGCGGATAGCATCCTGAAAGTCCTTCTTCGCGATGACAGCCCAGCTCATTGGTCACCCTCCGTGTAGGAGATGAAGAGCTCTTCGAGCGAGGATTCTGTCGTCTCGAAGTCTCGAACCGTCACATCCGCTGCTTCGAGTGCGTTCAGGACAGCCGTCTTCGAGCCGTCCCCGACACCGACGGTCAACGTCTCGCCGTCCAGTGAAACAGTCGAAACGCCATCGAGACCTCGGACAGCGTCGAGCGCGTCGTCGTCGATACCGTCGACGGTAATTCGGAGTCGAGCTTCAGTCCCGGCAGCGTCGCGGAGTCCGTCGACGGTGTCGACGGCGATGAGTTCGCCAGCCCGGAGGATGCCGACGCGGTCACAGACTGCCTCGACCTGACTGAGAACGTGCGAGGAGAAGAATATCGTCGTCCCTCGATTGCTCTCCTCGCGGACGATATCCCGTATTTCCCGCGCACCAGCGGGGTCCAGTCCGGTCGACGGTTCGTCGAGGATGAGCAGGTCCGGGTCACCGACCAGTGCCATTCCGAGCGCGAGACGCTGTGTCATCCCCTTCGAGTACCCACCGGCCGAGCGGTCGGCGGCGTCCGCGATGCCGACCCGTTCGAGCACCGCCATCGGGTCGTCGTCTGCGCCCTTCGATTCGACGACGAAGTCGATATGCTGGCGGCCGGTCAGGCGGTCGTAGATGTGAAAGCCGTCGGGCAACACGCCAGTCCGACGGCGCACAGCCAGGGTCTCCGCCTGTGCGTTCATCCCGAGAACCGACGCCTCGCCGCTCGTCGGCCGAACGAAATCCAGCAAGATGTCTATCGTCGTCGACTTTCCGGCCCCGTTGGGACCGAGAAAGCCGAATATCTCCCCCTCTTCGACGCTGAGGTCGACCTCCTCCAGTGCCGTCACGTCACCGTAGTGTTTGGTCAACCCACGGAGTTCGATTGCTGTCATACCGATTCAATCGACTGCACAGCGCTAATAAGTAACAGCCCACTTACCGCACCTGTAACTCTGAGAAAGAGTTATGTACTAGATTTCGTCGTCGAGCGCGTGGTCCTCGGCCATCCGGGTCGCTTCGGCCCCATACCGCTCGACGTTTGCATCGTCAGTTGGTTCCAGACGCTCCTCGTCTACGTCCAGTCCCGCAGTGACGCTTTTCGTCATCAGCATCTGCTCGGAGAGTTGCTTGTGCAAGTACCGTTTGCCGTCGGGCGTCGCGTACACCAGTTCTATCATCCCCTTGTCGTTGTACGTGCGGTCGACCAGCCAGACGCGTTCCTCGGCCATGCCCTCACTTCGCCGGCAGGTGTGTTGTATCCACCGAGTACGGACCGTAGTGCGAGCGAATCACACACCGTGATTTGAAATAGGACGACGGCATACGGGCGAATATGTCGGGGTGGCGCAACCGGGTCGACGACCTGCTGTACAGCGGCGAGTCAGTCGTCGAATCGGTCGACTTCGACTCGGTCAGCATCGTCGTCACCAGCCACCGCGTGCTCGCCTTCGACCCGGAGAGCGACGGTGCAACCTTCCAGCAGGTCGACCGGCCGAACGTCGAAGGCGTCTCGGCGGGAGCCCAGTCTGACGGTAGCCTGCTCGAACGGGGAGTGAGAGCGCTCATCGTCGGCATCGTCCTCGTCGGTGCCGGACTGGTCGTCGACTTCGGAAGTCTCGTCGGCGATATCGACCTGAGAGGCCAGTCGACACGGGAACTCGGTATCGGCGGTATCATGGGTACACTCCAGCGGTTTCTGGGTCTCATTTCGCAACTCGACTACCTGATGCGCGTTTTCGGCGCGCTCGCGCTCTTTCTCGGAGTCGTCTTCCTCGGTGTCTACTGGTTCACCCGCGACCGAACGCTCGTCATCGAAGTGGCCGGCGGCGACGATATCCACGTCCCGCGACCGAGCGAGCACGCTGGCGACTACGCCGAGCGTCTGGAGCGACTCGTCGCACCCGGAAATCCCGGTGGAAATAGTGCTACCGAAACGGCACAGAACCCACTCGGCGAGTCGTGAATCTCATACGGACAGAGCCCCGAGACGACGCCGATGGACGCCGCTGTCCTCCGTGAAACTGTCGGTGACCTCCCCAGCGAGCCGGGCGTCTACCAGTTTCTCTCCCACGAGGGTAACGACGAACGCGTCCTCTACGTCGGAAAGGCAGTCGACCTGCGGGACCGTGTGGGGTCCTACACCGACCACCGAGGCGGCGATGCCGCCTCGAGCCGCGCGAACAGCGAAGCCGTAAGCGGACCGAGAAGCGAGCGCATCCGACAGATGGTCGCCCGGGCCGACGACATCGACGTTGCGGTCACCGACACCGAGACACAGGCACTCTTGCTGGAGGCAAACCTCATCAAGCGTCACCGGCCCCGATACAACGTCCGTCTGAAAGACGACAAGTCCTACCCGCTCGTCCAGCTCACCGCACACCCGTTCCCGCGTATCGAGATTACCAGAGACCCCGGAGAGGGAGCGACGGTCTTCGGCCCCTTCACCGACAAAGGAGTCGTCGAGACGGTCGTGAAGGCACTCCGGGAAACCTACGGGCTTCGGGGATGTTCCGACCACAAATACGCCAACCGCGACCGACCCTGCATCGACTACGATATCGGCCTCTGTACGGCGCCCTGCACCGACGAAATCGATCGAGAGTCCTACAGCGAGGACGTGACTGCCGTCGAGCGATTTTTCGGCGGTGAGACTGGCATTCTGGCAGACCCGCTTCGGCGGGGAATGGAAGACGCTGCTCAGGCACAGAACTTCGAGCGGGCGGCGAATCTCCGCGACCGTCTCGACGCCGTCGAATCGTTCCACGGCAGCGGCGGCGAGGCAGTCACAGACCACGACAGCAGCGGGCATGCGGTCGACGTACTCGGTATTTCCCTCGAGGGAAAATCAGCGACAGTGGCCCGACTCCACGCCGACGGCGGCAAGCTCGTCGAGCGAGAGCGCCACGAACTCGACGCACCGGACGGCACCGACGACCCGGCCACGGTACTCGGTGCCTTCATCACGCAGTACTACGCCGAACGCGAGTTGCCCGATGCAGTACTGTGCCCCGAACGGCCCGCTGGCGAGGGCGTCGACGACTGGCTGGCAAGTGCTGGCGTCGACCTCCGGGTACCGGGTGCGGGCCGCGAAGCGACGCTGGTCGACCTGGCGATGAAAAACGCCCGCCGCGACGAGCGCCAGCCCGACGGCACGCGAGCGCTAGCTGACGCACTCGGCATCGACAGCGCCCGCCGCATCGAAGGGTTCGACGTGAGCCATGCCCAGGGCAAGGCCGTCGTCGGCAGCAACGTCACGTTCGTTGACGGCGACCCGGCGAAGGCCGACTACCGCCGGAAGAAACTCGACGACCAGAACGACGATTACGCGAGCATGCACGCACTCGTCGGCTGGCGAGCACGCCGTGCACTCGACGGTGAAGACGACCGACCGGACCCCGATTTGCTGTTGATAGACGGCGGCGAGGGCCAGCGACAGGCGGCACAGGACGCACTCGACGCTGAAGGGTGGAACGTGCCAGCGATTGCGCTGGCCAAGGCAGAAGAGCGGGTCGTCACCGCCGATGGCCAGTTCAGCTGGCCCGACGACGCCGCCCACCTGCACCTTCTCCAGCGCGTGCGCGACGAGGCCCACCGCTTTGCGGTCCAGTACCACGAGACGGTCCGTGACGAGGTATCGACACCGCTGGACGGAATCGACGGTGTCGGTCCAGCGACTCGTCGCCGACTGCTGCGCCGGTTTGGCTCCGTCGACGGCGTCCGCAACGCCTCTCGCGAGGAACTCGAAGCTGTCGAGGGAATCGGGCCGGCAACTGCTGCAACTCTCGATAACCAGCTCTAGGTGGTACTGCCTGCAAAACACGGTCTTTGCCGGGTGGAGGCGACGGGCGACGGTCTATCAACTATTCATGTGAGGTTGTCTTCGAATCAGAGGGGTCGAAATATATCAGCTCCAGGCTGCGGCCTCCCGGCGAGATTCGAACTCCACGGTGCAGTTTCGAAGAGATGGGTTGTAACTGACAGAGTCGGCTCCGATTGATTCCAAGACGTGTAGTGACCAGCAAGGGAGAGCAAGAACGCAGACAGCGTCGTCACTCGGCGATTGGCAGCGTCGTGATAAATACAGCGCCGTCGGGCTCGTTGTCCGCAACACGGATATCACCATTGTATCGCTCGATTAGCGTCTCGACGAGATACAGTCCGAGACCGGACCCCTGACTGTCCAGTCCCTGTTCGCTCTCTTCGAAGATTTTTTCTTTTCGATCATCTGGGATACCAGGACCATTGTCAGCGACTTCTATCACGACAGTATCGTCCTCTGCCGTTGCTGACACCGTCACCTCCGGAATCTCTTTGTCGTTGTGCTGGATGGCATTACCTAACAGGTTCCGGAATACCGACTCCAGCATGTCGTCGGCGCGGATTTTGACATCAGGGATCGATCCCTCGACTGTAATGAGTCCCTGTTCGTAGTTCGACCGAACGTCGTCAACTTCTCTGTCGAGGACGTATCGAAGGTTGACTAGATCGAGGTCAGTACTAGATTGGAGCATCGTCTCTGTGATATCCCGTGCCGTCTCGGTTATATTGACAGCGTCCCGAGACGCCTCGAGTACCTTCGTGAGGTACTCTTCGCCGTCTTCACCAACGTAATTCTGACACTTTTCTGCGTACGCTGAGACGATCTGAAGATCGTTTCGGATATCGTGGCGGACGACCTGGTTGAGGATTTCGAGATTGTCACGCTGGGACTCCAGTTCCTGCTCGTATTCTTTTCGCTCTGTAATCTCCCTACTATTGACAATTATTCCACCGATACGCTCGTGATCGAGGAAGTTCTGCATTCGCGATTCAATCCAGCACCATGATCCATCGGCCCGTCGAAACCGCACTTGGACAGTCTGTGGCGAGTCTGGACTGGACTGGAGCGTTTCAATCGCGTTGGCGACATCCTCACGGTCGTCCGGGTGCTGGAATTCGAACCCGCGTTTCCCGAGTAGTTCGTCTGGCTCATATCCCAGAACTCGTCGGACAGAGGGACTGATGTAGGTTATCGTCCCAGTAGCATCAATCACCGTCGGGACATCTATCGACTCTTTGATGAGCATCTCGTGCCATTCAAGCTCTTGTTCCCGCTCCTTGCGTTCGGTGATATCGACAAGATAGCCGAGACGATGGGTGATGTCGCCGTCGTCCCAGACATTTTTCGTATGGTCTAGCACCCACCGAATCTCCCCCTCGGCAGTGACAATGCGGTATGGGTCGTGACTGAACCGCTCGATCCCCTCATCGCTGTTGGTAGCTACTTTTTCGGTAACCCGTTCGCGGTCCTCTTCGTGGATGATATCTATATAGGAGATTTCGCCTGATTCGAGTTCCTCGGGCGTGTAGCCAAACACATCGGTGACGTTGTCGGAGACGTACTCAACGGGCCATTCGTCGGTATCCCGCCAGTTGAATACGACAGCTGGCCCTTGCGTGAACATGTCACGCTCCTCCTTGAGGGTCTGCTCGTAGCTCTTTCGGTCATCAATGTCGAGGTGGATTCCCACAGCCCGAACCGGTTCACCGTCCTCGTCTCGTTCGGCAATCTTGCCGATGTCCCGAACCCACTTCCAGTCGCCATCAGCTGTCTTCATCCGGTATTCACTCTCATAATACGTAGTCTCGCCCTCGATGTGTGCATCAAGGGCGGCCTCGACTTCGTCAAGATCACCGGGGTGGACGCGGTTCTCCCACGCATCGAGGTGTGGCTCGATGTCTGCCAACGAGTGGCCAAGCATGTTTGCCCACTGGTCGTTGAATTCCACTTCGTCGGTAGTCATGTCCCAGTCCCAGACACCAAGATTCGCTCCCTCGACCGCGAGTTCGAGGCGCTCTGTAAGCGTTTGAATCTGTTGTTCCCGCTCCTTGCGTTCGGTGATGTCACGACTGCTAACCAGAAATTCGTCACCGTCAGAGAGTGCAAGACGCCGGATTTGAATCTCTACGGGAATAGTCGAGCCGTCTTTGCATTGATACCGGCCTTCGACTCGGAAGCGCTCTCCAGTCTCGATATCGGCCAGCACTTCTCTCGTCTCGGTTGGGTCCGCGAGTTGGTCGATCTCCCAGATGTGTTTTCCGACGAGTTCGTCAGTCGTGTAACCGAGTTTCTCACTGAGTTGCGGATTTGAATCGACAATTACTCCGCTTGAATCGTGAACGTTGACCATGTCCGGCGATTCATCGAACAGTCCCTGTATTCGTTTTCTGCTCTGTTCGAGTTCCCGTTCGCGTTTCTGTCGGTCGAGAGTGGCTGTGAGTATCTGCGTCAGGAGTTCAACGAGATTTCGGTCTGTCTGATCGAACGTTTGGGGTTCAGTAGCCGAGATAATGAACACACCGTGGTCGCCAAGTGGCTGAACGATTGCAGACCTGGCTGGCGTTTCCTCTGCCAGTGTCGCATACTCTCGGGCGTCGTCGATGTACACCGGTTCGGTACTCTCAAACGCTTCCCAAACGACTGCGCTCGGCGTATCTTCTGCAGTCTTTTTATATGTCGGTGGGACGCCAAATTCCGCTCGAACCTCGTCGATGGCCGCGACCATTTCGAGACACTGACTATCATCGGACAACAAGTGCATTCCAGCCAGTGGGGCGCCGAGCACGTCGCGGGCAATATCGACGGCGACCTGCCCAATCTCCTCTGTCGAGGTCGCTTCGACTATATTATCAGCTTTGCTGACTATTCCTTCCAGCGTCCGCTCCCGCTCTTTTTGTTCCGAGAGATTACGGCAAAACGACACCGATGCCGGTTCACCCCCGTTCGTTATTCGACTGACTGATAGTTCGACCGGAACGCGCTCTCCAGCGCTAGTTTGGAGGTCAATTTCGAACTGATTTGGGACAGCCTCCCCTTCCATCCGCGCCCAATGATGGCTTTTGACGAGTTCGCTGTGAGCAGGTGCGACGATTCGAGTCTTGGGACTCCCCACAAGCTCTGTATTCGAATATCCTGTTAGTTCCTGTAGCTTCTCATTGGCATAGATGATGTCACCACCCTGAGCGACGAATATACCATCGTTGCTCTCCTCAACAATTGATTCGTACAGGGCTTCAGTCACTGTCACTCAAAAGATAGTGAAGTAGCTTGATAAGTCGACTGATTGGATAGTAGTACGTGCTGAGTTCTGGTCAGCGGGTAATAAAACGCTGTATCACCACTTGCCGGATTCAATATAGTGGTATACAGTTTATTCTGTACGATCGCGGAAATTGAATGACTGTAGTCGACGACACCACGAGCAAAGGGAATGCACTGGAAGCTGTGACCACTTTCGGAAACATCGCTGTTACCCCCCAGTTCTCGTAGAGCCACAGACTGACTGTGGCGCGTGGACGAAAGTGCCTGACTGCTACAGGAGATGTTGAAACGGATTACGCACTGACCGAGTGACTGTACTCGGTCGAGTGGAGACTGACGTTCACCCGCGACGATAGCTCAAACTCCGGACTGTCAGCACAGATTGATTTTGTCGGCCGAAGGTGCCACAGATAGCGAGCTGACAGCCACCAGTCTCGGCTCTCGAGAGCCAGTCCCGATTCGGGCGACCGATTCAGTGCGACTGTCTGGTGACTAGTCTCGCCGCGACGGGGGCCATCCGAACAGAACGAGACTTGCTAATGCAGGTACCACCGCTGAAGCCGTTGCGTCCGCTGTACGACTGTGGGAACGCCCGACGGACAGCGCCTTCGAGCCCCGGAACATCTCCCGAGACTTTCGCACCATCAACCGGGGACGCACCGTGTCACGGTTCTCGACGAGAGACTGTCAGCAGAGACGGGCCATTGACGGAGGTATATATCATATGCCACTATATCAAATCCAGTAGTCGGCTGCAAGCTCCGACAGCGAGAGCAAGACACAAATAGAGCAGTTTAGAGAGTTCAGAGAACGTCACAGATGAGGTCGGCGACCCGGTCAGTCTGTTCCAGCGGAGCGAGATGGCCACAGTCCTCCAGAATGTAGAGGTCACTCTCGGGTGTGCGTTCAGCCGCGCGTTCGGACCAGCGGGGTGGTAACAGGTCGTCTTTGGCACCGTGGACGTATCGGACAGGGACGGTCAACTCCGAAACTTGCTCGGAGTAGTCAGTTCGGTAGCCATGCCGAGTGACTTCGGCAGCGCGGAACTTCCGGAACGCTGCGCCGGCACCGGGGCGTTTGACCTCCGCGACCACTCGGTCAACCGTCGCTTCGGAGAGCGTATTGGTGTCGGCGGTAAGACTATCGAGCGAGCGTTCGACGAAACCGCGACTCCGTCGCATCAGCGCGACCGAGATATAATTTGTCACCTGAATCTTCGCCAGGAGCCAGGTCAGCACTCCGTTGGGAAGTTCACTGCCGAGTGCGAACGCTTCCAGTGCGACGACCTGAGAGACACGGTCGGGATGAGAAAGCGCCAGACCGATTGCGATGCCGCCCCCCATCGAGGTGCCAGCAACCACTGGGCCCTCGATACCGAGTTCGTCGATGAACGACGAGACTGCGTCGACGTGTGTTTCCATCGAGAGGGGACCGTCGGGCAGCTCGCTCGTCCCGTAGCCCGGCAGGTCCAGCGCGTAGATGCGCGCCTGTTCGGCCAGTGGGCCGAGCAGTTCACCCCAGGAGATGTGCGCGGCGTCGATAATCCCCCCGTGAAGCAAGACGAGCGGCGGCCCACCGGTTCCACCTGTCACGTAGTGAATTCGGTTGCCGTCGACAGTCACCGTCTCGTCGGAAATATCCCTGTCGGCGTCGTTCATCGCCGCTGTGTCTGCTCCTGGCCCCATACTGGGTCGCTGGGACTCGCTCGATAAGAGTTCACAGGGTTTGTAAAACGCTGTGACGCCGACGGTACCGGAGTCCCCGGTTAGAACTCCTCTGGACCCGGTGCGGGAACGCCGTCGGTGTCGTCAGCCGTCTGCAGGTCGTACTCCTCTCGAACCTCTCGGAGTCTGTCGCGGATGTCGGCAGCGAGTTCGAACTCCAGATTATCAGCAGCCTCCTGCATCCGCGTCTCCAGTTCCTCGATGACGCGTGCCGCGTCTTCCTCGTCGTCGGGCGCAAAATCCGACGCACCACCGGTGTCGGTCTTGCTCCCTGGCAAGTTCGTCTCGCCGACTGCCTTCTCGATTGTCGTGGGTTCGTGACCGTGTTCCTCGTTGTACGTCTGCTGGATGCGACGACGGCGCTGAGTCTCCTCGATTGCCGCCTGCATCGCCGAACTCGGCTCGTCGGCGTAGAGGACGACGGTCCCGTTGACGTTGCGGGCGGCCCGACCCATCGTCTGGACGAGCGTCGTCTCCGACCGCAGGAATCCCTCCTGGTCGGCATCGAGAATCGCCACCAGCGACACCTCCGGAATGTCCAGCCCCTCCCGGAGCAGGTTGATACCCACGAGGGTATCAATTTCACCCAGGCGAAGCGAACGGATGAGTTCGTGGCGTTCGAGTGTATCGGTTTCGTCGTGCATGTAGGCCACGTCCAGGCCGGCCTCTTCGAGATACTCGGTGAGGTCTTCGGCCATCCGTTTCGTGAGCGTCGTCACGAGTGCGCGCTCGTCGTCGGGGAGCGACTGCAGGCGCTCGATGAGGGTCTCGATCTGACTCTCGGCGTCTGCCACCTCGATTGCGGGGTCGACGAGGTAGGTCGGGCGCACAATCTGTTCGACCACCTGGTCGCTGGTCTCACGCTCGTAGTCGCTGGGCGTCGCAGAGACGTAGAGCGTCTGGTCGGTCTTTTCCTCGAACTCCTCGAAGGTCAGCGGACGGTTGTCGAAAGCCGTCGGCAGTCGGAACCCGTTCTCGACGAGGCTCTCTTTCCTGCTCTTGTCACCGGCGAACTGCCCGCGAATCTGGGGGATGGTCTGGTGAGATTCGTCGACCACAGTAAGAAAATCGTCGGGGAAGTAGTCGAGTAGCGTGTAGGGAGCCTCGCCGGATTCGCGGTCCGAGAGGTGGACCGAGTAGTTCTCGATGCCCGAACAGTACCCGGTTTCCTCCATCATCTCCAGGTCGAAGGTCGTGCGCTCCTCGATGCGCTGGGCGGCGACCATATCGCCCTGCCGTTCGAAGTAGCGGATGCGGTCGTTGAGCAACTCACGAATCTCGTCCATCGCTCGTTCGAGGCGCTGTTCGGGAATCGAGTAGTGCTCTGCGGGGTGGACGAGCGCCGCGGGTTCCTCGCTTTTGACATCGCCGTCGAGCGGGTCCAGCTTCCGAATGCGGTCGATTTCGTCACCCCAGAACTCCACGCGAAGGGCGTAGCGACCGTACATCGGATAGATTTCGACCGTGTCCCCGCGCACGCGAAAAGTACCCTGCGTAAAGTCCACGTCGTTGCGCTCGTAATTGAGGTCGACCAGCCGACCCAGCAGTTCGTCCCGGTCGATGGTCTGACCCTGCTCGATACGCAGGGACATGTCGACGTAGTTGCGCGGGTCACCCAGTCCGTAAATCGCCGACACCGAGGCGACGACGATAACGTCGTCTCGAGTCAGCAGCGACCGGGTCGCAGAGTGGCGCAACCGGTCGATTTCGTCGTTGATGGAGGCGTCCTTGTCGATGTAGGTGTCAGTCTGTTCGACGTAGGCTTCGGGCTGGTAGTAGTCGTAGTAGGAGACGAAGTATTCGACGGCGTTGTCCGGAAAGAGTTCGCGAAACTCCTCGTAGAGTTGGGCGGCGAGCGTTTTGTTGTGTGCGATGACCAGCGTCGGTTTCTGAATCTCCTCGACGACCCAGGAGACGGTGTTGGTCTTCCCGGAGCCGGTAACGCCCAGCAGCGTCTGTTTGTCCATCCCCTGCTGGAAGCCCGCAGCCAGTTTCTCGATGGCCTCGGGCTGGTCGCCCGCCGGCTCGAAGGGGGCATCCACACGGAAGTCGCGGTCCACGTCCGGTCGGTCGGGCGAGAGAGGGCCGCCGCTGTCGCTCATTAGCTGTGGGTAGGGCTGGAGAGACTTGAGGCGTGCGCTTGTCCGTCTCGTTACCGCTTGGCCGGCGCTAGTGCTTCGACCGTCTGGTCGACGACGGGTGCCGGCGTCCCGTCGGGAATCACGAGCAGCGGCTGGTCGATGGTATCGTATGCGGCTACACGCTCGAACTGTTCGCGTGCGTCCGCGGGCGCGCCCGCGACGGCCAGCTGTTCGACCATCCCGTCGGTGACGGACTCACGGGCCGTCTCGCGGTCGCCCGCCCGCCACGCCTCTGCCACAGCATCGGCAGCATCCGGAAAGGACCCCGCGACCGCTTTCCGGTAGCCTTCGCCGCTCCCGACGTAATAGGCGAGATGCCCCCGAACTGCCCGCATCGCTTCCTCGGGGTCGTCGCTGACCGCTGCCGGAACGTACGGTGCAACATCGATAGCGTCGGGGTCACGCCCCGTCTCCCGAGCCGTCTCGGCAATCGTCTCGAAGGCCTCGTCGAGTCGTCCAAAGGGGATGTTGTGCGGGAGCCATCCGTCGGCCGTACGACCGGTCGCGCGGCGATTTGACGGACCCAGTGCCGCCGCGTAAACCGGCACGTCGGCGTCCAGTGACGGGAAATCCGCGACGTCGAACGTCTTCCCCTGGTAGGTGACTCTCCCGTCGGTAGCGAGGAACTGTTTCGTCAGTTCGACCGTCTCGTGGAGTCGCCGCGGAGGGTTGTCGAAGGCCATCCCGTGGAGGTCCTCGATGACTTTCTGTGTGCTCGTTCCGATGCCGAGACGGACCGGGGCATCTGCGGCGTCGGCCAGCGTCGCGGCGGCCTGAGCGAGCGTGGCCGGTGACCGGCCGTAGGCGTTGACGATAGCAGTACCGAGCGTCAGGTCGCTGGTAACGGACGCGGCCCGAGTGAGCGAGACGAAGGCATCCCGTCCCCAGAGTTCGGGCATCCAGAGGGAGTCGTAGCCGAGTCGCTCCGCGCGCTCGGCGAAAGCCGTCACATCGTCGTGGTGTTCCGGAACGAGTACGCCGGTGGGCATACGCGACCAGAGACAGGCAAGCGTAAAAAAGGCGAGCGTACCAGTGTGAACCCACCAGGCCGGACGGGATTATCGGTCCTCGTGTGCCTCGATTCGCTCGCGCCACGGCTCCGGCATCGGCGTCGGTTTCCCTGCTTCCTGGTCGAACGTGACCATCAGCGTCTCGCCCGTTGCGGCCACCTCGCCATCGACACGAATCTCGTACTCCAGCGGAATCGAAGACGTGCCGAGTTCGCCAGCCCGTACGGCGACAGTCACGCTGTCCCCGTAGTCGATTGGCTGCTCGAAGTCCAAATTGAGGTTCGCGACGACACCTCCCGTCTCCATCAGCGGCTCCTGAACCACGTCCTCGATGTACTCGACGCGGGCCTGCTCCAGATACGTGGCGTACACGGCGTTGTTGACGTGGCCCATCATATCGCAGTCCCTGAACCGAACGTCTATCTCCGTCTCGTAGTTGAACTCGGCCATATCCGGCGTGGGGAGTGCCAGACAGTTGCGTCTATCGGATACCCACAAGGGAACGGACACAATCGCTTTCCCTGCGGCAGACCTACCGGCGGGCATGACAGACCTGGCAGACAGGGAGTGGCGGCTGATACGCGAGACATCGCGGCCCGGGCCACTCAATATGGCGCTGGACGAGATCGCTGCCGAAACGGCAGCCACAGACGGTGTCCGGACCGTACGCGTCTACAGCTGGGAACCGAGCACGCTCTCGCTTGGCTACCACCAGGACCCGGAAACTATCGACTGGGACTTCTGCGAGCGGGAAGGCATCACAGTCACACGTCGCCCGACCGGTGGCGGTGCAATCTATCACGACGCTGTCGGCGACATCTCTTACTCGATTGTCGCACCGGCCGACGAGCTACCGGGGAATCTGATGGACTCGTACGAGTTGCTCTGTCAGCCACTCATCGAGGCGTTCGACCGGATGGGCGTCGACGCGTACTTCGCCGAGGACGAACGACCGGCCATCCACGAACCCGCCTGCTATCTCCGGAAGCTCCACCCCGCACACGACGTACTCGCCGGAAACGGCCGCAAGATTAGTGGGAACGCCCAGTATCGCCAGCGCGACGCGGTCATCCAGCACGGCTCGATTACCTTCTCGCGGACGCCGGAACGGCACCTCAGTACGTTCACCGACCCACCGGCCGTCGACACGTTCCGCGACCGAGTCACGTCGGTTCGCGACCAGGCGGGCATCACCCGGGAGACTGCAGTAGAAACGCTCGAAACGACCCTCGGAGGGCGGTTCGGTGCCCACGAAGGCACTTTTTCAGACGACGAACTCGACCGGGCAGGCACGCGTGCAAAAGTAAAGTACGCGAACGACGACTGGACCGTCAAGCGAGAAGAGCCGCCGACGGCGTGACCGGTTGACAACGACATTTCTAAGCAGGCGTGGACCGACCACCGAACAATGACACTCCGAGTCGGCGCACACACTTCGATTGCCGGCGGCGTTCACAACGCTGTCGAGGAGCAACGCGAGTACAGCGGGAACTGCGGTCAGATTTTCTCACACTCCCCACAAGTCTGGCAGGACCCCAACATCGACGACGAGAACGCGATGCAGTTCCGCAACGAGAGCACCGAAAGCGACATCCGTCCGTGGGTTATCCACTCGTCGTATCTCGTCAACCTCTGTACGCCCAAAGACGACCTCCGCGAGAAGTCCATCGACTCGATGCAGAAAGAAGTCGACGCCGCAGACCGCCTCGATATCGAGTACGTCAACGTTCATCTCGGTGCGCACACGGGCGCTGGTACCGAACAGGGACTGGACAACGCCGCCAGCGCACTCGACGCACTCGACATCCCGGATGGTGTGACCGTCCTCGTCGAATCGGATGCCGGGAGCGGAACTAAACTCGGTGGCGACTTCGAGCATCTGGCCGCGGTGCTTGACCGCAGCGAGCAGGACCTCGATGTCTGCCTCGACACCGCTCACGCCTTTGCCGCGGGCTACGACCTCTCGACGGCTGACGGCGTCGCGGGGACCATCGGCGAATTCGACGATATCGTCGGACTGGAGCATCTTGCCTGCGTCCACCTCAACGACTCCAAACACGAGTGTGGCACCAACAAAGACGAACACGCCCACATCGGCGAGGGGCGCATCGGCGAGGCAGGCATGCGAGCGTTCGTCAACCACGAGGCAATTCGGGACGTGCCGCTCGTGCTGGAGACGCCGACGGAGAACGGAAAGAGCTTCGCCTGGAACATCGAGCGCGTTGCAGAGCTGCGAGCATAGCGAAACCAGCCTTTTTGTCGTCGTCCGAACTACCGACTCGCGTGCGAGAGTTCAGCGCCGAGTATCTACAGACGACACGCGAGGGAATGTGGGAAGAGTCTCGCGAGGCACTCTCTCCACTCGACCTGGAGAGCTGTGCGCGCGTCCTCGACGTGGGTGCGGGGACGGGTGCACTCACTCGCGTGCTGCGCGAGGAGACACCGGGCGAGGTGGTCGCTCTCGACGCAGACCGGCGATTGCTGGCAACCGTTACCGGGTCACGCGTCCAGGGAGACGCGACCCGATTACCGTTCGATGACGACAGCTTCGACGCCGTCGTCTGCCAGGCGTTGCTCGTGAACCTCCCGGACCCAGTGGCGACAGTCCGGGAGTTCGCCCGCGTCTCACGTGGCCGGGTGGCGGCTATCGAACCGGACAACAGCGCCGTGCGTATCGACTCGACGGTCGAGGCCGAGGCCCCACTCGCCCGGCGAGCGCGAGCCCTGTATCTGCAGGGAGTTGAAACGGACGCGAGCCTCGGCGCTGCCCGGACCGTGTTTGCCGATGCCGGACTTGACGATATCGAGATTCGTCGCTACGACCACGAGCGCACCATCGAACCGCCGTACGACGAGTACGCAGTGCGTGCGGCCCAGCGGAAAGCCAGCGGCGAGGGGTTGACAGAGGACCGAGAGACAGTGCTCGCCGGCGAGACGACGGCCGAGGAGTTCGACGCGCTCAGACAGGAGTGGCGCGCCATGGGTCGAACAGTCATCGAGCAGATGCAGGAAACGGCGTACCGCCAGCGCGAAGTCGTCCCTTTCTTTGTGACTGTCGGGAGCGTCTGAGTCGGTCCGGGGGTGGGTATATCGAGCCCGGACCGTTTTCTACTGTGCGGCGTACACTCCAGTATGGCCACGCCTGCCTTCGACAGTTTCGACCACGACTCACACATGAGTCGAGCCATCGAACTCGCACGAGAAGCCGTCGACCGTGGCGACCGGCCCTTTGGCTCCGTGCTGGTCCGTGACGACGAAATTATCATGGAAGACTCGAACCGCGTTGTCACGGAAAACGACATCCGCCGACATCCGGAGTTGCACCTGGCCCACCGCGCCGTCCGCGAACTCGACCCCGCTGTACGTGCCGAGGCGGTGATGTACACGAGCACCGAACCGTGTCCGATGTGCGCTGGTGGGATGCGCCAGGCCGGGTTCGGTCGGGTCGTCTACAGCGTGAGCGGTGACGAACTCAGAGAAATCACTGGCGGAGAACCGACCGTCGGGTCGGCGGTGATTCTGGACGGTAGCACTGACGTTGTGGGGGGCGTCGAAGCCGACGCCGGTCGGCAGTTACACGTGGCGTTTTTCGGCAGCGAGTAAGGAACTCGGCGGCGACAGCAGCAAAGACGGGGACTCAGACCACGTCGCCGCGGACGGAGGCACCGTCTTGCTGTTCGCGAAAGTGCTTGACGGCGTCCGCTGCCGTTTTTGCGTCGTCTTCCTCGACGCCGAGCATCTCCAGTGCGCCAGCCAGCGGCGGGAACGCGTACTCGCCGGCACGGAGTTTCTCGACGGCTTCCTCGGAGCGTCGTCCCTCCAGCCAGAGACAGGTCCCGCGGGGGTCGAGAATCTCGCGGTAGTTCTCGCGTGCCATCGCCCCGTTCAGCCGCTGGGTGACGTTGTCCTCGAAGGAGGCGTTACAGACCTCCAGGTGAATCGGCTCGTCCTCGTCGACGAGATGGGCGGCGAGACACTTCTCGGGTGCGGCGTGACCGTTCGCATTGGCCCGCAGGTACTCGGGATACTCGTCGGCCCACTCGGCACGGACCGTCTTGCCGACGCCCTCGATACCGTGAGAGTCGATAAAGTCGGCCTCGCGGTCCTCTTCGCCGTGAAAGAGCAGGTCCTTAGTGAGATAAACGTCGATACGCTCGACGGGGTCGAGGCCGAGCGCCACGTCGCCGAACACCCACACCTCGCGAACCGGGACCGGCATCGTCTCGGATTCGATCGTGTCGACGAGTTCCTCGACGCGGTCGAGCGCGCGGTCGCGGGCCCAGTCAGTCATCATCCGTCGTTGGGTGCCAGCGCGCAAAACGGTTTCACTTCTCGGAGCGGTGCCACGTGGCCGCCGCGTCGAGGTCAGCACGCGCACGCTCGGCGTCCGACAGCGTCGTCCCGACGTAATGCTCGCGACCGACCGGCGACCGGTACCGGAGAATAGCCGTCTCTGCGGTCGCCTCGAAGATACTAATCGACTGTCTGGCGTCGTCGGATTGCCACTCGCCGAGCAGTGTTGACTGGTCATCAGTCGTCACTCGCTCGCCGAGCATCCAGCTCAGTTCGTTAGCCGTCTCCAGCGTGACGGACGGAACGCAATCAAGACCACCGTCTGTGTGTGAGCGGACACCGTGACTCGACATATCGTACAACTTGTGACAGACGCCCATAACTCGGTCGGTTGCGGGCAGAGCCGAAACGGTCAACCCCGCACACCGGTAACGGGCCGGTAATGCAGTGTGACAAGTGCAGTGAGGATGCGGTCATGCACGCCGCCTACTCGGGGCTGCACATGTGCGAGGAACACTTCTGTCGGTCCGTCGAGAAACGTCTTCGCAAGCGGATTCGCGACGACAACCTCCTCCCTGACAGCGCCACGCCCGAAAATCCCGAGACGTGGGTCATCGGGCTCTCCGGAGGGAAAGACAGTGTCGTCCTCACGAAGATTCTCGACGACACCTTCGGCAAGGACCCACGCGTCGAACTGGTCGCACTCTCCATTCACGAAGGTATCGAGGGGTACCGTGACGAGAGTCTGGCAGCCTGCGAAGCGTTGACTGCGGACCTCGACCTGCACCACGAAACTGTCGCCTACGAAGAAGAGTTCGACATCCGGATGGACGAGGTCGTCGAGGACGACCCACACGATATGTCAGCCTGTGCGTACTGTGGGGTCTTTCGACGGGACGTACTCTCCCGGTACGCGACCGAGCTGGGTGCTGACAAGCTTCTGACTGGTCACAATCTCGATGATGAGGCCGAGACAGCGTTGATGAATTTTCTCTCGGGTGATATCACGCAGATGGCAAATCACTTCGACGCCAGTCTCGGCCCGTTCGAAGGCAGCGAGGTGGGGCCGACGCGGGGCGACAGCGAGGCGTTCGTGCCGCGGGCAAAGCCTCTCAGAGACGTTCCCGAAAAAGAGGTTGCACTCTATGCACACCTGAAAGAGTTGCCGGCACACATCACTGAGTGTCCCCATTCAGAGGAAGCTTACCGGGGTGAGATTCAGGAGTTGCTCTACGAACTCGAAGAGAACCATCCGGGGACGCGTCACTCGATAGTGGCTGGCTACGAGGAGCTGGCTGGCCTGGCGGCAGACGAACACCGTGGCGAGAACGGAGACGAGTATCAGGAGTGTGAGCGATGTGGTGGCCCGACACGGCGGGACCTGTGCCGGAAGTGTAGTCTCTTAGAAGCCCTGGCGTAGGTAGAGGCCGAGTGCAACGGCCACGCCAGCGAGTCCGAGACCGATACCCGTGACGACGTACAGCCGACCGACATCGTCACGCGTGGCGAGGTAGAGACCGGTTCCGAACACGAGCAAACCCGAAAAGAGCAACGCGAGCGGGAGCGGGTCGCTCTGGTTGCTGTGTGTCGTATGTCCCTGGTGGGCGCTGGCCGTGCCGGCAGCGAGAACAGCGACCAGAACTGCGAACAATCGGTGCGCTATCTGGCGCATACGGTCAGTCGGGGCGGTAGAGACTAAACGGTTCGGAAAGAACGGAAGAAGTCGTCCCGGACCGAACCCGGAGCGACGAGTTGTGGCGGTCAGTCCGTCCGGACGACGTCAAGACCGTTGTTCTTCTCGACTTCCTCGCGGCCGCCGTCGGTTTCACCGAACTCACGACCGTCTTGCTGGAAGTTACTCGCTGCGTCGAAGGAGGTGTCGTCGTCGACACCTTCGATGGCCTGTCGGGACTTGTTGGCCTGCTTTTGCGTCGTCGGACCGAGTACCTGCGCACTCTGGACGCCGGTCATGATGGCCATGACGCGGACCTTGCCCTTGTACTCCTCCTGGATACGCGCGCCCCAGATGACGTTGGCGTCGGCCTCCAGTCGGTCGGTGATATTCTGGGCGATACCCTCGGCCTCCGACAGTGTCAGGTCGGGGCCGCCGGTGATGTGAACCAGGCCACCGCTGGCACCGCGGTAGTCCACGTCCAGCAGTGGGTGGTTCATCGCGTCTTTGACCACCTCTTCGGTCTTGTTCTTGTCCTGTGTCTCGCCGACGAGCATCACCGCGACGCCGCCTTTGTTCATGATGGAAGTCATGTCGGCGTAGTCGAGGTTGATGAGCGACGGCTGCGTGATGGTCTCGGAGATGCCCTTGACCGTCTCGGCGATGATCTGGTCCATCACC
>JAZKTK010000003.1:0-70015 GCA_036625595.1 Haloarculaceae archaeon | reverse complement strand
AAGCGGACCTCTCTGAAGATGTGACCAAGAGCGTCGAAGAAACGGTCACCGAGGAGGTGACAGAGACGGTTGCCGAAGACGTGGCGAAAAACGTCGAAGAGACAGTGACCGAAGACGTGGCGAAGGAAGTCGAGGAGACGGTGACGAAGGAAGTCGACGAGGTCAAGGAGAAACTCGACGAAGTTGAGGAAGCTGTCGGCGACGGCACGACGACGGATGGAAACGACGAGTCGTCCGAGAGCGGCGAGACGGCCGACGGCGACGGTAAGGCCGAGACCTGACGCGTTCGGAGGTCGCCCGTATTATATATGCTGGCAGATTGAATCCCAGATATGGACCTGTTCGGGACGGCTGGTATCAGGGGACCCGTCACCGAGGTGACGCCCGCGCTTGCGCTCGCAGTAGGGCGTGCGGCGGGCGTGGACGGCACCGAGTTCGTGGTCGGCAGGGACGGCCGAGAGACCGGCCAGGCACTCGCCGCTGCGATGACTGCCGGACTCGAATCCGCGGGCGCAAACGTCGAACGCGTCGGAACGGTTCCGACGCCGACGCTGGCTTACGCGTCTCGGGACCGCCGCGGTGTCATGCTGACTGCCAGCCACAATCCGCCTGCTGACAACGGTATCAAACTCTTCGTCGATGGCAGCGAGTACGACAGCGACGCCGAAACACGAATCGAACAGCGCGTCGCCGACGATACGGGACAGGCCGCGTGGGACCGCTGGGGAACCACGGCGCGTGCCGACCCGCTCCCCGACTACCGCTCGGCAGTCACCGACTTTGCGGCGTCACACGGCGCGGATCCGGCGGCACTCACCGTCGCAGTCGACTGCGGAAACGGGATGGCGAGTCTCGCGACACCGCAAGTACTGACCGACCTCGGAGTCGATGTCGTCGCGCTCAACGCGAACGTCGATGGTCACTTTACTGCCCGCGATTCCAAACCGACGCCCGAGACCCTCGCGGACCTCCGCGAGTTCGTCGCCGACGGCGACGCCGACATTGGTATCGGCCACGACGGTGACGCCGACCGAATCGTCGTCGTCGACGCTGCTGGCGAAATCGTCCACGAGGACACTGTGCTCGCTATCCTCGCCGAACACTACACTCGACAGAGCGATGCCGGCGACCCCGTCGTCGTGACGACACCCAACGCCTCCGCGCGCATCGACGAGCGCGTCCGTGCCGCTGGCGGACGGACGGAACGCATCCACCTCGGCGGACTCCACGAAGGCATCGCCCGTGCTCGCGCCGCCGGTGGCGACGAGACGGCAGTCGCCTTCGCAGCCGAACCCTGGAAGCACGTCCATCCCGATTTTGGTGGGTGGATAGACGCTGTCGCCTCCGCGGCCGTGCTGGCACGACTGGTCGCCGTCGACGGACTGGCTGCACGTTGCGACCCAGTCACGGAACGACCATACCGGAAAGAGAGCGTCTCCTGTCCCGACGAACGAAAATCCGCAGCGATGGACCGACTGGAAACGACGCTTCCCGAACAGTTCCCCGAGGCGAGCGTCGAGACGGAGTACGGCGTGCGCCTGACGTTCCCTGACGACTCGTGGACGCTGGTCCGCCCCAGCGGGACCGAACCCTACGTCCGCGTCTACGCCGAGAGCGAGGACGTGGATTCGCTGGTCGAGACAGTTGTCGATATTGTCGAACGCGCCATCGAGCAGTAATCAGTCGAACCCGCTGACGAAGATAGCGAGCCACTGACCGAAATCCTGCGCGCGGGTCACCTCGATTTCGTCGACCCACTTCACCCACTGGAACCCTCGCCTGCCGGGTGCGACCAGCCGAAGTGGTGCACCGTGACCGTGTGTGAGTTGCTCCCCGTCGACGTGTGTCGCGAGCAACGCGTCCCGTGCTTCGTCGAGCGGGAGACTCCATCGGTAGCCAGTCACCGACCGAAAGCGGACCCAGCGGGCGTCGTCGCTGGTGCCAGTCGTAGCGAGGAGGTCGCCGACGCGGACGCCCTGCCAGTCGCGCTCGGCGTACCATCCACTCGTGCAGTCGAGCAGGGCGCGCTCGTCGGTGCCAGTCGCGACATCGTTGCTCCCTGCAGTGCCGGGCGTCAGGTCGCCGTAGTCGAACGCCCGCTCCTCGCCGACCAGTCCACCCACCTGGAGTTGCCACCCGGCCGTGTCGACCGGGTCGGGGTCGTCGGCGACCCACGAGGTGACGGGGAAACTGTTTCCCTCGCCGCCGGCGTCCGAGGAGCCGGTGAACCGCCGGTCTGCGCCCGCCAATCCGAACAGCTCGCTGGCGAGTTCCTGGCTGCGCCACGTCAGCGCGCCGACGCCCACCAGCGCGGTGTATCGGAGCGCCTCTCGCCGACCGTCCACGTCGCGCCGTCGCGGGAGGCGAAACCGGTGACGGAGGTGCCACAACAGCACGGGGACGACGAGTACTCCGAGCAGCATGTGTCCCGTCAGGAGCGTGTAGGGTCCGATTCTGAGCGTGCCGGTCAGCGTCCACAGCAGTCCGGTCACGAGCGCGGCAACCGCGAGCGTTCCAAGCAGTATCGAAACCGGCGTGCCACCGTCCCACAGCGAGCGTCGGGTCACTCGCGGCCGAACCCGACGGAACTTCCAGAACAGCATGACAACGAGCGTAAACCCGCCGAGAGAGTGGACGATGAAGAGCCACCCCCAGTCGGGGGTCCCGGCGGTGAGACTCACCAGTCCGGAGAGGACCTCCAGCGTAACCAGGGCAAGAATCGACCAGTCGACTAGCCGGGCGGGCGGGGCCAGTCGGTCGAGGCGGTTCGCGCTCACAGTTCACAATTAGGGCTGGGTGTGCTTGGATTGTCTGGTCCTCGTCACCGGTGCACACTGGCTATTTGACCCTCCCGGCCGACACTCCGGCTATGCACGAACTGGTCGAGACGGCTCGCGAAGCGCGGGCCGACGCGTACGCCCCATACTCGGAATACACCGTCGGCGCAGCCCTTCGAACCGCCGACGGCACCGTCTTCACCGGCTGTAACGTCGAGAACGCGAACTACTCCAACAGCCTCCACGCCGAGGAGGTCGCGCTCGGCACGGCTGTCGCCGCCGGCCACCGCGAATTCGACGAACTCGCCGTTTCGTCGGGCGAACAGGACGGCGTCACACCCTGCGGGATGTGTCGCCAGACGCTCGCGGAGTTTTGCGGCGAAGCGTTTCCCATCCACTGCGATGGCGGCGAGACCGTGCGGACGTACCACCTCGGAGACCTGCTCCCAGATACCATCACCGCCGACCACCTGGGTGTCGAGCGATGAGCGACGACCGCGACGAGGACAGCGCGGCCAGCACGGCCGGTGCGGAAGACCCCCGCGAGGACGAACAGTACCATCTCGAAGTCACGGCCGACGAGGTGGCCGACAGCGTCCTCCTGCCGGGTGACCCCGAGCGCGTCGAGAAGATACGGGGCGGGTGGGACGACAGCGAGGTTGTCGCGGACCACCGCGAGTACCGCACAGCGACCGGAACCGTCGAGGACACGCCGATCTCTGTCACGTCGACGGGCATTGGCTCGCCCGGCGCGGCAATCGCCGTCGAGGAACTCGCCCGCGTCGGCGCGGACACCTTCATCAGAGTCGGGTCATGTGGCGCGATACAGGAGGAGACGGACATCGGCGACCTGATTATCACGAGCGGGGCCGTCCGCCAGGAGGGGACCAGCAAAGAGTACATCCGAGAGGATTACCCCGCCGTCGCCGACCACGCCGTCGTCGCGGCGCTGGCTGCGGCCGCTGAGGAATTGGGCTACGACTACCATGTCGGGTTGACCGCGTCGACGGATTCCTTTTACGCCGGGCAGAGTCGCGAGGGATTCGGTGGGTTCCGCGCCCGCGGCAGCGAGGGGGACATCGAGGCGCTGAAAGACGCTGGTGTCCTGAACTTCGAGATGGAAGCCAGCGCCATTCTGACGCTGGCGAACATCTACGGGCTGCGTGCCGGTGCGGTCTGTACGGTGTACGCTGACCGCACGACCGGCGAGTTCCGCGTCGAGGGTGAACGCCGCGCTGCCAGAACCGCGAGCAAGGCAGTCGCGATGCTCGCCGAGATGGACGAGCGGGTTGCCGAAGCCGGTGCCGACGCGTGGCACGCCGGACTGGGGCTGTAGGGCTACTCGGTGCCGTCGTCAGAATTCGATTCGCGGACCGTTTCGGGGCCATCTTCCGCACGAATCTCCTGTACCGTTCCGGCGAGACCAGCCAGAACGATGAGAGTGCTTCCAGCCATGACAGTGTAGAGTGCAATGTGAACGTCGACCGAGAGACTCTCCGCGAGCGTTCCGTTGATGCCGCCCTGGGCCTCGTAGGTAGTGAGTCGGTCACGGATTGCCTGGAGGTCGAGGTAGGCGAGGACGGCGAGTATCAAAGCACCTAGCCCGCTGAGCAGTGTGAACGTACTCGTCCGCCAGCCCGGCCCAGCGTCTGTGCGGTAGGTGGCGAAGACGAGCGCCACGACGACCACTGCGGCGAACGTCAGCGTCAGGACCCCATCGCCCTCGATACCGCCGCGCGTTATCCGCTCGGGTTGGTCGACCAGCGCGGCGAGTCCGTCGTCGATGTGGAGTGTAAACCAGACCGGAATCGACCCGGCGCCAGTCACCAGGCACCCAAGCAGTGCAATGCGCTCCCACGTCTTTTCGAAGACTTCTGGTGCCATCCGTTGGCAGGGCTGTCTAGTTCCGTCCGTATCAATCCCGGCGGTGTCAGTGTCGCCCGACCTCGGTCAGGTGTTCTGTGCGGCGGCAGTGACGATACCGGCAGTCTGGCCGATACCGACGACGGCGAGGCCGACGACTGTCGTGACTGCGGTTTCGATGCCGCCGAGATGGCCGACGGCGTACAGCACCGCGCCAGCCAACGACGTTCCCGCTGCAGCGACGTAGACGTAGCGAGCAGGTGTTTGCGTGACCAGTCTCCCCGTGCGGACGTACGCGAGCCCCGGCAGGACCATCCAGCCGTAGAGGGAAACGGCCAGCAATACCGGCTGATTCGGGTCGAGTGCCAGTCCGACAGTTCCAGCGAGCGTGACGAGGAAGCCGCCAGCGAGGACGCCCCGCCACGCGCGCAGAACCGGACCGTCCATCTCCGCGTACGCGGCCAGCAAAAACGCGAGCAGAAGAACGTCCATGACGGTGAGTGCAATCAGGAGCGTCCGGTCGGAGACGAGTGAGGAGGTGTGTGCGCCGATGGTGACCGCCCACGCCGCTGGGACGAGTCCCGCCGGCCCCACGTCTGTTAGCGTTCCCATCGGACAACGTGTCGGAGAGAAGCGACAAGAGCGTTTGGAATAGGGCGGCTGTGGCCGAGCGCGCGTACTTGCGGTAGCGAGTCGCGCGCTACACCGGAAGAGCAAGCTCTTCCGAGCCACTCGTTCGCTTCGCTCACGAGGACGGGGAAGGGCAGGTCAGCTGTGCGGTGCAGATACGGTCGGCACCAAGCTAGCATCTGCGAGCGGACTACCGTCCGCGAGCAGCCTTTTTCACTATGTTTTTTCGGCAAGTGGTGCGCCGCGAGCCTTCGGCTCGCGTGCGACACCCGCAGCCGAAAAAAGTAGTCGCCTACATATCCGACCAGGCACTCAGCGCCCGGCCGGTACTGTCGACGTCCTTTATCCAGCGCGTTGCGATGGCTTTCTTGAGGAACTTTGCGGGAAAGCCACCGAAGGTATCGACGAAGGGGACGACGTACACGTCGTGAGCGACGGCCGACTCGCCGACGGAGACGACGGTTCCTTTGTCTTTGTACTTCCACTTCTGGAGTGGCTGGCCGCGGATGGAGCGAGCGATGTTCTTGCCGGCGACTTCGGCGGCCTGCCAGGCAGCCTGTGCCGTCGGCGGTGCGGGGTCCTCGCCGGGCTGGTCGACGAGCGCGCAGTCACCGAGCGCGAAGACGCGTTCGTCGTTGGTCTGGAAATCCTGTGCAGCGTGCAGGCGGTGGGAGCGTTCGTCCTTCTCGACGTTGCAGTCCTCGGCGGCTTCCTGACCGGTGATACCACCGGTCCAGACGAGTACGTCGTAGTCCAGTTCGATATCTTCACCGATGTAGACGGTCTCGTCGTCGACCTCGCCGATGAACTCCCCACACATGATGTTCACGTCGCGAGCCTCGAGTCGGTCGCGGAGCGCACCCTGGAGGCTGGGGTCGCTGTTGGGGAGCACCTCGTCTAACCCCTCGACGAGGTGGATATCGATGGGGTAGCCGTATTCATCGCGGAGTTCCGCCACTTCGCCGGCAGTCTGGATACCGGAGAGGCCCGCGCCACCGATGACAACCTGTGTGGGGTCGCTTGGCGTCGCCGCCTGCGCCTGTTCGGTGATGTCCTCGTGAATGCCGAGCGCGTCGTCGAGTCCTTTGAGCGTATGTGAGTACTCACGGAGGCCGTCGATGCCGAAGAAGGCGGTCCGGGAACCGATACCGACCAACAGATAATCGTAACGTACGTCGTCGTCGTCAGCGAGTTCGACGGTTCGCTCGTCGGTGTCGATGTCGACGACCGCTGACTCCACGAAGCGCGTCGACGGTGATTTAATATCTTCGACAGGAATCGTAATCTTCTCCTGAACGCTCGGGTCTTTGATACAGCGGTGGGATTCGTGGAGAACCAGGTGGTAGTCGTGTTCTGAAACCCAGGTAACATCTGCTTCCCCGTCAAGTGCCGATTCGAGGCTCCTGATAGCGCCTGCCCCGGCATACCCCGAACCGAGGACGACGACGTGTTCCGTCATATCGCCTCCTCAGTGACCCGCTGATACAAAGGCTACGAAATCGCCATGCCTCACGGCCACTGTTAGCACGCACCTCTAGATGGCAAATACTGTCGAGAAATACCTCTCGATGGAGTTCAGATTCAGTGCTCGGGTTCGTCTACCGGGGCCTGCATGTCGTCGATGGTCAGAATGAGTACATTATCTGTCCCGTCTTTTCCTTCCAGCGTCCCGATAATCTGCAGTTTCGAGAGCGGTGTTGGGCCGACGGTTATCTTGTCGCCTTCGTGGAAGTCCGCGATAGAGCCGCGGAGTTTGATTTCGGCGCGGCAGGCTTCGGGGTGTTGCACGCTGGTGAGGTCTATCTCTTCGACGTTTGCCTCTTCGACGAGGTCACCGTTGTGAAAGAGCGGCACGTCGGCGGCGTGGTCCATATCCTGAATCTGGAGTGCGTCGTATGCCGTCGCTGTCGGCTTGTACCCACCTTTCGGGCCCGGTACTCCCTCGACCAACTGGAGGGCCTTGAGGCTCTGCATCTGGTTGCGAATCGTCCCCGGGTTTCTGTTGACCCGGTCTGCGATGTCTTCGCCCTTTACTGCCGTCTCGTCTTCGCGGTAGAGGTTGACCAGTTCCTGCAGGATGGTCTTCTGGCTCGGCGTGAGTTCGATTGATGACATAAGGTCAAGTTCGGTAGTCGCTTCCTTAAGTCCGACGGTGGGTATTGCCTTCGAACGCAACTGTGACGAGCGGCTATCGCCGTGAGGAATGAGAACTACTTTTGTCTCTCCTCTGGGTGGTCCGGGTATGAACGACGCACGCGTACTCGTCACCGGCGGTGCAGGATTTATCGGCTCGAATCTCGCCAATCATCTCGCGACGGACAACGAGGTCATCGCGCTCGACGATTGCTATCTCGGGACGCCCGAGAATCTCGACGACGGTGTCGAGTTCGTGGACGCGAGCGTCACCGAGGATGACCTCCCGACTGACGTCGACGTGGTCTTTCACCTCGCCGCGCTCTCCTCGTATGCGATGCACGAAGACGACCCCACGCGCGGCGCGCGGGTCAACGTCGAAGGCTTCGTCAACACGGTCGACCAGGCTCGCCGCGACGGCTGTGATACCGTCGTCTACGCGTCGACGTCCTCGATTTACGGCTCCCGGACCGACCCCTCGCCCGAAGATATGCCGGTCGCGGTCAACACGGGCTACGAAGCCTCGAAGATGGCCCGCGAACGCTACGGCGAGTACTTCCGCAACCACTACGGCCTCGACGTTGCGGGGCTCCGCTTTTTCTCGGTCTATCAGGGCTACGGCGGTGCAGAAGAACACAAGGGCGAGTACGCCAACGTCATCGCCCAGTTTGCCGAGGACGTGGCCAACGGTGTCGCGCCGAAACTCTACGGCGACGGCGAGCAGACTCGCGATTTCACCCACGTCTCGGATATCGTCCGCGGTATCGAACTGGCCGCCGACCACCGACTCAATGGCATCTACAACCTTGGTACCGGCGAGGCGTACGACTTCAACACTGTCGTCGAGATGATAAACGACGAACTCGGGACGGATGTCGACCCCGAGTACGTCGAGAACCCGATTCCAGACGACGTGTACGTCCACGACACCTGTGCAGACTACTCGAAGATGCACGACGAAACCGGCTGGGAACCCGAAATCGACTTCGAAGCGGGCATCGAGCGCGTCTGTGCGCAGTACAAGTAGGACAGTCCGGTCTGGGAGATGGGTGCTTCGCTGGTGTCCCAACTCCTTTTGTATCAGTACGAGAGACCGCTAGACTATGGAGCAGACCGTCCGGATACTGGGGGTGCCGATGGACCTGGGTGCGGACCGCCGTGGTGTGGATATGGGGCCCTCTGCGATCCGCTACGCTGGGCTGGCCGACCAGCTTGAATCCATCGGCCAGTCCTGCGTCGACGGCGGAGACCTCGTGGTCCCGCGTCCGGAGGAACGCGACCCCGACCGAGATGGCTTCCAGTCGGGCCAGGCCAAGTACGTCACCGAAACGCGGGACGTCTGCGAGGACGTGGCGACAGCCGTGTCGGCGACTGTGGACGATGGCGAGTTTCCGCTCGTTCTCGGTGGTGACCATTCCATCGCTATCGGCACTGCCGCGGGGGTCGCCGACGACCGCAACACCGGCATCATCTGGTTCGACGCCCACGGCGATTTCAACACTCCCGAGACGACGCTGTCTGGCAACGTCCACGGGATGGCTCTCGCTGCCATCCTCGGTGTCGGTCAGTTTGCAGACCACGCGTGGGCACACACGCCTCGCGTCCGCCCGGAGAACGTTGCGCTCGTCGGCCTTCGCGACCTGGACGATGGTGAACGAAATCTCGTCAGCGAGAGTCCAGTCTCCGCGTACACGATGACCGATATCGACGAGCGGGGCATCACCGACGTCGTCGAGGAAGCAGTCGACGTTGCCACGCGCAACGTGGAACAGCTCCACGTCAGCTTCGATATGGACTGTCTGGACCCAAACGAAGCACCGGGTGTCGGAACGCCGGTTCGCGGTGGCATCTCCTACCGTGAGGCCCATGCCGCGATGGAACTCCTGTACAGCAACGCCGGACCGCGACTGTGTAGCTTCGAGGTCGTGGAGGTTAATCCGATTCTCGACCAGCACAACCGAACCGCGGAGTTGGCGTGTGAACTCGTCGCCAGCGCGTTCGGCCAGCGAATTCTCTGAGACGAACCTGATAGACATTTGTAGGCTGCTTCCGACAGGGTCGGCATGGTCCTCCCGCTCGCGGCTCCCGGCTCGGTCCCGTGGCTCGTGGTCGTCCTGTTCGCTGGCGCACTGCTCGTCGGCCTCGCCTTTCTCGCTGCTGGGTTCCTTTCGTTCTGGCGCTGGCGCACTCTCAGCCGGGACGACGCCAATCAGTTCCGCGCCGGCCTGGACGGCCCTCTCGAAGTGACCGGCCCTGCCACACCCACTGCGGACTCGACACCGTTTACCGCCGCCGTCAGTCGAACCCGGTGTCTGGTCTGTAAAATCCAGGCACAAAAGTACGAAACCAGCCAACACGGTAGCAGCTGGCACACCGTCGAATCCCGGACCACGGTTCGACCGTTCGTCGTCGACTCACCTATCGGTGATATCCGTGTCGAACCCGACGGAGCGAATCTGGTTCTCGACGAGGAAGTCGTCGCCAGCGTCGGCCGCGGCGAGGAAGCCACCGGTCACACGGCGGCGTTCTTCGATGCCGTCGGCGTCGACCGCCGTGCGGGGCGTCTCGACGTTGGCGTCACCGATATCGGCTACGGGAGCAAGTATCGCGTCCGCGAGGCCCGCGTCGATGTCGACGAGGACGTGTACGTCGCCGGGCACGCGACGACGGGCGACGCGGCGGTGGGTGGCTACGGTGGCCCCGATGCCGTCGTGCGCGAACAGGCAGACCGGTCGGTGAGCCAGCGACTCTTTGACTTTCCGTTCGTCGTCGGCGATGGCGGTGAGGCGACGATCAGGCGTCACTTCCTCCGGCGGGGGTTCGGCTTCACGCTGGCTGGCGTCCTCTTCGTCGGTGTCCCCGCTGGTATCGGCTTCCTCCTGGTCTGAGAGCCGCACTAGTGTTATACCGCTGCTTTTCGTACCCTGGTAGCATGACACGGGAGCCGCTGGACTACGGCCAACTGGCGGAGGGGAAGTGTAACTACTGGGCGTGGGACCCGACGTTGCGCTACGAAGCCCGCCGGGTCTACCCCGACGATGAGTTCGAGTGGGCCGAGCGCGTCCTCGACGAGTACGGTGCCGCCGTTGGCGAGACAATCGCGGACAACTCGGATGTCGTCGACCGGAACGAACCCAAACTCCACACCTACGACGGGGACGGCGAGGTTCAGAACCACGTCGAGTACCACCCGCTGCAGTTCGAGAACGAGCGAATCACCTACGATGACTTTCGGCTGACGCACGACGCCTTTCACGCGCCACCGAACCGCGACGAGCCGGTGGGACTGCTCCACCCGCTGACGATGCAGACGCTGCTGTGTTACACTGACGTCGGGTTTGCCTGCCCGGCGTCGATGACTGTCGGCGCGGCTATCGTCCTCGATAAGTTCGACGACGGGAGCCTCGACGACTATTTCCAGGGGTTGACTGCCGCTACCGACGAGGACCACATCGAGGGCGCGATGTTCCTCACCGAGAAGCAGGGTGGCTCCGACGTGGGCGCAAACGAGACGCTCGCGGTTCCACAGGACGGCGACGAGGTGGCAGCGACGCCGCAGGCAGACGGCGACGCCGTCGATGCCTACGAACTCACCGGCGAGAAGTGGTTCTGCTCGAACATCGACGCCCAGGGCGCGCTCGTCCTCGCTCGCACGCCCGATGCGCCCGACGGAACGGACGGCCTCTCGCTCTTTCTCGTCCCCCGCGAGTTGCCCGACGGGACGCTCAATTCAGCGACCGTCCGCCGTCTGAAGGACAAACTCGGCACGCTCTCGGTGCCGACCGGCGAAATCGAATTCGACGGTGCAACGGGCTATCTCGTCGGCGAGGAGGGGAACGGCTTCCGCCAGATGACGGAGATGCTCAACTACGAGCGCCTCACCAATGCGACCGGTGCCGTCGGTGTGATGGGACGGGCGCTGCTGGAGGCGAAGGTCCACGCCGCCAACCGCGAGGCCTTCGGTGAGACGATTCAGGAGTATCCGCTGCTCCGTCGCGACCTCGTCGAGATGACCGTCGATTACGAAGCTGCTGCAGCCTTTGCCTTCGAATCTGCGAAGTGGTACGACAGGCGGGAGCGCGCGGAGCGTGACTCCGCGAGTGGGTCGAGCGGCGATGAGCCGCGAGAACGCCAGTATCTCGACGATAACGGAGCAGACGCCTACAAACTGATGCGACTGCTGGTCCCGATTGCGAAGTACAGGACCGGCGAGATGGTCGTCGACGCCTGTTCGTACGCAATGGAGGTCCTCGGCGGCAACGGCTACGTCCGCGACCGTGTCACCCACCGCCTTCTCCGGGACGCACAGGTCCTCCCAATCTGGGAGGGGACCTCGAATATCCTCTCGCTCGACGTGCTCCGCGCGCTCGACCGGGAGGATGCTCACGAGGCGCTCTTTCCCCTCGTTAACGACTATCTCGACACGGCCGAGCACCCCACCCTCGAAGCGCTCGCCGACACCGTCGAAGCAGCCTTTCACGACCTCCAGACCGCACTCGCGACGCTCGCTGGCGAGGACACAGACTACGCGCAGTACCACGCAAAGCGCCTCGCGGACCTGATTTTCGACGTGGTAACCGGAGCAATCCTCGTTGCCGAGGCCCAGCAGCAACTCGACGAGGCCGATAACGCACGGAAAGCGCTGGTCGCCGAGTGGTTCGTCCGCGACCGGTTCGACGGTGACGAGGCATACGGCATCACCAGCGGCGAGACGCCCGGCGACGACCACTTCGACGCTATCGCTCGCTACGGGTCGGTCCCACCTGAGAGACTGGGCCAGGTCACGCCGGCAGACGACGATTGATACTGGCTCAAAAATAGTCGGTACTCACTAGTGGGTGCCCTCGGTAGATGCAGACAATGGGTTCTTCTCACGACTCTTCGGGGAAGACACTGGCCGGGGATGGCGTATCCCCCCAGACGGATGCGCCGCTTGCAGGTGTCACCGACGAGACGACTGTCACCGAGGAAGGGACCGAACTGGAGCGGTCTATCGGGCTGTCTGGGGCACTCGCAATCGGTATCGGGACGATGATTGGCGCGGGCATTTTCGTGTTCCCTGGGCTGGCTGCGGGGCGTGCCGGCCCGGCCGCTGCCGGGTCGTTCGCCATCGGCGCAGTCATCGCATTGCTGGTCGCGCTGCCGACCTCTGAACTGGCGACGGCGATGCCCAAATCCGGCGGCGGCTACTACTTCATCTCGCGGACGCTCGGTGCGCTTCCCGGTGCCGTCGTCGGTATCAGTATCTGGCTGGGTCTGGTCTTTGCCACTGCGTTCTACCTCGTCGGCTTCGGGAACTACGCGGTGGCCGTACTGGCCGAAGCCGGCATCCCGGTCGAGGGTGTTCCCGTCGTGACGCCACTGGCGGTGCTCTTCGGTGTCTTGCTGACCGCACTGAACCTCTTTGGAACTGAGAACGCCGCGCGTCTCCAGAGCTACGTCGTCGGTATCCTGTTGACGATACTGGTGGTGTTTCTGGGCTACGGCGGTCTCGATTCGCTCGGTATCTTCGGGACCGTCTCCACTCCGGAGCGGTTCATGCCCTTCGGCCCGGTTCCGGTACTCACGACCGCTGCGCTCGTCTTCACCTCCTATCTCGGCTTCGCACAGGTGGCCACCGTCGCCGGCGACCTGAAAAACCCGGGCCGAAATCTCCCGCTGGCGATGGTTGGCTCCGTCATCGCCGTCGGTATCCTCTATGTCGCGACGATTTTTGTCGCAACCAGCGCCTTCGGGAGTGGAACGCTCGCGGGCTTCGGTGAGACCGCTATTGTCGAAGTAGCGCGCGCGTTCGGCGGGCTAGGTGGCGCAATCGCAATCCTGCTCGCGGGATTGCTGGCGACCATCTCGAGCGCGAACGCCTCGATTCTCTCCACCTCCCGGGCCGTTTTCGCTATCAGTAAGGACGCCCTTGTCCCACAGTACGCGAGTCGGGTGAATCTGGCCTACGGGACGCCACACGTCGCTCTGGTGATGGCTGGCGGACCCGTCCTCGTCCTCGTCGCGCTCGGGGAGGTCGAGGTGCTGGCGGAGGTGGCTTCGTTCCTGCATCTCGTGATGTACGGGCTGATGTGTGTCGCACTGCTTGCCGTTCGCCGTGACGAACCCGAGTGGTACGACCCGGATTTCAGGGTGCCCGCATACCCGTTCGTTGCCGGTCTCGGTGCGGTCGCCAGTTTCGGGCTACTGGCGTTCATGCAACTGACCTCACAGATTATCGGCGTCGTCATCATGCTCGGTGCGGCCGGGTGGTACAAGTACTACGCGAGCGATGTCTCACTCAAGGGGGTGTTCTGAATGTCAGAAGACACCGACCGACCGCAGACGACAATCCGTGAACCGCCCGTCGTACTCGTTCCTATCAAAATACTTGAGGGGCAGACGATTCCGGAGACAGTCGTCGACTTTCTCGCTCCGGCCCGGGTCGTCATTCTGGGCTATCACGTCCTGCCCGAGCAGACGCCGACCGAGCAGGCGAGTCAGCAGTTCGAGGAACGTGCCCAGCAGGCCGTCGATACCATCGCCGAGACGTTCCGTGCCGCCGGTGGCGACCCCGACACCCGAATCGCGTTCACTCACGACCGCAACCAGACCGTCGAGCGCGTCGCGGCCGACATCGGCGCGACGGCGATTCTCCTCCCGAATCCGAGCGGCGAAATACACGACGTACTCGTTCCGCTTCGGGGCGCTATCGATTACGGCCGCCTCGGGGATCTCGTTGCGACGCTGTTGGCCGACGGCGACCGGTCGGTCACGCTCTGGGGTATCGACACTGGCAGCCTCGATTTCGACGCCGACACTGCAATCGAAGATGCGAGAGGGCGACTCGACCGGCGAGGCGTTCCCGCCGAGCAGGTCAACTTCGAACGCTCCAGCGAGGAGGCGCCACTCCGGGCCATCGTCGAGCGTTCGGCGGAGTTCGACGCTATCGTGATGGGTGCCGGTGGGGGGTCGTTGCTCTCGGTGCTGCTGGGAGAAGACGAAGAACGTGTCGCAGCCGCAGCCGTCACACCGGTACTCGTCGTCCGAAAACAGCCCCAGGACGTGACCGAGGAACCGTCCTAGTCGCCGCCAGTGTCCGATTCGACGGCGGGAATCACTGTCACGCTCGCCACGCCGTCGCCGGTCTCGACTTCCATCACTTTCACGCCTTTCGTGTTCCGGCCGACCGTCGAGATGTCCGCGACCGGACAGCGCATAATCTGGCCGGTTTCGCTCATCACGACGATGTGGTCGGAGTCTTCGACGGCCTTGACCGTCGTGACGGGCCCGTTTCGCTCGTCGGTCTTGATGTCGATGAGTCCCTTTCCGTACCGGGACTGTGTCCGATACTCCGAGAGCGGCGTCCGCTTGCCGTAGCCGTTGGTCGTCACCGTCAGCAGGTCTCGCTCGTCGCCGTGTTCGGTGGCGACGAGCCCCGCGACGTGGTCCCCATCCTGGAGTTTGATACCGCCGACGCCGCGCGCGTTCCGCCCCATCTCGCGGACCTCGTCTTCGTCGAAGCGGATGGTCATCCCTTGCTCGGTGGCGATGACGAGGTCTTTCGTCCCGTCAGTCACTTCCACGTCGACGAGTTCGTCGTCGTCTTCGAGACTGGCTGCGATGATACCCGTCGAGAGGATGTTCTCGAAGTTCGTCACGCACGTCCGCTTGACGTACCCCTGCCGAGTCGCCATCGTGATGCATTCGTCTGGCTCGAATTCGTCGGTGTTCACCACCGCGGTAATCTCCTCGCCGTCGTCGAAGTCGATGAGATTTACTGCGGATTTGCCGCGTGCCGTCCGGCTCATCTCCGGAATCTCGTAGGTCTTCAGCCGGTAGACCTGTCCCTGGTTGGTGAAACAGAGCAGGTAGTCGTGGCTGTTCGCGCGGAACACCTTCGAGACGCGGTCGCCCTCTTTGGGGTCCGAGCCGATGATGCCTTTCCCGCCGCGGTTCTGCGGGTCGAAGGCGCTCGTCGGCATCCGTTTGATGTAGTCGTCTTCGGTGATGACGACCAGACAGTCCTCCTCGGGGATGAGGTCCTCGTGGGTGACTTCGCCTTCGGCCTCCATGATGGCCGTCCGCCGGTCGTCGTCGTACTCCTCTTTGATGTCGTGGAGTTCGTCCTTGATGACGCCGAGCAGTTTCTCTTCGTCGGCGAGGACGGCTTCGAGATACTCGATGGTTTCCTGGACCTCCTCGTATTCGGCTTCGATTTCGCTGGCCTCCATCGACGTGAGCGACCCGACCTGCATTCGGAGGATGTGAGCCGCCTGTTCCTCGGAGAAGGAAAACATCGACTGCACGTCGGGGTAATCGAGTTCTCCCTCCAGGTCAGCGATGTCCTGCTCGCCCTGTAGGACCGCCTTGGCTTCGTCCCGGTCGCGCGATTCGGTGACGAGATTGACGATGGCTTCGGCCTTATCGACGGCTTCGAGACGCCCCTCCAGGATGTGTGCGCGGTCCGTTGCCTCTTCGAGGTCGTGTTCCGAGCGCCGCCGGATGACCTCTTTTCGGTGGTCGATGTAGTGGCCCAGCGTTTCCTTGAGCGAGAGCACCTGTGGCTGTCCGTCGACCAGTGCGAGGTTGATGACGCCGAACGTCGATTCGAGGTGGTGTTCGAGCAGTTGATTCTCGACCACGTCGACGTTCGCCCCGCGTTTCAGGTCCACGACGATGTTGACGCCGTTGCGGTCGGACTCGTCTCGGAGGTCTGCGATACCCTCGATTTTGCCCTCGTTGACGTCGTCGGCGATACGCTCGACGACGCGGGCTTTGTTCTCCTGGAAGGGCAGTTCCGTGATGACGATGCGGTCGGCCCCGCCCTCGTTGCGCTGTATCTCGTAGTCCGCACGGACTCGCAGTCGGCCTCGACCCGTCGAGTATGCCGAGTAGATGGCATCCTTGCCGACGATGTTCGCACCCGTCGGGAAGTCCGGGCCCTTGACGTACTCCATCAGGTCCTCGACCGTACAGTCGGGGTTGTCGATGAGGTGTACTGTCGCATCGACGATTTCACCGAGGTTGTGTGGCGGGATGTTCGTCGACATGCCCACTGCGATACCCGACGAGCCGTTCAGGAGGAGATTCGGAAGCTTCGACGGCAGCACCTCCGGCTCTTCGAGACGGTCGTCGTAGTTTGGCTGGAAATCGACGGTGTCTTTCTCGATGTCCGCGAGCAATTCCTCGGCGATGGGAGACATCCGGGCCTCCGTGTAGCGCATCGCCGCTGCCGGGTCACCGTCCATCGACCCGAAGTTCCCCTGGCCGTCGACCAGCGGGTAGCGCATCGAGAAGTCCTGTGCCATCCGAACGAGCGCGTCGTAGATGGCCGAGTCGCCGTGTGGGTGGTAGTCACCCATCGTTTCGCCGATAATCGAGGACGACTTCCGGTGGCTGGTGCTGGCGGTGACGCCCAGCTCAGACATCGCGTACAGGATGCGCCGGTGGACGGGCTTTAGCCCGTCACGAACGTCCGGGAGCGCACGCCCGGCGATGACGCTCATCGCGTAATCGATGTAGGACTGCTCCATCTCGTCTTCGATGCGAACGTGTTCGACGTTCGCGGCCGGTGCCTCCACGTCGTCTGTGTCGGGAATGTCTGAACTCATATGTCGACCCACTCCGCTTCAGGCGCGTGGTCCTTGATGAACTCCTTCCGTGGCTCGACGGCATCCCCCATCAGCACCGAGAACATCTTGTCCGCCGCCGCAGCGTCCTCGATGGTAATCTGCTTGAGGTAGCGAGTGTCCGGATTCATCGTCGTGTCCCAGAGCTGCTGGGGGTTCATTTCGCCCAGGCCCTTGAACCGCTGGACCTGGTCGGGGTTGCCGTTGCACTTCTCCTCGACTATCCGGTCGCGTTCGGCTTCGGTCATCGCGTCGTACGTCTCGCCCCTGTACCGGATGCGGTAGAGTGGCGGCTGGGCCGCATAGACGTAGCCCGCGTCCAGCAACGGCTTCATGTGGCGGTAGAACAGCGTCAGCAGGAGCGTCCGGATGTGTGCGCCGTCCACGTCGGCGTCGCACATGAAGATGATTTTCTCGTAGCGCACGTCGTCGATGTCGAATTCGTCACCGATGCCTGTCCCGAGCGCGGTGATGAGATTCCGAATCTCGTCGTTCTCCAGGATTCGGTCGAGGCGGTGTTTCTCGACGTTCAGAATCTTCCCCTTGATGGGGAGAATCGCCTGGAAATCCGGGTTGCGGCCTTGCTTGGCGCTGCCGCCCGCGGAGTCACCCTCCACGACGAACAGTTCCGCGTCGCTGGGGTCTTTCGTCTGGCAGTCGGCCAGTTTCCCCGGGAGGGCCGTCGAATCGAGCGCGGACTTCCGGCGTGTCAGCTCCTCTGCCTTCTTGGCGGCCTTGCGGGCCTTCGCAGCCTCGACGGCCTTCGAGACGATTGCCTCGGCGGTGTCGGGGTGTTCCTCGAAGTACGTCCCGAGCTCTTCGTGAACGGCCGACTCGACGATTCCTCGGACTTCGGAGTTGCCGAGTTTCGTCTTGGTCTGGCCTTCGAACTGCGGGTCCGGGTGTTTGACCGAGAGAACGGCCGTGAGTCCCTCGCGGATGTCGTTGCCCTTGAGCGTATCGTCCAGGTCACGGAGCAGCCCGTTCTCCTGGGCGTAGTCGTTGATGATCCGCGTCAGCGCGGTCTTGAACCCCGTCAGGTGCGTCCCGCCCTCGCGGGTGTTGATGTTGTTCGCGAAGGCGTGTATCGAGCCCTGCAGTTCGTCGGTGGCCTGCATCGCCACTTCGACCTGGACGACGCCCTCGCTGATTTCCTCCTCGTCGTCGAAGTAGATGACGTCCTCGTGGAGGTGTGTTTTCGTCTCGTTGAGGAATTCGACGAACTCCCGGATACCGCCGCTGTACTGGAACTGCTCTTCGTTGCCGTCGCGCTCGTCGGTGAGCGTAATCTCGACGCCAGAGTTGAGGAAGGCCAGTTCCCGAAGGCGAGAGACCAGCGTCGAGAAGACGTAGTCAGTCGTCTCGAAGATTTCGTCGTCGGGCCAGAAGCGAATCTCCGTCCCCGTCTCCTCGTCTGGCTCCATATCACGGACCCGTTCGAGTTCGTACTCGGGTTCGCCGTGGTCGAAGCGCTGTTTCCAGACTGCGCCGTCACGTTTAATTTCGACTTCGAGCCACTTCGAGAGTGCGTTGACGACGCTCACACCGACGCCGTGGAGGCCGCCAGACACCTGATAGGACTTACTGTCGAACTTTCCACCGGCGTGGAGAATCGTCATGATGACCTCGACGGCGGGTTTGCCGTGTTCTTCGTGGGTGTCCACGGGAATCCCACGTCCGTCGTCGCTGACGGAGATGGAGTTGTCCTCGTGGATGGTCACTTCGATCGTGTCACAGTGGCCGGCGAGTGCCTCGTCGATGGAGTTGTCGACCACCTCGTAGACGAGATGATGCAGTCCCCGTGAGTCGGTCGAGCCGATGTACATCGCGGGCCGCTTCCGAACGGCTTGCAGCCCTTCGAGTACCTGTATCTGGCCTGCGCCGTACTCAGTATCCTCAGACATGAAAACCTTAGAACCTGATAGTAGACCCCGTCCCTTAAAGCTCACGCACGCGCGAGCGCGTGAGAACGCCACGCACTGGTACCCATCTACTTTCACTCCGCTGGCGCACAACATTTAAGCTCCGGTGTGGAACGTATAGCCACATGACCTCCTATCAGTCGCACCTCGGCGACGGTGAGGGGATAGCCGAGGAGCTGGCCGAGAGCCAGCAGTCTATCTCCATCGCCGAGTTCTTCGAGAAGAACAAGCACATGCTCGGGTTCGACTCGGAAGCCCGGGCGCTGGTGACTGCCGTCAAGGAAGCCGTCGACAACGCTCTCGACGCCACCGAAGAAGCCGGTATTCTCCCCGACATCTACGTCGAAATCGAGGAAGCGGGCGACTACTACCGGCTGGTCGTCGAGGACAACGGCCCCGGAATCACGAAAGCACAGATTCCCAAAATCTTCGGGAAACTGCTGTACGGGAGCCGGTTCCACAAACGCGAGCAAAACCGCGGACAGCAGGGAATCGGGATTTCTGCAGCGGTTCTCTACTCGCAACTCACCTCCGGCAAACCCGCGAAAATCACCTCGCGGACGCAGGGCAGCGCCGAGGCCGAGTATTTCGAACTCATCATCGACACCGACACCAACGAACCCGAGATTAGCGAGGAGGCGACGACCTCCTGGGAGCGCCCCCACGGCACGCGCATCGAACTTGAGATGGAGGGGAACATGCGTGCCCGCCAGCAACTCCACGACTACATCAAGCACACGGCGGTCGTCAACCCCCACGCCCGCATCGAGATGGTCGAACCCGACGAACACTTCAAATACGAGCGGGCGACCGACCAGTTGCCTGCCGAGACCGAAGAGATTCGGCCCCACCCCCACGGCGTCGAACTCGGGACGCTCATCAAGATGCTCGACGCGACCGATTCGTACTCAGTCTCCGGATTTCTCCAGGGCGAGTTCACCCGTGTCGGGCAGAAAACGTCCGATTCGGTCATCGACAACTTCCGGGACCGACACTTCGGCCGGGAGATGCGGTGGCGACCGCCAGAAGCCCACGAGGATGCCGACGTAGCGTCTGCGGTCGAAGACGCCGTCGCCAACAAGGGAGCTGATGCGACTGCCGAGTTCGCCAGCGAGGTCGCCGACAGAATCCAGAACACCGAGCGCATCGCCCACAGCAAGGTCGCTGAGAACGTCGACGATGTCGCCGACGATATCGAGGACGAGTACGACACCACCTTTGGCGAGACGGTCCGAGAGAACGCCGTCGAGGCCGCCTGGGAACAGGTGACCGCAGAACTCACCTCCGACATCTACACGCTGGTCGACGAGGCGACGACCAAGCGAAAGGACGACGCCCACGTCCAGGGACTCGCGGAGCGCATCGCCACGAAGTTCGAGAACCGAACGGACGACTCGCGTCACCGCGTCACGCACAAAGACCTCACTGCCTACGTAGGTAAAGCGGCCGACGACACCGAGGAGTTCGACGACGCAACGTTCGGTGAGAAAGCCCGCGAAAACGTCGTCGAGGCCCTCTGGACGCGCATGGAGACTGTCCCAGACGACGTGCCACACGTCCACGACATCGCGAGCGAGCGCGATACCGCGTCGGAACTGCTCGAAGCGATGCGCGAGACGGACATCATCTCGCCGCCGACGGACTGCCTCTCTCCTATCTCTGCGGACCTCGTGGAAGCTGGCCTCACCAAGGAGTACGACGCGGAGTTCTATGCCGCGGCGACCAGAGACGCTTCCGTCCACGGCGGTGACCCCTTCATCGTTGAGGCCGGCATCGCCTACGGCGGTGACATCGAGGACGGCGGCAAAGCCGAAGTAATGCGCTTTGCCAACCGCGTCCCGCTGGTCTACCAGCGCGGCGCGTGTGCGACGACGGACGTGGTCAAGGGCATCAACTGGCGCAACTACGGTCTCGACCAGCCGGGCGGGAGCGGCATCCCCAACGGCCCGGCGGTCGTCATGGTTCACATCGCCTCGACGAACGTTCCGTTCACGAGCGAGTCGAAAGACGCCGTCGCAAACATCCCCGAAATCGAGGACGAAATCGAGCTGGCGATTCGGGAGGCCGCTCGCGAACTCAAATCGTTCCTCAACAAGCGCCGCTCGATGCAACAGCGCCGGGAGAAGGAGAACAAACTCGCGACCATCCTCCCGGAGATGGCCGAGAAGATATCGCGAGTGACCGGCAACGAACCGCTCGATATCGACGACACGATGGCCCGCATCATGAACAACGTCCTCGTCGAGCGCCAGCGCGAGAACGGGACCGTCGAAGTCGTCGTCGAGAACAACGCCGACACCAACGCCGACATCGAGATCACGGACATCGTGACGGCCGAACCCGACGGCGTCGAGGAGGGAACCGTCGTCGAGATGGACGGCGAGTGGTTCGTCAAGTGGTCCCCGACGGTCGGCGGCGGGGAGACTGCTACACTCTCCTATAGCTTGCCAGGCGACGCGGAATGCAGCATTTCAGTCGACGGAATCGAAGACGAGAAACTAACGGTGACAGACCAATGAGCGTAGAGACAGATTCAGAGGCGCGCGAGCAACTCATCGACCTCGCAGCACAGTTTTACGACCAGTTCGCCGAGGGTGACGTACCCTCGATGGACGTCCCGACGCGGACCAAATCGAACATCGAGTACGACGAGGACAAGAACGTCTGGGTGTACGGCGACCGCACCTCGACGCGCTCGGCCAAGAGTGTCCGCGGGGCGGAGAAACTCCTGAAAGCGATTTACACCATCGATTTCCTCGCCCAGCAACTCGACGAGGACCGCTCGTCGACGCTGCGTGAACTCTACTACCTCAGCGAGTCCTGGGACCTGAACGAAGCGCAGTTTTCGAGTCAGGACGAGTCCAACGACCTCGTGGAAGACCTGGAAATCGTCTCCGGGGCGACCCGCGAGGACTTCCACATGCGCCCGGAGGAGTCGGGAGCGACCATCATGGGACCGCTTCGGCTGCGCGAGCAAACGCGTCGTGGCGAACGCGAGATTCACTGCCAGAAGGACGTTGGTGAGGGCGGCTATCAGATTCCGAACAACCCCGACACCATCGACTTCCTGGACAACGACGCCGACTTCGTCCTGGCCGTCGAGACCGGTGGTATGCGCGACCGCCTCGTCGAGAACGGCTTCGACGAGGAGTACAACGCCCTGGTCGTCCACCTGAAGGGTCAGCCGGCGCGGGCCACGCGGCGCATCACCAAGCGCTTGCACGACGAACTGGACCTGCCGGTCACCGTCTTTACTGACGGTGACCCGTGGTCCTATCGTATCTACGGTTCGGTCGCCTACGGCTCTATCAAGAGCGCACACCTCTCTGAGTATCTGGCGACGCCCGAAGCGGATTTCATCGGTATCCGTCCGGAGGACATCGTGGAGTACGACCTGCCGACTGACCCGCTCTCGGACTCCGACATCAACGCCCTGGAGTCGGAACTGGAGGACCCGCGCTACCAGACAGAGTTCTGGAAAGAGCAAATCGAACTCCAACTCGACCTCGGGAAGAAATCGGAACAGCAGTCGCTCGCCTCTCGCGGACTGGACTTCGTGACCGACACCTACCTGCCCGAACGGCTCGACGAGATGGGCGTCCTGTAGCGAGAGCTGTCACTGTTGGAGTCACAGCGGAATCACCATCACTTATTGAGTGGGCGTCGTAGACCGCGTCATGTCAGACTCCGAGGGCCGTCTGGCGGGAGACGAGGCCCGGTCGCGTCTGTACGACGTAATGCGGGCCGAGGGGTCGACCGAGGACCGAATCCGGCGGGCCCTGACGGTCGGGACCGAGTATTTCGGAGTCGAGTACGGCTACGTTGCCAAGGTCGACCCGGAGTCCGACAACTGGGAGGTGCTCATCAGCATCGACCCGGACAGTTCGACCGTCCCGGAGGGGCTCCAGGTCGATTACTCGACGACGTACTGTCGGCGGACCATCCAGGAGGAGACGGTCGTTGCACTCCACGACGGTCCCGACGAGGCGTACGCAGCTGACCCGGATTTCGAGAGCCACGGCGTGCACTGCTATCACGGCGCGCCGGTGATGGTCGAGGGAGAGGCCTTCGGGACAGTCTGTTTCGTTTCACACGACGCGCGCGGCGAGCCGTTTTCCGACTCTGAAAAGGCCTTTACCGACCTCATCGCGCAGATGGTCGGGTCTGAGATAGAGCGCGAGCGAAAGCAGGCCGCCCTGGACGCGCGCGAACGCGAACTCGAAAAGCGCCAGGAGCTGTATCGCGCGGTCATCGACGCCAGCTTCGACCTGCTCTTTCGCGTCGACGCCGACGGGACGTACACGTATCACTCCCCGACTATCGAGCCGATGCTGGGGTACACTCCCGACGAGATTGTCGGGAAACCGTACCAGACACTGCTCCCCGACGACGCGACTGCCGAGGTCGCCGACAAACTGTTCCAGCGTGTCCTCGGCGGTGAAACTGCTGAAGAACGGTATCTCCCGCTGGAGACGGCAGCCGGCGACATCGTCTACGTCGACGTCCGCGTGACGCCGATCTACGCGGCAGACGTTCCGGACACAGAGCGGACGCCCGCCGACATCGTCGCCATCCAGGGGATGGCCCACGATGCGACCGAGCGCAAGCAACGCGAGCGGCTGAATCGCGTGCTCAACCGCGTGTTGCGTCACAACCTCCGCAACGATATGACGGTTATCAACGGCTACGCCGACATGCTGGCGGACAGAGTCGACGAGGCTGATACCGACCTCGTCAGGCGCATCCGGAACACGGCCGACCGCCTGCTCGGGATGAGTGAAACCGCCCGAGAACTCGGCGACAACTTCGCCGACCCGCCCACGCTCGAACCGCTCGACGTCGTTCCGGTCGTTCGTGGCATGGTCGAGCAGGTTGCCTCTCGTGACCTGGCCGCCGAAATCACCGTCGATGCGCCAGACGCTGCCGTTGCAAGCGCGGCACCGCGCCTGGAAACTGCGATCTGGGAACTGCTGGACAACGCGGTGAGACACGCTGGCGACTCCCCGACTGTTTCTGTCTCGGTTACTGTCGCGACCGAGACTGTCGACATCCGAATTGCAGACGATGGTCCCGGCATCCCCGCCCAGGAAGCGACAGTACTCGAAACGGGCGAGGAGACGCCACTGGTCCACGGGAGCGGGCTGGGACTGTGGCTCGTCTACTGGATTGTCTCCAGCCTCGACGGTGAGGTTCACGTTCCGGAGCAGACCGAGGGGACCACCGTTCGCATCCGTCTTCCACGTGTCGGCTGATTACACTTTGCTCTGAAAGAACTATACTGGCACCCTGAACGCTGCTCCGCTACTGTTCGTCCAGTTCGACCCCGACGCCACGCTCGTCGAGGTCGGCCGCGAACGCACTCGAATCCGTTTCGATCGCTTCGAAGGTGTTGTAGTGGACCGGAACGACGAGTTCGGGGGCCATCGCTTCGGCGAGGTCGGCGGCGGCGTGACGGTCCATCGTGAACGTGCCGCCAATCGGTGGCAAAAAGACGTCTACGTCGAGTTCTGCGTGTCCGTCCAGTACGTCGGTGTCGCCGGCGTAGAAGACGCGAGTGCCGCCGATACTCAGCAGGTAGCCACAGCCAAAGCCCTCCGGGTGAATCGGCGTCCCGTCCGGACGCGTGTGCGGGCCGTCGGGGTGGTTGTACGCGGTGATGGTCCAGAACGCCACGTCGTCGACCAGTCCCTGTGATTCCAGCCCGACCGACCGGACTGCGACCGACAGGTCGACCGGCCGAACGTCGGTACGGTTCGTTCCGTGGACGTTGATGCCGTCGAAGGTAACGCACGTTCCGTCGTCGCCGGCAACTCGCTCGATGCCGTCGGGGTCGTAGTGATGGCGGTGGGTGACGAAGACGGCGTCACCGTCTTCCGACCGGTAATCGGACGCTGGTGGGTGGGCGTCTGCAGCAGCCTCGCTGTCTGGGGCCCACTCACCAGTCAAAACACCGTAGCGGCCGGGGTCGACGTAGACGACAGTCTCCGGGCTCTCGATACGGACGGTGGCGTAGCCGAGCCAGTCGATTGTGAGTCCGTCGACGTGGACAGTCATTGTCGGACGAAGGCGTCGGGAGCGTTAATCGCCACCGGTCTCGACCAGGCGCTCGACGCGTGCCAGCGAATCGGCATCGGCGGGTGCTTTGTCTGTGCGGATACTCAGAAATCGCGGGAATCGGAGGGCGTACCCCGATGAGTACGTCGGCGAGGACTGTATCTCTTCGTAGCCCACTTCGAAAACGACGGCTGGGTCGATATCTACTTCCGTTCCGGATTCAGCCGTGATGTGCGGTTCCAGCAGGTCAGTCACCTCCTGTAGCTTTTCGTCGGTGATGCCGGTCGCGACCTTTCCGATGGTCTCGTACTTCTCGCCGGCACGTACCGACAACTCGAACGTCCCGAGAACACTCGCCCGGCGGCCTTCGCCCCACTCGGCACCGGTCACGACCAGGTCCAGCGTCTCCACGTCGGGTTTGCGCTTGCGCCAGTTCTGCCCCCGCTTGCCCGGCGTGTACGCGGCGTCGGGCTGTTTCAGCATGATTCCCTCGTGGCCGTCTGCCAGCGCATCGCTTTCGATTTCTTCGATGGTTTCGGCGTCCTCGCACAGCCAGAGCCGGGAGACTTCGCTACTGTCTTGGCCGTCGAAGACGCCTGCGAGTCGGTCGTGGCGTTCGACCAGTGGCGCACCGAGCAGGTCCTCGCCGTCGGCGTGCAGACAGTCGAAGGCGTGGAGCCGGAGCGAGACGTTCTCCCGGGCTTTCGCAACGTCGTGTTTGCGGCGGAACCGTCGCAGGACCTGCTGGAAGGGGAGCGGGTCACCAGCATCGTCGACCGCGACGACCTCGCCGTCGAGGATGACTGGGGCGTCGACGCGCTGCTCGACGGTCGCGACGATTTCCGGCAGTGGTTCGGTCACGTCCTCCATGTTCCGGGAGTACAGCGCGACGCGCTCCCCGTCGTAGTGGACCTGGACGCGTGCGCCGTCGTACTTGACTTCGACGCCGACGTTCTCCCAGTCCTCGAGCGCCCCACGCACGGTGCCCGTCTGCGCGAGCATCGCCTGCACCGGCCGACCGACCTCGAGTTGAATCGCTTCGAGGCCGTCTTCGCCCTCCGCTCGGGCTGTTTCGGCGACCAGTCCGTAGTCGTTTGACAACTGGAGCGCTCGCTCGACGCTGTCGACGGGCACGTCGAACGCCTTGGCGATTGCGTCGCGAACGGACCCCCCACCGACGCCGATGCGCATCTCTTCGAGGACGAGTCGAGCGAGATACCGCGCTTCGTCGTCGGTACAGCGGTTGAACAACCCAAAGAGGATGTCGAGTTTTGTCTCCTGGCTGCCGGCACCATCGACGGCGGCGAGTTCCCGCAGACGGGTTTCGACTGCTTCGACGGTCAACGCCTCCTGCCCACCGTTCCCGAACGCGGCCAGTCCCTGTTGCCCGCCAAAGTCGTAGCTTGCCGCGACCGCACCGATTTCTCCCGTCTCTGCCAGGCGCGTCTCCACGTCATCGGCGCTGATGTTCTGTCCGGCGGCCCGCGCAATCGCCTCGTAACACAGCCGCGGCCCGATGTCGAGCGTCCGCGAATCGTGAGCCGGGAAGACGCGACCGAGCAGGAACCGGACCAGCGTTGCGAGGTCAGTCCCACTGTCACGGAGCGCGTCGGCGACCAGCGACTGAATTTCCAGATCCGCTGGTTCCTCGTCGATAGCAGCGGCAGTGGCGGCAAACTCGACAAATTCCATCACCGCAGGGTACGATAGCCCGGACAAAAAGTCGCCCCATTCGTCGCTCGGGGGCCGTCAGTCGCCGACGTACCCGACTTCGATATCGGCGCCGGGGTTGGTGTTGGCAGCCTGTGACTCGTAGGGGTCGTCGGTCTGGTCCGTGTTCGGGAGATACGGTGGCCCCTCGTAGCCGAACTGTCTGTTGCCGTCGGTGTCCCGGTGAGGGACGATAGTGACGGTCCTGTTTTCGGTGATTTGCCGGTCTATCGGGATCGTTATCTCTCGGTGCTCGCCTGGTTCGAGATACACACTCCGGCCGATGACCGAGGAGTTGATACCGTCGTCGTAGACGACAATCCAGCCACCGCTCGACAGCGACACTGATTCGATCTGAATGCTGTCGCCAGTGGAGGTCGCCTGCCCGGGATTTATCGAGGCCACCGGCGACGAGATGACGAGGAAGACGACGTACGCGATTGTCAGCATGATTGCGGCGTGCTTGGTCCCGTCTTTCAGCGAGCCTTCGCCGATCTGGCCGGCGATGAACCCCGACGAAACTGCCTGGAGGAGTGCAGCGTGGAAGAAGACGAGCGTGTAGCCAGCCTTGTCGACGCTCCCCAGTCTGGCGAAGGAACTGGTGTCGACCCCGAGTCGATTGCCCGAACTCGGTGTGGGCACCGTGTCCGGGAGACTCGGGACGAGCACCTCGTTGACCGAGAGGATGATGACCAGGAAGACGACAAAGGAGATGTAGATGACGACCAGATAGGTAAGCATCTGCCGGCGGCGCTGTCTGCGCATCTTCAGGTCCGCACGTGACTGGTTGGCTGCGATACGCAACACCGGCCCCATGTTGCCGCTGGCTTTCATCGCGTTGGTCAACAGCACCACCATACGGGTGACGGTCGTCGTTCGAACCCGGCGACCGAAGCGGACGAGCGCGTCCGAGAGGTTCGAGCCATACTCCAGATCACGCCAGATGCGGTCGACTTCCGGCGTGAGGACGCCGAGGTCGCTCCCACGAACCCGCTTGAACCCCTCGACGACGGACATCCCCGCCTCGTTCAGGCTGGCCAGTCGTTCGAGTAACTCGGGCGTCGCGGCCTCGATGCGGTCGATACGGCGTTTGTACAGTTCCCTGAACACGGCGTAGGTAACAAGGACAAACAGTGCTGACTGGACGAGTACGTCGTCGAGCGCTCGCTCGTTGAGTCCGACATCAGTCAGCGTACTCGGGAAGCGGATCGCGATGGCAAGCAGTCCAACCGGGACGGTAATGTACAGCAGCACCTCCGGCTTCCAGATAATCGTCTTGAGCGGGCTCCGGACGACGCGCTTGATGCGGCTGAACGTATCGAACCAGTTCAACATCCGCTCGTTTTCACTGTCTCTGGCCAGGCCACCGTCGGCGCGGCGCGCCTCGGCCGGCGGCGAGGAGCGAACCGGTGTGTTTAGATTGTACCGCTCGAGGATGCTGTCGCTGCCGCCACGAGAGATGCCGAGCGTCTCCAGTTTCTGTGCGAGGAAGAGTGCGAAGCCGACGTTGGCGAGTGGCACGATGAGGTACGTGAGCCCCTTCAGCAGCCACAGCGTATCTGTGGTCGTCAGCCCGAACACCAGCAGGATGGTGATGAGAAAGAGCACGCCGGCGACGAGGACCGTCACGTACCCTTCCGCGATTGTCGCGAGCAATTCAAGGACTTCCTCCTGACGCTCTTCTGCGTCCTCGCGGAACCGTTCGTACTGCTCGCTGAGGAACTCAGAGAGGTCGCTCCCGCTCTGGAGGACGCTCGCCAGGTTCTCCGAGAACGTCTTGAACTGCTCGCTGGGCGTCCGCCTGGACATTTGCCGAATCGCCGTAATCATGTCCCGGCCGAACAGGTCCATCTCGCGGACGGCAATCGACATCTCGTCGGCCGTCTGGCCGTATATCTCCCGGTTCTCCGTCAGCGTTCGCAGAATCTGCGGGAACTCGAGGCCACCGCGCGAAAGCGCGTACATGAACGCCGTCATCCGTGGCAGTCCGGCCTCGATGCTCCGGCGGCGCACCTCGGCGTCACTGACGGGCAACTGCCAGCGAAAGACGTAGGCCAGCACTGCCGCGACCACTCCCACCGCGGAGCCACCGCCGAGCAGAATGGTCCACCGTTCCGACGACGAGAGCACGAGTTTGTAGTCGACGCGTGCCCCCAGCGGGACGGCAATCGTGTCCGGCAGGCCGGTCAACAGCCGGACGAAATCCTCGAAGACCAGCAGAACGCCGGCGAGCGCGTACGCGCCTGCGATGGCACCGGCCACCAAGGCGAGCAGCGTGTACAACAGCGTCGTCGCGGCGTACCCGTTGTACGTTTCGCTGATGTATGCGGCCTGCAGTGCTCGCTTTCGGTCCGTGTTCTCGGAGACGAAGCGGCCAAAGAGAACGCGGGCAAAGCGGTAGACAATGCGATTGACGCCGGTGTGGAACTTGGCGGCAAACCACGCTCCAACCGAGAGGACGACGAACACCGGCGGGAGCAACCAGACTGGACTCACCATCTCAGGTCTCGATCTCGGCACCCGCGCTGTCGATTCGGTTCATCACTTCGTCGGCGTCCGCGTAGTACTTGTTGACCATCGCGGTAAAGCGCCGGTAGTCGGTGATGTCCTGTTCCTGGAGATAGCGGAGGAATCGACGGCGGTTCTGGAGTTCGCGCAGGAGTCTGGACTTGTTCCAGCCCCGCTCCTCGCGAATCTCTTCGAGTAGTTCCGAGTTGGACTCGCTGAACTCGTCTTCGGTGGCGTTCCAGTTGTAGGTGTTCGAGTAGTCGAGTTCCCCCGTCCGCTGGTCGATGCCCTCGATTTCTGCCAGCGTCTTCGCACGACGCACCCGCTCGCCCTGTGAGCGTGCAAGCACCTGCACGCAGAGGACGTCGAGTGAGGTGACCATCGGCCGCGGGACGTTGATCGGCTCGTTTTCGAGTCGGTTGATGACCGTCTGCACGCTGTCGGCGTGCATCGTCGAAAAGGTCGTGTGTCCCGTGTTCATCGCCTGGAACAGCGTAATCGCCTCCTCACCACGAACCTCGCCGACGATGATGTACTCTGGCCGGTGACGCAGCGCAGAGCGTAGCAGGTCGTACATCGTGATGTCGCCGTCGCCCATCCGCTCGCGGGTGACCGAGGACAGCCAGTTGTCGTGATACAGCGAGAGTTCGCGGGTGTCCTCGATTGTCAGGACTTTCGACCGGGGCGGGATGAACATCGAGACGGCGTTCATCGAGGTCGTCTTGCCTGCTGCAGTCCCGCCGGCAAAGAGCAGAGACCTGTTGGACTCGATGGCCAGCCACAGATATGCGAGCTGTCGGAGGTTGAACGTGCCGTAGTTCAGCAGGTCTATCGGCGTGAACGGCTCGTCGGCGTATTTCCGGATGGTGAAGGCAGACCCTTTTGGGGTGACTTCCTCGCCGAGTGCGAGTTCGATACGCGAGCCGTCGGGCAGCGTCGTCGAGAGGACGGGGTCCGAGACGGAGATGTGTCGACCCGAGCGCTGGGCGAGCTGGATGACGAAGTTGCTCAGTTCCTCGTCGTCGTAGACGACGTTGGATTCGATGTCGGTGTAGCCGTCGTGGTAGACGAAGACCGGCAGTCCCGGGCCGTCACAGGAGATGTCCTCGATGTGGGGGTCGTACATCAGCGGGTCGAGTTTGCCGTACCCCTGAAACGACCGGTAGAGGTAGTAAAAGAGCCGGTAGAAGGTTTCTTCCTCGATAGCGACGCCGTACTCTTCGAGCCGCTCGCGGAGTTCGTCTCGCAGGGCGACCTCGGGATTGTCGTCGATATCCTCGCGGTAGAGGAGCGGGTCGCGAACGTCCTCGTAGAGCCGGTCGAGCAGGCGCTGTTCGACCGCCGAGAGCTGCGGTTCGACGACGTAGTAGAGATGTTCCTGGGCCTCGGTGTCGAAGTTGATAGAGACGAACGCGAACGGCGCGTCGACCCAGTAGCGCTCGACTTCTTCGTACCCTTCTAGCCCATCGAAGCTGACCAGCCGACCGTGCCGTTTGGGGTCGTAATCGGTGACTCTGATAGCGGACCCAGTCAGCAGCCTGCTGGTCCGGGAGAGCCATTCGCGCACCTCGGCCAGCGAACTCGACTCTCCCTCCTCACCACCCGTGGCACCGTCCGTGGCTGTCTCGTCAGTCCCTACGGCCGACTCGTCGGCTTGGTCACTGGAGAGCCACCCGGGCAGCAGCGAATTCCCATCGTCGTCTCCGGTCTCTGGTCCTGACATCGTAGCGTAGAGTGCCCCTACTCGGGGCGCGAACGCGGTTAGACTGGGCTTACGCGGCCAGGTACTTAAATTCGAACCCACCGGGGCATTGTCTTCAGGCTCGTTCGGCCCGAAGCAAGGCTGCACCCAGCCCCAGCTGGACCACCGTTCCGACCGGCACTGTGGTTCCCGACTGCTCGGCAAACAGCAGGCCACTGGCGACGAGCAACAGTGCGCCGCTGGCCACCAGCAGGCCACCAAGCGTGCGGACGGGGTCGAAGCGCCACGATTCGACGCGGGCCTCGTCGAGATAGTAGGCAATACTCAGGGCGAGCGCCAGCAGGAATACGACCGTGCCGACCGCCCAGACGTACCCGGCGATGGTCTCGCCTCGCGAGGCGACGAAGCCGGGGACTTCCCAGACCCAGTTCCAGGGCGACCCGCTCCGCTCGATTGCACCGAAGACGTAGAGGAAGCGACCGGGCAGGAAACGGAGCCAGACCGCGTTGACCGTGCCGGCTGAGCCGAACGACTCGCGAAACACCGACACCGACCAGGGGAGCAGGGCGCACAGCCACGTCGAGAGGACGGCTACTTCCCCGGCGTACTCCGATTTCACCCACATACCTACTCCCGCACACCCCCGGTGGTAAAAGGTATCGTCTCACCTCGTCTCACCCTGCTTGTTCCGCTAGCGGCGTTACGTTCATTGCCCTACGAGTACTACTGGAGAACACCCGATGAGGCGCGACCACTTCACCCTCTCCGCGGAGAACCTTTCCCCAGAGACAGCTGATAGACCGGTACTTGTCGTGAGTTATAGCGGCCCGCCCGGCACACTGACAGCGCGCCTCGAATCCGAGACCGGAACACCGCCCAGTGGCGATGACGTCGACGCCTCGTTCAGATTGCTGCCCGACGATGACGGCGCGGACGGCGCTGGCGTGTTCGGCCTCAGTCGCCGGCTCACCGGTGATTTCGTCCTGGAAGCAAACGCGAACGCCGAGGACATCTTTGCGCTCGTCGACGCGGCCCGCGAAGCTGACGAGACTGCGTATCAGATTCGCATCGAGCGACCCGGCGCAGAGACCGTCGTCATGGACATGGAGACGCTGCTCGTCTACGACGAGGAAGGGAGTCTGCTCCGCCAGCAGAGTCTCATTCCGAGCGGCGTCGAACTGTAGCTTCGAGGGCCGGGAGCACCGATGTCACGTCGTCCCTGATATCGTAGGCTGCCTGCCCCGAGACGCTGGTCTCGTCGAGATTGATGACCGCAACCGTTGCGCCACGGCTGGCTGCCACGCGCGGCAGCGATGCGGCGGGTTCGACAGTCAGCGACGAGCCGACGGCGAGGAACACGTCCGCGTCGCGGGCATGGTGCTGTGCCTGCTGGAGCGCACCATCTGGCATCGGCTGTCCGAACAGTACCACGTCCGGTTTCAACGCCCCGTTGCACTCCCCACAGCGCGGTGGCAACTCACCATCGCGGGCGCGCCCGTAGACCGGGCCGGCGTCGAGTCGTGTTCCGCAGGAATCACAGATCGCCCGCTGGGCGTTGCCGTGGAGTTCGAGGACGGACTCGGAGCCGGCTGCTGCGTGCAATCCATCGACGTTCTGAGTAATCAACCCGTCCAGCGTGCCCCTGGCCTGGAGGTCGGCGAGCGCCTCGTGGGCGGCGTTTGGCTCGATGTCCTCCCCGTACATCCGGTCGTGGAGGTCGATGCGGTCGCGCCAGAACTCGCCGGGGTCGGACTGAAATCGGGAATACTGGAAGTCCGCAGGGTCGAACTCGTTTCCCCAGATGCCGTCGTCGCCGCGAAACGAGGGGAGTCCGGATGCGGTACTGACACCTGCACCCGTGAGCGCGACGACGTGGTCGGCCGCGAGGATATCCGCCGCGAGTGCGTCGATGTCCGCTGTCGGGAGCGACGAGTCGGTCATAGCCATAAGTGGACTACCGACGCCGAAAAACCTCTCGCCGCGTCGCTGGCCGGCCAGTACTCAGGTGTGTCGACTCCTCTCACGAGCGTCTGTGTTGTGCGGTGTTCACTCCGATTTGGTCGCGTCCTGCCGTTAGTCGCCGTCTCCTTCGACTCGCGTCTTGAGATTCGCCAGCAGCGTGGTGACCTCACGCTCGTTGTACCGCCGGACGAATGGCTTGGCGACGCGTTCCAGTACCGTTCCCGGAATCTCGTAGTCGCCAGTGTAGGTGACGCGACTGCCGCCGTCATCTGGCTCTATCTCGATGTCGATTTCGCCATTCAGTTGTCCGGACATCTCGAAGGTCATCCGCTGAGTTGGCTCGTGGACTGTCTGGACGAGTTCGCCACTGAGTTTCACTCCGGCAATCGAGTAGGTGAAGTCGAGTCTCTTACCGCCCGATTCGAGTGGTTCGACGTTGTCCACCCCGACGAGACTCGGTGTGATTTCAACGTGGCCCCGTGGGTCGTCGAGATAGTCGAAGACCGATTCCGGTTCGGCGTTGATAGAGATGGATTCGGAGACGGTGACCATACATCATCTACGGTAGTTCTCGGAAAATATATCACGCTTCTCCAACACTGTCGGTCGTTCCCGAGCGGCAAATGAACGGGTTTTATGCGCGTGCCAATCCCGACATTCGGACGTATGAGACTCCACGAGTATCAGGCCAAGCAGGTCTTCGCCGAGGCTGGTATCCCGACACCGGCGTCGGAACTGGCGTCGACGGTCGAGGACACCGTCGCGGCAGCCGAGACGATTGGCTACCCCTGTGCGATCAAAGCACAGGTACACGTTGGCGGACGTGGCAAAGCTGGCGGTATCAAACTTGTCGACAACAAAGAAGAGGCCCAGGAGGCCGCCGAGAGCATCATCGGCATGGACCTCAAAGGCTACGACGTCGACCGCGTCCTCGTCGAGGAAGCAGTCGACTTCGTCAACGAACTCTACGTCGGCGTCACGATGGACCGCGGCGAGGGCAAACCCGTCGCTATGGTTTCGACGAAAGGTGGCGTTAACATCGAAGAAGTCGCCGAGGAAGACCCCGACGCGATCGCCCGCGAGCACATCGACCCCGCCTTCGGAATGCACCCATACCAGGCGCGGAAGGCGGTCTACGACGCTGGCGTCGACCAGGATATCGCCAGTGACGTCGCCTCGATTCTGACGACGCTCTATCAGCTCTGGGACGACAAGGACGGCAGTGACGCCGAAATCAACCCGCTGATGGTCACGAGCGACGACGAGGTCATCGCGGCCGACGCCGTGATGAACGTCGACAGCGACGCGCTGTTCCGACACCCCGACCTCGCGGAGATGGAAGACGAGGCTGCCGACGACGACCTCGAAGCCAAAGCCAACGAGTACGGCTTCGACTACGTCCGACTCGACGGCAACGTCGGCATTATCGGCAACGGGGCCGGTCTCGTGATGACGACACTCGACCTCGTCGATTACTACGGCGGCAAGCCCGCGAACTTCCTCGACATCGGTGGCGGTGCGAAGGCCGAACGAGTGACGAACGCACTCGATATGGTCTTCTCCGACGAGAACGTCGACGCCGTCGTGTTCAACATCTTCGGCGGTATCACTCGCGGTGACGAAGTCGCGAACGGTATCAACACGGCACTCGAACAGTTCGACGAGATTCCAAAGCCAGTGGTCGTTCGACTCGCTGGTACGAAAGCGGAAGAAGGCATGGAGATTCTGAACACCGACCTCGTCCAGGTGGAGGCAACGCTCGAAGACGCCGTGCAAGCAACTGTCGCACTCGCTGAAGAGGAGGTGGAGGAATAATGTCTGTCCTCGTCGACGACGACACGCGCGTTATCGTACAGGGTATCACTGGTGGGGAAGGCAAGTTCCACACCGAACAGATGATGGAATACGGCACGAACGTCGTCGCCGGTGCCGTCCCGGGCAAGGGCGGCCAGGAAGTCGCTGGCGTCCCGGTCTACGACACCGTCCAGCGCGCCGCCGACGAAGAAGACGCCGACGCGTCCGTCGTCTTCGTCCCGCCAGCCTTTGCCGGTGACGCGCTGTTCGAGGCCATCGACGCAGACGTCGACCTCGTCGTCGCCATCACCGAGGGTATTCCAACCCAGGACGTGAGCCGCGTCTACCGTCGCCTCAACGAGACGGACACCTACATGATCGGTCCGAACTGTCCGGGTATCATCACGCCGGGCGAGGCGAAACTCGGCATCCTGCCGGGCAACATCTTCTCGTCGGGGAACGTCGGTCTCGTCTCCCGCTCGGGGACGCTGACCTACCAGGTCGTCGACAACCTCACCGACCGCGGACTGGGCCAGTCGACCGCCATCGGTATCGGCGGCGACCCCATCATCGGGACGGACTTCATCGACGCACTGGAACTGTTCGAGAACGACCCCGACACCCACGCCATCGCGATGTGTGGCGAAATCGGTGGCGAGGACGAAGAGGAGGCAGCCCGCTACATCGGCGAGCACATGGACACGCCGGTCGTCGGCTTCATCGCCGGCCGGACGGCTCCGCCGGGCAAGCGGATGGGTCACGCCGGCGCAATCGTCTCCGGGTCCGGAACCGGGACTGCCCAGTCCAAAATCAACGCGCTCGAAGATAACGGCGCACCGGTCGGTGACACCCCCGAGGAAGTCGTCGACCACCTCGAGGACCTGCTCTAGGACGGTCTGTTAGATTTCGTCGTTCGGCTCGTGCGTTTCGGCCATCCGCGCCGCTTCCGTGGCGTACTGCTCCCGTTTCTCCGGGTCGTCGACGCTGTGGCAGTTCGTCACCGAGACGTCGAGTGCCGCTTTCGTCCCGCGTCTGTCGCCGGTAAAACTCGTCAGCGCTCGCTCTTTCCGGAACGCCTGCTTGCCGTCCAGTGTCGCATACGTGAGGATAATGAGATTCTGTTCGTCGTCGCCGTAGGTCCGTTCGACGAGCCAGACCCGAATCGTCTCCGATTCTGTCATGGGTCAAACTACGGGCCTGACAGTAAGAACGGCGCTGCCGGTTCTCATATCCTGAGAGCGAGAGAGCAAATCTCTCGGCCGTGCAGTCGTGTATTTTTCACTCGCTAGCGCTAAAATTGAACTATTCACAGTAATCCTCCGTTGCTAATTCAGAATTGAAACCGTCGGTCGTGAACGTTCCGATGCAGTTTTAAGATGAGAAGAAGAACGTTAACGATATGCCACACACTTGCCGGAACTGCAAGCGAACCTTCGGGTCCGAACTCGAACTTGAGCTTCACCAGGACAACTGTTCGGAGGGGCAACTCTTCTGTGACGACTGTGGGGAGCGCTTTGCAGAGCGGGCAGCCACAGAAGACGGCTGGCACTATCGATGTCCAAACGAGGACTGCGACGGGAGCGGTATCGGCGAGGACATTCACAAAGTAACCGACGTTCGGCTCGAAGTACCCTGAACTCCGTCTCTTCTCTCTACGACGGTTCTCCAGCGAGTAGTTCTTCGATGTGACCGAGTGCGCGCGCACAGACGGGTGCGTACCCACTCGCGAGTATCGCGAGTTCGAATCCGACACGACAACCGTCGGGCTGTTCCTCGACGAAGTGTCCAGTCGCCGGAATGCGTGCGACCCGCCACGTCCAGCGCCGGTCCACACACGAGGTAACCTCGAAGGGGAGCCAGAGTCCACCGGGCACTCGAACCCGGCCGGTCGTCTCGCCGTCGATAACCCGCTGGGAGGCGTCGACAGCACGAACAGATGGTCCCCACTCCGGCCATCGCTCGGTGTCTGTGAGCAACTCCCAGGCGTCGTCCGGTGACGCGGCAATCTCTCGGGCGACGACGAGGCGGCGACCGTCCGGCGTCCGTTCGAGTCCGATATCGGTGTGGCCCATACCGACCGGTAGGGCCGACGTGGTAGTAACAGTGGGGTATCCACACTGCAAGATGGAGTTACCCTGGTAACGGGAGCCAAAGTATACATTCGAGGGCTCGTAACGGGGGTGTAGATGATAGAGGTCAGTGACCTCCGCAAGGAATACGGAGATTTTGCGGCGGTCGAGGGAAGCACGTTTTCCGTCGACCAGGGCGAGGTGTTCGGGATAATCGGTCCCAACGGTGCCGGCAAGACCACGACGCTGAAGATGCTCTCCGGCCTGCTGGAGCCGACTGGCGGTGACGTGACCGTCGCCGGGTACGCCACCGACGACACCGAGATGCGAAAGCGACTCGGCTTTCTCCCGGAAGAATCCCCCCTTTACGAAGAGATGACGCCGCTGTCCTACCTGAAATTCTTCGCGGACCTCTACGACGTACCCAGCGACACCGCAGAACGGCGCATCCACGACACGCTCGACGAACTCGACCTCGAACACCGCACGCGCCAACTCGGAGATATGTCCAAGGGGATGAAGCGGAAAGTCGCTATCGCGCGCTCGCTCATCAACGACCCAGACGTACTGGTCTACGACGAACCGGCGTCGGGGCTGGACCCGCTGACGACGAACTACATCATCGACTTTACCGAACGCCTCGCCCAGGAGGGCAAGACAATCGTCTTCTCTGCACACAATCTCTTTCACGTCGAATCTATCTGTGACCGCGTCGCCATCATGAACGAGGGGACAATCGTCGCCAAGGGTGACCTCGAAACACTCCAGGCCGAGTACGGCGAGACGGAGTACCACGTCTACACCACCGTTGAAGTCCCCGATAGCGTCCGGAAAAACGGGCAGTACCAGCGCGTCGTCGACTCGATGGCCGCCGTCGACGCGACCCGGACGGCTGCCCAGGATGCCGGTGGCGAGGTGGTCGATATCCGCACCAAGGAGTCGAGTCTGGAGGAGGTGTTCCTGAACGTCGCCGAATCCGGTCGACGCTCGGGGTCGGAGGCCTGAGGCGTGCGGTTACGGAAACTCCTCCGCGTTGCCCGCTGGGAGGTCACGAAAAACGCCGGCGGCGTCGACAAACGGACTATCGCCGTCGCAGCCCTCGCCATCGCACTCATCGGCGTGTTCGCACCCGTCGTCGCCGGTCAGGGAGCGGTCCTCGACGAGGGCCTCTACCGGGTCAGCATCTCCGAGGACAGTCCCTACTACGACGCCGTTGCAGACGACGAGACGTTCGTCGTCCGGCCCGGCGCTACGACGGCGGACCTCGGCGATTCGGTCGAACTCGCCGTCGACGGTCGGGAGGTGGTGTGGGCAGACTCCCCCAAAGGACGGGCAGCCATGGAGGAACTCCGGTCGACAGTCCAGCGGTACAACACGGAACAGCTCCGGCAAGAAGCCAACCAGAGCGCAGCGTTCCCCGTCTCAGTCTCGCTCGAATACCGCGACCAGTCGAACGTCGGGAGCAGCTACAGTGTCGACACGAGCGGGTCGGAACAGCAAGACGACACTACTGGTGGGAACGACACCGGCGGCTCCAGCGGTGACGGCACCACTGCCGACGACAGTACCACAGACGACGGGACTGACACCGGCACGAACAACGGCGAGACCACCGGACCCGGAGGCAACGGAACGGGGAGCAGCACCGGCGCTGTTGACGGCGACCCGACCAACTCCGATGGTGGCGGCCTCGGTGGGTTCGGATCGTCGCTGTCGGGTGATTCGACCAGTGTCGACTCGCCGTCACAGCTCTCGCCGCCCTTCCCCTTTGGCTCGCTGGTGCTCGCATTCGTCTTCATCGTCCCGCTGAACTTCCTGATTCAGGCGTACGGCAGCACGATTCTCTCCGAGCGGCTGAACCGGCGCGGTGAACTCCTGCTCGTCTCGCCCGTCTCCCGGTTCGACATCATCGGTGGGAAGACGCTTCCCTACTTCGGGGCCGCGATGGCAATCGAGGCGCTCATCGCCGTCGGCGTCACCTACATTTCGACGGGAACGCTGGGTGGGCTCGTCTCGATTGCTGCCATCGTCCCGCTGGTGTTGCTCTTTCTCGCGGCGACGTTCCTCGGCGCGATGTTCGCCCGGTCGTTCAAGGAACTCACGTTCGTCACCGTCACGATTACTGTGGGGCTCACCAGCTACGCCTTCGTGCCTGCCATCTTCACCGACGTGACGCCGATTGCACTCATCTCGCCGCTGACCGTCGTCGTTCGGGATTTGCAGGGCCAGGCAGTCGGGCTCTCGCAGTTTCTCTTTTCGGTGACGCCACCGCTGCTGTCGGCGCTGGTGCTGTTCGGACTCGGGGCGGGTCTCTACCGCGAGGAGGATATGTTCGCCCAGCGGTCGATTCCGCTGAAAGTACTGGACGCACTCGCCGGCCGGATTCGGAGGGCGCGAGACGTTGCAGTTGTCGTCGCCATCCTCCTCCCGTTCGTCTTCGTGCTCCAGTTGCTCGCCATCGCGGTTCTGTTCGCGCTGGGCGAGATTTCCATCCCACTGATTCTCGTCGTCGTCGCTGTCGTCGAAGAGATAGCAAAGAGTCTGCCAATCTACGCCGCCTACGCGCACAAGCGGTTCGAGCCGACGACCAGAACGGCCCTGGTTCTCGGACTCATGAGCGGCATCGGCTTCTTTGTCGGCGAGAAATTGACCCACGTCGCACAGCTGGTCGGGCTGCCCGAACTCGAAATCGGCCAGGCTGCGCTCCAGATTACGCCGGGTGACGTTGGGATACCCATCTTGCTCGGGCTCTTCTTCCTACCGTTGGTGTTACACACCGTGACCGCAGCGATATCGGCCGTGGGAGCGAGTCGCGGCAAGCGGTCCTACGCCGTCGCGCTGGGGCTTGCGATGGTGGTTCACTTCGCCTATAACTTCGTGGTGGTGATGTCCCTTGTCTGACTCCAATCGCGGGCTGTTGGCCGACACCAGAACGACGATTGCCCGTCGTGAGATATCTTCGCTCTCCCGGGAGAAGACGATCGTTCTCGCGTTGCTCATCCAGCTGTTTATCGCGGCGTTTTCCTCGTTTCTCGTCGTCGGGCTCACGTCGCTGTACGACCCCAGCTCCGTCGAGGGGGAGGGCGTCCGAATCGGCGTTTCCGGCGAGCACCAGGACGACCTACTGCGCGCTGCGGCCGAGACGGACGGTGTCGACCCGGTCGAGTTCGATTCCCGAGAGGGAGCACTGGAGGGGTTCAACAACGGTGCAGTCGATGCTGTTGTCGCTGCCGAGAGCACGCCCGCTGTCGACGGGGACGGCAGCCGATTGGACGTTACAGCAGTTGCGCCCGAGGAGAACATCAGGACGACGCTCATCATCGTCCAGCTACGCGAGATGCTGACCGAACTCGAACGCTCCGAGCGTCAGCAGCGACAGGTCTATCTCGACTACCAGCCCGTCGAACCACCGGCGGACACTGATTCGAGCCCCTACTTCGGGTTCACCTATACGGTGTTGATTCCGCTGCTCCTCTTTCTCCCACCCTTTATCAGCGGCTCTATCTCCGTCGACGCCATCACGGAGGAAATCGAGCGGGGGACGCTGGAACTCCTCAGGGTTGCACCGGTGTCGCTGGTCGACATCGTCGACGGGAAGGCACTCGGGATGATTCTGCTCGCGCCGCTCCAGGCGCTCCTCTGGATTGTGCTGTTGAGTTTCAATAACATCGCCGTCCAGAACGTCGTTCCGCTGCTGGTGTTCGTGACGGCGATAGCGACCGTCGTCGTTGTCGTCGGCACGCTGCTGGGACTGATTACTGCCCGCCGCCGGCAGGCCCAACTGCTCTACTCGGTGCTGGTCATCTTGCTGTTCGGCGCGGCCATCCTCCTGCCGGAACATCCAGCGACGACCGTGGCGAAACTGGCTGTCGACAGTCCGACACTCGGCACCTACGCTCACGTCGTCGGCTTCGCTGTCGTGGCGGTCGTCTGCTACGCGATGGCGCGTCGATACGCGGGGAGCATCGACGCCGAATCGTTCTAGAGCGCCACCACACTCACCCCAACGACGGAAGCTTTTCGACCGTACCGGCCGACACTCGTCCCATGGAGTACACGACGCTCGGCCAGACTGGCATGGAGGTCAGCCGCATCTGTCTCGGCTGTATGAGCTTCGGGTCGCCTGACTGGCGTGACTGGGTGCTGGAAGCAGAGGAGAGCCACCCGATTATCGACCGCGCGATCGACCTCGGTATCAACTTCTTCGATACCGCAAACATGTACTCCGAGGGCGAATCCGAGCGCATCCTCGGTAATGCCCTCGACGGACGGCGCGACGAGATGGTCGTCGCGTCGAAGGTGTACTTCCAGATGGACGACGACGACCCCAACTCGGGTGGGCTCTCCCGGAAAACAATCGAGCAGGAACTCGACGCCAGCCTCGACCGTCTCGGGATGGACACCATCGACCTCTATCAGATTCACCGCTGGGACTACGACACGCCAATCGAACAGACGATGCGCGCACTCGACGACGCCGTTCGCCGGGAGAAGGTCCGGTATCTCGGCGCGAGTTCGATGTGGGCTCACCAGTTCTCGGAGGCGCTGCACACAAGCGACCGACTCGGCCTCGACCAGTTCCTCACGATGCAAAACCACTACAACTTGCTCTATCGCGAGGAGGAGCGAGAGATGCTACCCCTCTGTGAAAAGGAAGACATCGGGGTCATTCCGTGGAGTCCGCTGGCCCGGGGGTATCTCGCTCGCCCACACGAGGAGTTCGACGCGACTGCACGCGGCCAGTCCGACGACTACGCGAAAGAGCATCCCTATTTCGAGGGTAACGGGCAGGAAATAAACGAGCGCGTGGCGGAACTGGCCGACGATAAGGGCGCGACAATGGCCCAGATTGCACTCTCGTGGGTCCTTCACAAAGACTGGGTCGACGCGCCCATCGTCGGGACGACGAGTATCGAGCATCTCGAAGCGGCCGTCGAGGCGCTCGACATTTCACTTTCTGACAGCGACATCGAGTGGCTCGAAGAGCCCTACGAGCCGGTGACCGTCAGCGGTCACGAGTAGCGGCGTTGGTCGTCGGTCTGGTCGTCGAGGTCGCCGTCGCCGTTTGCGTCGAGTCGGAATCGACAGCCACGGTCGTCGCGCGCGCGACTTCCGTCTGTGCGCCGTCGAGGGTGACGTGTTCGAGCGTCAGTGTCTCCGGGGTGTTGTCGAGTCTGACGGACCCTTCGTACTCGACTCTGGTTCGACACTCCTCGCAGTCCCGGTTTCCCGGAACCGCCGCTTCGATGACGATTGTCACCGTTCCCTCGGTCGTTCCCGACCCACTCAGCACCTGACCGGTGGGTTTCGCACAGATTGCGTCTCCGACGACAGTCCCCTCGACGGAAACGTCACGGCCGTCGTGTCTGATGCTTCCCGAGTTCGCAACGCCATCCTCGCAGGTTCGTTGCGTCGCCCCGAGTTGGTCGAGGTCGCCGACGTTGATACCTGGCGTCTGCGTCGATTGCCCGCCGCAGCCAGCGAGGACGGCACCGCCAACCGTCGCGAGAAACGCCCGTCTGTTCATACTGGTCCGTCGGACCCGGGTAATAAAACGCGTGTGGCTTCTCGGGAAGCGTACTCCCGACCGAACTACGACAGGCTGTGCTCGTCTTTGACCGCTGCTGCGACCTCTGCAACGATGTCGTACTCTTCGTCGCTGTAAGAAATGAACCGAACGTCTTCCAGCGTCTCGGGGTCGTGCTCGGCGATAGTCTCGCAAATTATCCGCGCGCCGTCCTCGAGCGAAAAGCCGGCGACGCCACAGCCCAGTGCCGGAATGACGAGCGACTCGGCGCCGAGTTCGTCGGCCCGCTCCAGCGTGTTCCTGGTGGCGTCGGCGATGCTCTCTCCGGTCGCTTTGCCGTCGCCGTAGTGTGGCATCGCCGCGGCGTGGATGACCCACTCGGCGTCGAGTTCGTAGGCGTCCGTGACCGCCACTTCCCCCAGGTCTACCGGTCCCTTCGAGGTGGCTTCGTCGTTAATCGGACCATCGGCTCCGCGCCTGAGCGCGCCGGCGACGCCGGACCCCATCTGGAGACTCGTCCCGGCGGCGTTGACGAGAACGTCCGCGGACTGCTGTGCGATGTCTCCCTGTACAACGTCGAAGTTCATACACTCACTTCGGTGGCCAGTGACAAAGTTCCGTTCCCGCGTATCCACACTGCCGTCGTGGAAACAAACCCCAGTATACTTCGGTGAGGCGGCCGCAGAGAGGCCAATGGCAGCGCCCTCCGACGGACCGAGCGACGAACAGACCGACGAAGACTCTGTATCGTCGGCGTCCGAACAAAGTGCGGCCGTGGCTGAGCAGCCACCTGCCGACATCTCACGATTCACGACCGAGCAGCGGACGCTGACGTCGAGCGTGCAACTCATCTGGGCGGTACGCGCACTCGTCGGCGTGGCAATTCTCGGCGCGATTGCGAGTTTCGTCGCCACTCGGTTCGACGTGGACCGCAGTTTCGTCGTTGGCGGCGCTATCGTACTGGGGATTCTCGCGCTCGTGTGGGTCCACCTGCGCTATCGTATCTGGTCCTACCGAGTCCGTGAAGACGCGCTCTACTTGGAGCGTGGCGTCGTCACGACCGTCAAGACCGTCGCACCGCACGTCCGAATCCAGCACGTCGACACGCAGCGTGGCCCGCTCGAACGCGCGCTCGGACTCTCGACGCTCGTCGTCTACACGGCCGGGTCGCGGGGTGCCGACGTGGCAATTCCCGGGCTCCGGACGGACGTTGCGGCGGACCTCCAGCAGCGGGTCAAGGAACTGGCAATCGAATCGGAGGGCGGTGACGCGCTGTGAAACTCGACAGTCGGACCATTCCGTACCGCATCCTCGCCAACGGCGCCAGGATTGTCGGCCTCATCATCTTCAGTGTCGTCACTTCGGCGTCGAGCGGCGGGAGCGTGCTCGGCGGTATCGGACTCTTGCTGGGACTGATTGTCCTCGGTGTCGCGCTCAGTATCGGCTGGGAACTCGCCCGGTTTCGCCGCATCGACTACGAGCTGACGACTGACACCTTCGACCTCAACTCGGGGGTGTTCTCCCGCCGGGAACGGGAGATTCCCTACCACCGCATCCAGAACGTCGATATCGGGCAGAACATCGTCCAGCGCGCGTTCGGTATCGCGGAGGTGAGCCTGGAGACTGCTGGCGGCGGCTCCACTGAAGCACAGTTGCGATACGTCAGTCGTGAGGAAGCCGACCGGCTTCAGGACGAGATTAGTCGACGCAAGCGCGGTGCCGACGCGGCCGAAGAGACCGAGGAGGAAGCGGTCGGTGAAACGCTGTTCGAACTCAGCGACCGCGAACACCTCGTTCTCGGGATTGTCTCGGCGGACTTTCGGTTCCTTGGGGCGCTGTCGGTGCTCGCGCCGATTCTCGCGCCACAGCTCGCGGGCGTTTTTGCGCCTGAGACCGACCTTCTGTTGTTGTTTGGCCCGGCTATCGCGCTGGCAGGGCTGGTCGCGTTCTGGGTGCTGAGCGGCTTCCTCCAGATTCTGCGATACTACGACTTCGAGTTGACGCGCCGCGGTGACGAACTCCGATACGAACGGGGACTGCTCCAGCGGTACAATGGGACCGTCCCGCTCTCGAAAGTCCAGACCGTTTCAGTACAGGAAAACGTCCTCGCGCGACTGCTCGGCTACGCGTCGGTCGTTATCCAGACGGCCGGCTACGCCCCTGGACAGGGCGGTTCTCAGGTCGAGTCGGCGGTCCCGATCGCAAAACGTGACCGCGCGTTCTCGCTGGCTCGCGCCGTTGAACCCTTCGGCGAGGTTGCGTTCCAGCGTCCGCCGACGCGAGCCCGGACGCGGTACGCGGCCCGGTACACTATCGGTCTGGCACTCCTCGTTGGAATCTTCTGGCTGATAAACGCCACAACCACCCTCCTGCCGCTGTGGTACGTCCCTGCCGCTGCGGTCGTGCTCGTGCCCGTTGCCGCACATCTCAAGTGGAAACACCTCGGCTACTACACCGATGGGGAGCACGTCGTCACCAGGCACGGCTTCTGGCGACGACAGACAATCGTTGTCCCGTACGACCGCGTTCAGGTGGTGTTCAGTAGCCAGACCGTCTTCCAGCGTCGCCGTCGTCTCGGGACCCTCACAATCGACACAGCCGGCGGCGGGGGACTCGTCAGCGGCGACGCCGTCGCACTCGACATCGACAGCAGCATCGCTGAGGAACTCCGCGAAGACGTTGCGAGCAATCTCCAGCGAGCGTTGCGGGCCCAGTGACTCCGGTGTCGACTCCGACGACTCTGGTTCTGGCGGTACTGTTTTGTCGCTGTGGCTTCCGGTGGTGAGGTATGGGTAGCGGTGACCAGGTACTTCGCGGGTCCGGCGTGGCTGCAGTTGTCCTGACGATGGTTGCTATTCTTGTCGCGACGGTGGTCTCACCGGCATTTTCCTGGACCGAAAACGCGCTTTCGAACCTCGGCGTAACGGAAACCGCAGCGGGAACCGGTCTCACTGTGGTCCTGTTCAACGGCGGGCTGATACTCGGTGGACTGCTCGGACTCGGCTTTGCCGTGGCGCTCGCCAGGGCCGCGGTGTCACTCGCTGGCCGCGCGACCGCTCTTAGTTTCGGTCTCGCCGTCGTCTTCATGGCACTCGTCGGGGTGTTTCCACAGAATACGTCTCCGCACTTTCCGGTGGCTCTCGGCTTTTACCTGCTTATTTCGGTGACGCTATGGCTCGACGGACTGGCCACACTCGGTCAGGGGTGGCGACAGCGGGGACTCGTTGCTGTGACGTTCGGCACGGCGAATCTGGCTGGCTGGCTCGTCTGGGGGCTGACTGGTCCGCCGACGCGTGCCGGCCTCGCGATTCCCGAACTCTGGGGCGCGTTGCTCTTCTCGGCGTGGACCGGCTGGGTGTCCGTTGGCCTTCTCCGGCATCGCTGGCTGTCGTCCGACCGGACCGACCAGTTCGGCGCCGGGGTATAAGTCGATGGGTGCCGATGCCATGCTCGAATGCCAGCAGTCGAAACGACGGGGCTGACAAAACGGTACGGCGACGTGGTGGCACTCTCGGACCTCTCGCTCTCGGTCGAGGACGGCGAACTGTTCGGACTACTCGGGCCGAACGGCTCCGGAAAGACCACGACCATCGAGATTCTGACCGGCCAGCGCGAACCGACCGAGGGGACAGCGACAGTGCTCGGACAGGACCCGGTGACCGACCCGCTCTCGGTCCGACAGTCGATTGGTATCCTCCCAGAGCGTGAGGACCCGCCGAGTTTCCTCACGCCACGGGAGTACCTCCAGTTCGTCGGTGACGTACGTGAAGTCGAAAACATCGACGACCGCATCGAGCGGTGGGCGCGCAACCTGGAGTTCCGGGGCGTTCTCGACACCATCGCGGGGGACCTCTCTGAAGGTGAGCGCCAGCGCGTGATGCTTTCTCAGGCGTTCGTCCACGAACCGGACCTCGTCTTTATCGACGAACCGCTCGTGAATCTGGACCCACTGATGCAAGAGGAGGTCAAGTCCCACCTTCGGGAGTACTGTGCCGAGGGAAACACCCTCTTTCTCTCGACGCACTTCATGGCCGTCGCCGAGGAACTGTGCACGCAGGTCGGCATCATCGCCGATGGGACGCTCGTCACCCAGCAAGACACTCGTGACTTCGGAGACGGCGGCCTCCTCGATACGTTCGTCGAGGAGGTCGAGGGCAGCGCTGACACTCCGGGTGCACCGGTCGAGGTGGCCGACGAATGACCGCCTCCTCGACAATTTCCCTCGAAGGAAATGACGAGTAACGTTGCGCTGTTCCGGTGGATGCTACTCGAAGAGTACCGACTCCACGCGAAACTCTTCGGGTCGACCCGATTTCTCGCCTTCCCGGCGTTCATCGCTGCTATCGTCGGTGGCGGCGTCTACCTGCTCTCGTTGACGGGCACGTCGATGGGGGCCGTCGTCGCGGGCCTGCATGCGCTCGTCGTCTTTTTCGGACTCCAGGTCGGCACACTCGGACTCGTCGGCCGGGATGCGATGCGCGACGTACTGGGTGATGTCACACTGCTCGTGTTTTCGGCTCGAACGCTCCCACTCTCGTGGGGGCGACTGCTCGCGACGTTCCTCGCGAAGGACCTGGTGTACTACGCCGTCTTCTTCCTGACGCCGCTGGTGGTCGGGTTCGTCCCAGTCGCACTTGCTGGCGGGCTCACCCTGGGACAGGTTGGACTGCTCTGGGGGACGCTACTGGGGACGTTCGCACTCGGTGCTGCGGGGAGTCTCGCGCTCGTTGGTCTCGGGACTCGAAGCACGGGTGCGCTGGTGGTAGCCGTCGCCGCGGTGACCGTGCTGGCGGTGTTTCGCGGCGGTGCGCTCGTCGGGCTGACGCCGTATGCCGTCTACACCGACCCGTCACCGACGACCGCGGCGACCGCGCTCGTCCCGTTACTGGCGGTAACCGTCCTCGGTCCTCTCCTGTTCGAACCGGCAACGGGAGGCACAACACGCCGCGTTCGTACCGACCGCTACCGGACGCTCCAGCGACTCCCCGGCGTGGACGGCTTGACCGCGCGTCCACTACTCGAAGTGGCACGGTCGAGTGGTTCGGTCTGGAAAGTCGCCTTCTCGCTGGGTGTGCTGTTCGGCGTCGCTGCACTCTTGCTCGACCGGGTGGCTGTGGCGACTGGCATCGACCCCTCCGCTGGGGTGGCTTTCGGAACGCTCCTTGGACTTGGGAGTTTCACGACGTTCAACTGGGTGACGCAGTTCGACGACCCGACGGAGTATCTCCGCTATCCGACCGGCATGGATGCCGTCTTTGGGGCGAAGTTCCGCGCGCACCTGGTGCTCGCAGTGCCTATCGGAGTCGCCTATCTCGCGCTCGCTGCCGTCTGGTATCCGATTGCTGACCTGCTCGTCGGGGTGGTCGTCTTCCCGCTGGTGTCGGTGTACGTTTTCGGATTGACGGCGTATCTGACCGGGCTCTCCGCGAACGAACTGCTCTTCGATACACTGCTGTTTGCGGCGTTCGGTGCAGGGATGGCACTGCTTGCGGTCCCGTTGCTCGTTGCGTCGCTGGCTGCGGGGACCGCACCCACGCTCGCAATCGGTGGGGCGATTGCGTTGTCCGGACTGGCCGCACTCGTGGGATACTGGCTCGTCCGGCAGTCGGGTCCGCGGTGGGACGAACGACTGCGAACTGACGGATAGGCGTTCCAGAAACCTTTTGAGAGGTGTCTGAAATTATACTGATGAACCACCATGAGCAGGCTCGGATTCGTCGCGAGGGTGTGTACTGAGCGGGTGGACCGATGACGGCAACCGGTCCGATTCGGGCACTCGTCGTCGACGATAGCGAGTTTTTCGCCGAGATGACGGCTGCAACCCTGACCGAGGAACACGACATCGAAGCGACCTTCGAGACAAATGCTCAGGCTGCCCTCGACTGGCTCGAGGAGTCGCGGGTTGACTGTATCGTCAGCGACTACGAGATGCCCGAAATGGACGGCCTCACCTTTCTCGAACGGGTGCAGGAACGGTACGACGACCTGCCGTTTATTTTGCTTACTGGCCGCGGCGACGAGGAAATTGCCAGTCGCGCCATCGCCTCCGGTGTCGCCGACTACTTGCTCAAACTCGAAGTCGTCGAGGACGAACAGTACGAACGGCTGGCTAACCGCATCGAGGGTGTTGTCAACCAGCAACAGACGCAGAAAAAGTACGAGCGTCTCGTCGAGAACTCTCCGGACGCAATCGCTCACGTCACCGAATCCGGTACCGTTCTGGCTGCCAATCCGGCACTGGTCGAAGGGGTCGATATCGACTGTGAGTCACTCGTCGGTACCCAACTGGAAGATGCCCTCGAGGGAAATGTCGGACAGAGTCGCCTCGACGCCGGACGGGAAGCAATCGAGACTGGTGAGACGGTGCGAACCGAGGACAGCTACGACGGCCGCTTTTTTCACAACATATTCGTCCCCGTCGAGACGCGCCGCGCTCACGATTCCTTCCAGTTCATCTCCAGAGATATCACCGAACGCAGGGAGCGCGAGGCGAAACTCGAACGACAGAACGAACGTCTGGATAGTTTTGCCAGCGTCGTCAGCCACGACCTCCGGAACCCGCTGAACGTCGCCCAGAGTTCGGTCGAACTCCTCCACGATGAAATCGACAGTGACCACCTCGACCGTATCGACCGCTCGCTCGTCCGGATGGGAGATATTATCGAGGATGTACTGACGCTGGCCCGTCAGGGTGAGACCGTCGACTCGCCCTCGCCAGTCGACCTCGAGACCATGGCCGAGGACGCCTGGTCGTACGTCGAGACCGGTAACGCGACACTCGTCGTCGAAACGGAGCGTCGAATCGAGGCCGACTCGAGTCGTCTCCAGGAACTGCTGACCAATCTCTTCAGGAACAGCGTCGAACACGGTGAGGCCACGACAATCACGGTCGGTTCTGTTGAGGAATCGAACGCCGACCACTACGGGTTCTACGTCGCCGACGACGGGACCGGTATACCTCCAGAAAACTGGGACGAAATCTTCGAGTCTGGCTTCTCGACTGGCCGGAAGGGGACTGGACTTGGACTCACAATCGTCGAGGATATCGCGAACGCGCACGGCTGGTCTGTCGCGGTTGCAGACAGTGACGAGGGTGGCGCTCGTTTCGAAGTGACCGGTGTCACGGAACGCTAGGAATCGGCTGCTGTTTTCGTACTAATACACTGCAAACATGTTCGACGACCGGCGAGATTATGTCTCTCCCGGCCAACACACGGATGATGGCTCTCAACGGTGCAATCGTGGATTTAGACGGGACAGTCTACCGCGGTGGCACGCTCCTCGACGGTGCGGGTGAGGGTATCGACCGGCTCCGGTCGGCTGGTCTGTCGCTCCTCTTCTTTTCGAACAATCCGACCAGGGACGGGGATACCTACGTCGACCACCTCGCCAATTTCGGCATCGACGCGCGACCTGGCGAGGCCTGTTCAGCCGGTGACGTGACGACCAGATACCTTCGTGAGAACCACGCTGACGACAGCGTGTTGTTCGTCGGCGCCGACGGCCTCCGGGAACAGTTGACGACTGCGGACGTGACGTTGACCACGAGGCCCGACGATGTGGACGTGTTACTCGGGTCGTGGACGCCGTCGTTCGATTACGAGGACATGAACGCAGCACTCCAGGCAGTCGATGAGGACACGACGTTCCTTGGAACAGACCCCGACCGAACGTTCCCGCGGGAGAACGGCGGTCTCGAGCCGGGGTCGGGTGCAATTATCAACTCGCTGGCTGCGACGGTTGGACAGGACCCGGATGCAATTCTGGGCAAGCCATCTGCGGTTGCGCTCCAGATGGCGCTGGACCGTCTCGGCGTGACCGCCTCCGAGTGCCTGGTTGTCGGTGACAGACTCGGCACTGACCTCGCGATGGGCGCGCGTGCAGGGATGACGACCGTTCTCGTCTTGACCGGCGTGACCGACCGTGACGACGTGTCCAAAAGCGATATCCAACCCGACTATGTCGTCGACAGCCTCGGCGATATCGACGAGGTGCTGACGGCCGTCGACGGCTGAGATTTTTGCGTTCTCCTAACAATTCTGACCTGACTATTCTCGCTCATAGACACTTTTGCCCGAGTGGGTCGTTACCTAGAACCGCACACGGAGTGCGTGATACACTATGGGTAAAGACATCCTGATGATTGTCGGAGATTTCGGAGAGGACTACGAAATAATGGTACCGTTTCAGGCCCTTCAGATGGTCGGTCACGACGTGGACGCGGTCTGCCCTGAGCGTGAGGCGGGAGACGCGTGCAAGACAGCGATTCACGACTTCAGGGGTGACCAGACGTATCTCGAAGAGCGCGGCCACAACTTCGAATTGAACGCCACGATGGCGGAGATAGACCCGTCCGACTACGACGCGCTGGTCGTTCCGGGTGGCCGCGCGCCCGAGTACCTCCGAAATTACGATGTCGTCATCGAGGCAGTCCAGCACTTCTTCGAGACGGGCAAACCGGTTGCGTCGATCTGTCACGGCCCGCAGATCCTGGCCGCTGCCGACGTGCTGGACGGCTACGAGATGACCGCCTATCCGGCCGTGCAGGCAGAGGTCGAAGCCGCAGGCTGCTCGTGGGTCGACGGTGTCACACGCGACCGCAATCTCGTCACTGGCCAGGCCTGGCCGGACCACCCCGAATGGCTGGCCGAGTTTCTGGACCTGCTCGGGACGGACATCGAACACGGCGCGGTTGCCGCCGCGGACGACTGACCCACTACCGGCGACGGAATAAACTCCCAACAACTCGTATTGTTTCTTATTTCGGTTGGTTTTTAGTGGGCTCCGGTCGACGGGTAGGATATGGTTGACAAGGAAGACCTGCGAGAGCAGTTCACGGATGCCTTCGAAGGGGCGGATTACCCGATAAACAGCCCGATGGACCTCGTTCCGGCATTGCCGAGTGGGCCGTCGACGAAGTTCGAGTCGGGAGACTTCTCGATGACGGCGATGGAACTGAACACGAAACTCGGCAGTGGTGAGTTCCCGTACGACGATGTCGAGTCGTTCGTCGACGACGTGATGCGCCAGCTCGAAGAGCAGGATCTCATCTGAGCGTTACGTAACGGATTTAAACGCTGGTTCCAAATTCTCGACTGCAGTCCCGTGGTGTAGTGGCCAATCATAGTGGCCTTTGGATTGTGGCCGTCTCGTGCGGCTGTGAGAAGAGAGCCACTGACGGCAGTTCGAATCTGCCCGGGACTATTTTGCGACGAGCATCTCGCGAGTCGCAAATATCCTCGGCAGTTCGAACCAGGGAACGGAGTGACCGTGGTTCGAATCTGCCGGTCTCAGCGTCGTCAGACTGGTTTGAGCGGTGAGTGCCGTGGTTCGAATCTGCCGGTCTCAGCGAGTCAGCGGACTGATTTGAGCGGTCCTGGGTCGACACTGTTCACCGACCTGCAGCGGTCGTTTATACTGCTCGCGGCCGTACCGACAAGCCGATGGGTGTGTTTCGATGACCCCGGCGGACCGACACGTCGTCGAGACGCATCTCCGACGCTTGAACCCACCCGAACTCGCGGCTTTCGTTGCCGACCTCTGGGATGCACAGGGGTTCCGCACGGAGCTGGACGGACTCGGTGTTGTAGCGAAACGAGGCGAAGAGACACTCATAATCCGTGTCGCCGATGCGGTGTCGGAGCCGGTCAGTGCCGACCTGGTGGTCGCTATCGGCGGCGGCTTCGATGGGCACACCACGACGCTCGATGCTGGTGACCTCGCCGAACGACTGTGGTACGCCGTCGACAGGCCGGTCGCTCGGGAACTCTGTCGTCGCCATCTCGGCGAGGTGCCGTCGGAGCTGTCGACTCCCCTCCGGTTGCGGGTCCAGCGGTGGTGGGCGGGACGGTCCGTTCCAGCACTTGCGTGGATTCTCGTCGTCGCTGTAGTGATTGTGTTTGTCGTCGGACTCCTCGCGAGTTCGGGCTGGCTGCCGAATACGGGGGGTACTGACTCACAGGTGACAGCCAGCGACCCGCCAGCAGCGACAGCGACCCCGGCGGCGGAAACGGCCTGGTCGCACGAACCTCGCCTCGTCGACGCAAGTACGGTCGACTCAGCACAGTTACCACCCGGTGTGAACAGTGACGGTATCGACGACATCGATGCACTGTCGTCGGCACACAGCCGCGCCATCGGAAATCAGTCGTATACGATGTCGATAGACCGGTATCAGCCCGAAATATGGGCCCAGGAGGTAATCGATATCCATCGTGATATCGACGTCGAAGTCAGTAGCGGGACGTACCTGCTCAATGCTGCCGAGCGGGCGAACGGTGAGACGATTCCGATGGGCACACTCTACTACGACGGCACGAACACGTATCTCGCCCAGGAGGGATTCTCTGGTGTCTCGTACCGACGGGTCCCGCCGACTGAACTCCGCCAACGGTATCCGCCACCGCCGTCGGAACTCACAGAGCGGCTGGTCAGTACGCGGCTGTCGACGCCGACAACGGAAGTACAGGGAGTACTCAGAGAGGGAGGTGACAGACTGTATCTGCTCACCGGGAGCGGACAGCCGGAGTGGCAAGACATCGGTGATGTCCAGCGGTACAACGTCTCTGCGCTGGTCACCGAAGCTGGACTCGTCCGTGACGTCTCTCTGTCGTACACGATTCGCGACGGTGACCGACTCGTCGACGTTCGTCGGGAGGTTACGTACGACGAGGTGGGAGAGACGACGGTCGACCCACCCGGCTGGTATCACGAACAGTTCGCTGGCAATGAAACAGGCACGTAGCTGCTCGTGTGGAGCATATATTGTCAAACGTGTGCGAGAGACACTCGATTGAGTAGCCACGAGACCACCACAGAGCCAAACTCACGGGAACAAGTCGTCATGCTCTCACCCACTGATTTTCGGCAACTCGACGATGAACACCGCACCGTCACAATCACTGTCCGCATCGATAGTCGCACCGGTGGAACTGTCCTGTTGGCACCTGTCTTCAACCCAGATGTCCCCTCCGTAGCTCTCGACGAGCGTTTGGACGAGATACAGTCCGATGCCGGTGCCATGACTGTCCAGCCCTTTTTCACCTTTGCCAAAAATTGTCTCTTTCTGGGCATCCGGCACGCCTGGGCCGTTGTCCGCGACACGCACCACAACTTTGTTCTCGCGCTCTGTTGCGGAAATGGTTACCTCCGGTACCTCAGTATCGTTGTGCTGAACGGCGTTTTTCAGGAGGTTCCGAAAGACTGAGCCGAGCATATCGTTTGCTTGAACTAGAACCGATGGAATGGATGTCTTGTCTGTAACCACTGCCTCGGAATAGGTCGATTGCACTTCGCTTATCTCCCCTTCGAGTATTGTTTTGAGGTTAACTTCCTGCAGTGCCTGGTCTACAGAAACCATTACTTCAGCCATTTCGCGTGCGGAAGTCGTGAGTTCAACCGCATGGTTGGCGTTTTCGAGTACCGTCTCAATCGAATCCTGTGCTGCCACGTCGTCACACTTCTGTTCGAGTAACTCTGCGTGTGCCATGATTAATTGAATATCATTGCGGATGTCGTGGCGAAGCACTTGATTGAGAATATCGAGATTGTCACGCTGTTCTTCGAGTTGCTTCTCATACTGTTTGCGTTCGGTAATATCGATAGCTGTGATGTAGACCCGAGAGTAATCGCCTGGGTCTGGAATGTATACGTCCAGCAGTTCGTGGCGCTGCGCACCGTCGGACGTTTCTGAGACGACCTCTCTGCGGAACTCCGTCTCACCAGCCGCGATACTGGCCCACATTGACTGCACATCGGCTAGTCCGTCCTCGGTGACAAACGGGGAGAACCCCTCGAGTAGCGTCTCTTTCGACTCGACCCCATAGTAATCGGTCGCATTCTGGTTGACGTCACGAATTTCGACACGGTCGAAGACTTCCTGCAGTTCCGCCGGGTTAGCCTCGAAATACGCCTCAAGGTCGTCAATCTCGGCAGCGAGGTCGTCCACGTACGCTTTGGCCGCCGAGATATCTTCCTCCCAGAGCACGATTGGATTGTTCTCGAACAGCGACCGGTATCGCTCCCTGCTCCGCTCAAGTTCTCGCTGTCGCTGCTTTCGCTCGGATATGTCCCGTACGAGGGCGTGCAACACGGGTTCGCCCCCGTGCTCGAAGCGACTGAGTTTCACTTCAGCGGGGAACGATTCTCCATCGACGCGTTCGTGTCGCCACTCGAAGAACGCCTGGCCTTCCTCGAATGCCGTCTCGACGTGTGACTGTGCTGCTTCCTTCGAGTCTCTCCCGTCGGGCTGTGTCGGTGGGGACAACTCCCAGGGGCTGTACTCGGTGAAGGACTCGACTGAGTCGAGTCCAAACAGATCGAGCGCACGCTCGTTACAGTCGAAGAACCCGTCTCGATCGAGCAACATGAGCGCGTCACGCGTCTCTTCGAAGAGACTGCGGTACTTTGATTCACGTTCCTCGAGTTCTCGCTTCTGTCTCTTGCGGTCGGATATCTCTCTGACGAGGGCATGCAACACTGGTTCGTCTCCGTGCTCGAAGCGACTGAGTTTCACTTCAGCGGGGAATTCAGTTCCATCGGCACGTTGGTGTGTAAACTCGAAAAACGCCTCGCCATCATCGAACGCCGTTTCGATGTGGGACAGTGCCGTCTCTTTTGAATCCGTCCCGTCAGGTTGTGTGGCTGGTGCCAGATCCCATGGCGTGTATTCGAGGAACGACTCGACCGACTCGATTCCAAACAGTTCAAGCGCGCGCTCATTGCAATCGACGTAGCCGTCGCGGTCGAACAGCATGAGCGCGTCGCGCATGTCCTCGAAGAGACTGCGGTACTTCTGCTCGCGCTCGCGGAGTTTGTATTCCCGTTCTTTGAGCGCAGTCACGTCCCGAGCGTAGCTGAGGACTGCGTCTTGGTCGGTTTTTACACTCTCGAACGGGACCTTTGTTGTCTGGAGAATCCGTGTCTCATCAGCGGCGGTGGTTATCTCTTTCTCGGGGACGAATTGCGCTTCGCCTGACTCTACGACTTCTCTGTCAGCGTCATCGAACTCGGCGAAGCGGTCTGGTAGTGAGTTGTCTGGCTCCGTTGGCTCCCTGACACCATCTCGACTCATCCCAAACGCCTCTGCGGTCGTCTCGTTCGCCAGCAAGAACTCTCCGTCGCTATTTCTGGCAAATATCAGATCCGGACTCAGGTCGATAACCTGACGAAGCTCTTCCCGTGCCTCCTCAAGTGCGTCCTCGTAGCGCTTGCGCTCGGTGATGTCTCTCGCGACCGCGACGAATTTTTCGACGTTCCCCTCCTCGTCCGTTATCGGTGCGACTGTCTGGTTGAGAACGACCTGTTCCCCGTCTGCGCTTTCGTCGAATACCTCTGATTCCCAGCGTTCGCCAGCGAGAATCGTGTCCCAGAACTCCTCGTAGAACTCCTCGCCGTGTTCGCCTGATTTGAGGATTCTGGGTGTGCGACCAACAGCTTCGTCAGTACTGTATCCTGTGACGTTTTCGAAGGCTGGGTTAACGTACTCGATAGTTCCTTCAACATCGGTGATATAAATCGCATGAGCGCTCTGTTCGACGGCTTTCTTGAATTGCTGCAGTTCCCGCTCGCGCTGCTTGCGCTCCGTGATGTCGACGAGGTAGCCGAGCAGGTGCGAGGTTTCCCCTTCCTCCTGGAGGTCACGAGTGTACTCCATCACCCAGCGGGTGTGACCGTCTGCCGTGACGATCCTGTACGGATCGAGACTCATGCGTTCGGCTTCCTCTTTCTGGTACTCTGCCACCTGCCGGACGACCTGCTCTAAGTCGTCCTCGTGAATAAGGTCGGCAAACGACACCTCGTTCGACTGTAGCGCTTCTGGATCGTAGCCGAAAATATCCCTGACGTTCTCGGAAACGTACTTGACGGGCCATCCCTCCGCGTCTTCCCACTTGAACACGACTGCTGGTCCCTCCCGAAACATGTCGCGTTCCGCTTCGAGTTTCAACTCTGCCAGCTTCCGGTCGTCGATATCCTGGTGGAGCCCCACTGCCCGCGTGGGTGTCCCGTCGTCAGCCCGCTCGACAACTTTCCCCATGGTCCGAACCCACTTCCAGTTCCCCGACTTTGTCTTCAGCCGGTACTCGCATTGGTAGTAGGGTGTTCGATTCTCGACGTGGTGAGCTAGCGCCTCGTTGTGTCGTTTCTCTCCCTCTGGGTGGACAATCTGTTCCCACCCCCGCAAGTGGCCTCCCATCTCGGATTGCGTGTATCCGAGCATCTCAGCCAACAGCTCGTCACGTGACACTTCGTCCGTCTCCATGTCCCAGTCCCAGACGCCGAGATTCGCCCCTTCCAGAGCCATTTCCATCCGCTCTTTTGTCGTTCTCAACTCCGCGGTTTGCTCCTTGCGCTCCGTGATGTCGCGGCAGTTCAGCAGGAATCCGTCGAGATACTCGTCGTCGAGTCCGTTGTACACGGTTGCTTCGAGCCAACACCACGAATTCTCGGCTTGCTGATAGCGAAATTCAACGGTCTGACGTGTCTCCGGGGACGTGCGTGTTTCCTCGATGGCATCCTCGACTGCATCCCTGTCGCCGGCATACACGTACTCGAGCCCCTTTTTACCGGTCAATGATTCGGGCTCGTGTCCGAGACGGCGCTTGACAGCCGAACTGACGTAGGTTATTCGTCGGTTCCGGTCGAGTACGAGGACGATGTCACTCGACTGTTCGAGGAGCTGACGATACCAGGCCAACTCCCGGGTACCCTCGCCTGCCTCTGTTTCCCCTGCGTCAGACATATTTTGTTATGATTTGACCGGTCCACTATTTGAATGTGGGCCTGGTTGTCACTGTCGATAATTACCGTCCGACCGCATCCTTCTTGTAGCCGCTCAGTGAGTGGTTTCCTCGGTAGCTTTATGCGCAGTAGCTGTTACACTCTCTGATAAGAACGGACCAGAACAAATGATTGGGAATTGTCAGAATCCGTTTATCGACGGATACTCTTTTTCAACGCGCCCGCTGGGAACCGCTCCGGGTGGTTGGAGTAGAACCAGATGACAGGAATTCACAGCGGCTGTGAGGGCGGAAACCGATGAAACTGACTTCCCTGTACGGGTAATAACGCGTGACAGACGACAGTGAGACGACGACTGAGGTGACACAGGCGACGAGACGAGAACGACTGTTCCACGCTACTCTCGACAGGAACCCGGGAGAGTCCACTATCAGGTGGTGCGGGATGGATATTCATCCAGTCGTGTTTCCGTTTGCCCTCCTTTTCGTTGCAGTCTTTCTCGGATTCACTCTCGTTCTGGGTGACCAGGCTGCGAGGGTGTACAGTGTCGTCTTCGAGTCGCTCAACCGGAATTTCGGCTGGTTTTACATTCTGGCGGTCAACGTCTTTATTTTCGCACTCGCCTGGTTTGGGATGAGCAGTTACGGCCACATCCGCCTGGGTGGACCCGACGCTGAACCGGAATTTTCGAACATTTCCTGGTTGGCAATGCTGTTCACATCCGGGATGGGAGTGGGACTTCTGTTCTTTGGCGTGGCCGAGCCAATGTACCATTTCCTGTCCGGCGGTGGCTCGTTTTTCGACGTGGCTCCCACATCTCCTGCGGCCGGGAGAGCGGCGACGGCAATCACGATGTTCCACTGGGGAATCCACCCCTGGGCAATCTACGGTATCGTCGGACTGGGGCTTGGCTTTTTTTCGTACAACCGAGGACTCCCACTCGGCTTTCGCTCGGTATTCTACCCAATTCTCGGGAGTCGCATCTACGACTGGCCTGGCCACATCATCGACCTCGCGGCTACTATTGCGACAGTGTTCGGACTGGCCACGGCTATTGGTCTGGGTGCGCTACAGATTACCGCTGGCCTCGATTTCGTGTTTGCTAGCTACACTGGGACTGGTATTCCGACTGGCGTCGGAACGACCATTGCTATTATTGCCGTACTTATCGGGGTTACCACCGTGTCCGCTGCGGTCGGCCTCGAGCGCGGCGTCAGACGACTGGCTCGTGCAAACGTTGGGTTGATGCTTTCCCTGCTTCTGTTGCTGTTCGTTCTCGGTCCGACAGTGTATCTGCTCGATGTCTTCAACAGCGGAATCGCGGCGTATCTGGGCAATTTCATCGAGTTGAGTTTCTATGCCGAGGCGTTCGCTGGTGACAGTGCTGGGTGGCAACACGATTGGACGATATTCTTCTGGGGCTTCTGGATTGTCTGGGCACCGTTCGTCGGCTTGTTCATCGCTCGTATCTCACGGGGACGGACAGTCCGTGAGTTCGTCGGCGGTGTCTTGCTTGTTCCTGCCCTGTTCTCGCTGGTCTGGATGGCGGTGTTCAACGGGTCTGCAATTTTTGTCGAGCTGCAGATTGCCGGTGGTGGTATCACAGGTCCGCTTCAGGACCAGGGACGTGCAGTTTCGCTGTTCACGATGTTGTCGTATTTCCCGCTCACGCTCGTGACGAGTCTCACCGCTATCGGAGCGCTGGTGACGTTTTTCGTCACGTCAGCCGACTCGGGCTCGCTCGCAATCAGCTACCTGACAGCAGGCGGAACACGAGAGTCTGAGACACGACAACGAGCCATCTGGCCCGTGCTAATCGGTGGAACTGGTGTTGCGCTCCTTCTGGGTGACGGCCTGAACGCTCTTCAGACGGCTGTCATAGCTGCGGGTCTCCCCTTCGGCGTGCTTATTCTGGTGATGGTGTACACCGTCTATCGGGGGCTGAAACGCGAGGCAGAAATCTACAGATCCGAGGCGTATCAGCAGGCCGTCGACGCGTCCACGGATCTGGAGGGGACCGAGCCAATCGATACGACGGCGCCTTTTCGACGCGATGAGTGAGTTGGGCTCTCAGTATCCCGTCGCTGGCTGGAAACGCCACTACCCTTTTATTCACTCACACGGTGGCAGGGTGTATGGGGCTGTCTGAGACACTGAAAAAGAGCCTGATAGCGGGTATTGCGCTGATCGCGCCGCTCGTCGTCACGGTCGTCGCCGTCCGACTCATCTTCGGATGGCTCCGGGGCATTCTCAATCCGATCATCCAGGAGACGGGGCTGGTCAGGCTCTCTGGAAACATCGAAATTCTGGCGGAACTGGGTGCCCTCGCAATTCTCTTGCTCGGCATCACACTGTTGGGGTATCTGGCACAGCGTAGCGGCGGGGCACGGCTGTTCGACCTGTTCGACCGACTCGTCGGTATCATCCCGATGGTGAGTGTCGTCTACAGCAGCGTCCGGCAAGTTTCGGACTCGCTCGTCAATCGCGAATCGAAGTACGAGAGCGTCGTCCTCGTCGAGTATCCCCGCAAAGGACTGTACGTGCTGGGATTTGTCACCTCCGAGAGTCCGGGAGCGGTGACCGACGCACTGGGTCGAGAAGCGTACAACGTCTACGTTCCGAACAGTCCCAATCCGACACAGGGTCGATTTATGCTCGTGCCGACGGAGGACGTCATCGATATCGACATGAGCGTCAGCCGGACGGTTCGACTGCTCGTGACGACCGGTATCGCCGAAAACCAGGACGAACTCGAGCAGTTTCAGCGCGACGTGAAAACGAAACTCGATTCGGAAGACATCTCACTGGACGATGTCCGGACCGGTGCGCAAGAGGAGTTATAGATAGGCGGCGTCCCAGCGGGTGGGCTTGCGGGCGTTGCCACACTCGTCACACTGGATGCGTCCCGACGCGTCCATCGCGTTGGCGAGCTGGTCGCACTTGCCACACCAGTAGCCGTAGATCTCCTCGGCATCGCGTTCGGTGTAGACGATGTAGAAGGACGCGATAGAGCCGGTCTCTTCGTTTTCGCGATCGATGTACACCGTCTCACCGCTGTCGAGGTCGACCGGCTCCATCCGCTCGGCTTCGACTTCGGCGTAGACGTTCTCGACGTAGGAGGTACCGTCGATGTCGACGGTCTCCTCGCCGATTTTCACGAGGCCGCGATTCTCGTAGAAGGCGTTCCCGCCAGCGTTGTCCGCGAGGACACGACCACGGAGGTTGCCAGCACCGACGCTGGCGAGGTGGTTGCGAGTCGCTTTGAACAGTTCGATACCGATGTCTTCGCCCCGGTAGTCGGGGTCGACGTGGAGCCAGAGGATTTCGCCGGTGTTCTCGCCGGTGATGACGCTATCGGAGAAGGCGACGACCTGTCCTTTGTGCTCTACGACCAGCAGCACTTTGTCGTCGTCTTCGAGCAGATTGCGCAGGCGGTTCTCGTCGTACCACTCTTCGACAGCGCCGATAATCGCCGCCGGGTCGAGCGAATAGGACGCCTGCATCGACCGCCGGGCGACGTCTCGAATAGCGGGCCTATCGTTGGCACGGGCTTCTCGAATCTCCATGCTCTTCCGTTCACACCGATATGCAATAAACGTACAGCACGCAAGTATCCCAGGGCGGCGGTCGCACTCACCCGTTCAGACAGGGGTATCGGTGTCTGTTTGTTGTCAAACTGTCTCTTGTCGTAACGCTAAAGAGTCGAACCGCCTTTTTTGCCCGTAAGATGACCAAGGTTCGTTTCGTTCGGAGGTGGTGCTGTGGGTGTTGAGATACGCGAGTCGCCTGTCTCGGACGAGGAGTTTGCGGAGATGGAGGGGTTCGTCCGGGATTATCTCGCTGCGAGCGTCGAAAACGAGGAGGAGGGTGGCCGGATGCGGTGGTATCCGTGGCACTCCGCAGAGTACCGGTTCAACCACATCCGGAACGTGGTCGAACTGTCCACGAAAATCGCCCGCGAAGAGGGCGCAAACGTCGACGTGACGCGCGTCGCTGCGCTCTTCCACGACATCGCGAAGCTGGAAGTCGAGCAGGACATCCACGCCGAGGAAGGGGCTCGCATCGCCCGGGAGTATCTGACGACGCAGTGTGAGTACCCGCAGTCGTTCGTCGACCAGGTCTGTGAGTCCATCGCGGACCACTCCTATCAGGGCGACCTCACCGACCTCACACTCGAAACCCAGTGTCTCGTCGAGGCGGACATCCTCGACAAGGTGGGTGCCAACGGTGCGGCACTCATGCTGTTGCGGATGGGCTACGAGTCCCGGACACACATGGACAGCGCGGAGATGGTCGGACGGGTGCTCGAACGTGGTGTCACCGCGAAAGAGCGGGTCCGGAGCACGACGGCACAGGACATCGCACACCGCCGACTCAAACGCGTCAAGTGGTTTCGTGAGTGGCTCGACGACGAGGTCGCGGCTATCGAGCTAGAGTAACACCGTCGCGGCCGCCCAGAGAAAGGCGACGCCGAATCCGCCCAGCACGAGTGCACTCGCGCCAGCGACGACCGGTGTCAACTTCTCGAACCGGTCGCCGGCAGCCACGAGTCCCGCCGGGAAACCGGTAATCCAGCAGACGATACCACCGAAGAAGCCGACCAGTAGCGCCGGGCTCCCGGTCTCGACGACGACCACCCCCGCGAGCGCGTCTCCGACGTACTGCACTTCGGCCAGCAGGTCGTGTGTCCCCGGCGTCAACAGTCCAACGCCGACGGTCAGCCAGAACAGAATCTGGTAGGGGTTCGTCAGGGCCAGCACGAACGCCTTCCGGAACCCCTTGCTCTCGCTGTCGGGGTCTCCGTCGGGTGTCAGCGTCGCTCGGACGCCCCGTGCCGCGTCGACGCCGAACCACAGCATCAGGACGCCGCCGATCCCGAAGAGGATGCCCCGCAACCGTGGCATCGATTCGACCACGGTGACGACACCAGCGAGCGATAGCACGAGAAAACAGAGGTCCGCGACCATCGCACCTAGCCCCGCTGTAAAGCCCGCTCGCCATCCACGGAGGACGCTCTCTTCGGCGATGATGGCGTTCATCGGACCGGGCGGTGCTGCGAGTGCGAGCCCGAACAGCGCACCTGCAAGCAGTGTCGAGAGCGTTTGGACGAACATGTGTGAGGTCAGTCGGACGTGCGTGCTTCGAGATGGTCGGCGATGTAGCCGGAGATGTCGTTGAGATGGACGGTTCCCCAGGTGGCGACGACGATTGCCCCGATGGTGTCGAAAACCATGTCGAGCATCGTATCTTCGAGACCGTGCTGGGTGAGCAAAGCGGTATTGCCCTGCATGCGGGCGAGTTCGCCGAGACCGAACTCGATGACTTCCCAGACGACGCCGAAGGCGAGGACGAAGAGGAGAATGTAGACGAACATGAAGCGACGCGGCAGGTGAATATCAGGGGAGTGTTCGTCCAGTGCGCGCGCCGTCGAGTAGCCGACGGCGGCGACGACCGATGCGGAGAGGGCGTGGGTGACGTGGTCGAACCACGGAATCTGCCCGTAGAGATTCTGTTCGGAACCCGGCAGGCCGAGCACGCCAAAGGCGTGCAGGAACACCGCGGAGGTAATCCACAGCGTCAGCGCCGGGTCCATCGGGATATCGTAATCCCGCTCCAGAATCGGCGGTATCTGCGTGGCGACGAAGCCGACGAAGGCGTTGACGACGACGGTCGTGCTCCCGCCCCAGATGCCGGCGAAGATGATGCCGACCAGCCCTACTTCCATGGTGTAGGAGAGCTGTTTCTGGCGATGTTTGCTGATGCCGAGCCAGTCGCGTACTCTCATCGGTCCGCCTCCGATGGGATTCGTGACTTCACGCGAGCCACTCGTCGTACGTAGAATTCGAAGATAAGCCCCGCGAGAATGCCCGCGATAAAGGAAGCGACGAACTCCAACATGACGGCACGTTCCTGCGCTGCCTCGTCCGGACCGAGCGCCTCGATGAAGCCGGTCCCCAGCCAGATGTCCGCCGACCAGCGCGCGACGGCCCAGATACCAGCCGCGGCCATCGTCGTGATGACGACGAACGCCACCGCGAAACTGGGCGTCATCCGAACTGAGGTGAACGTCTGGAGTTCGACAGCCACGATGAGCGCCAGTGCAGCCACCGAGAGATACGTCGCAATCTGGCTGCTCACGTCGAAGGTCGCAACCGCCCGCCCGAGTATCGGGAGCGCGGCGAGCAACAGGACTTCCCAGGGGAGCATTACCTGGGGCGAAAAAAATGCCAGCGGCGGGATACAGACGAGGACGAGGACTGCGACGGCAAAGAAACTCCACAGTGGGTCCCCTGTCAGGAACGACCCGACAGCAACGAGTGCCACGACACCCGTGATGACCCACGCCAGAACGGCGTTGAGTCTGGCATCTCGGAGCAACTGTTCGAACTCGATGTCAGCCATAGTTGGTGCAGTTGCGGCGGCGTGTAAAACGTGTTGGCTGTCCCCGCTACCCGAGGAGGAGATACGCTGTGGCATAGGCGAGGCCGGCCAGCGTGACGGCGGTTAGTGCCGTCACGACGGTGTACCAGTGGTCCCCGACCTGTCTGCGAAGCCGAATCGGGACGGCGATGAGTCCGACGCCCAGGACGCTGAAGACAAAGGGCCACGACACTTGGAGCGTGGGCGCGGGAATCGCGAAGACTGCACCGGCGTACCCGACACCCAGCGCCGCCCGCGGTCGGACACGTGGAAGCAACTGCCAGCCCCGGAGGTGTGCCAGGGCAACCAGCGCCAGCCAGATGGTCGCGAGTTCGACGAAGAACGCGCCGAGCAGGTGGAGCGTCGGGTCCGGGTGCAACAGCACTCGGTCGGCGACTATCGTCACGTCCAGCGGGTAGAGAAACTGCGGTGGGGCACCGGTAAAGAGGTCACCGAAAGGGTGCGTAAGCAGTCCAAGGAGCGCCGTTGCCAGGACGATGCCCGGACCGAAATCGAGACCGCCCGCGACGTGGACGATGGCGAGGCCACCCAGCAGGAAGATGGCGACGATGGCGGCGGCAAGCGGGCCGCTGGTCAGGAAGACAGAGCCGAGCAGCGCGGTAAACGAGAGAACGACAGCGCCGAGCCAGATGCGTGTCCGTCCCATCGCGTTCGTCGTCCGTGCCCGCCACGCTGCGAATCCGACTGCAGCGATTGCACCAAGGACCAGCGAGTGGGTGACCGCGCGGTGGACGACAGATGCTGCTTCCCAGAACGCGTCGGAGGCGGCAAACAGTCCTTCAGCGCCGGCAGCGAGGCCAAACAGGGCGTAGGCCATGTCGATATCCGGGAGCGTGCCGAAAAGACCCGCGAGGATGCCGACGGCGAGTGCGCGGTCAGTCGACCAGCCGCGGCGATGTGCGACGCTCGCTGCGATGGCGAACGCCAGCAGGCCGTGACCGACGAACATGAGTGTCAGCCGTACGACTTACCGAATTATAAACTGCTCGTTGGATTGCTAGCACGACACAACAAGGATGTGTGAGAGAATGGGCGGGTCGGAGTGAGCGTCAGGCGGTACGGCCGGCGACGGTGTACTCGCCACCCTCGCGGACGCCGATGATTGCCCACTCGTAGTCGGGGTTTTCTCGTGTCAGGTGCTGTTCGAGGTCACCTGCTCGGTCTTCCCAGGTGACGAAACAGCGGAGGTTCCCGGACGTGGGTATGTCTCGTGGTTCGGACATCGGTGTGACCTGTACGGTCCGCCACTTTCGCTGCGCATGGATTTCTCCTCCGTTCCCCGACACGTTGTATCCGAGGTCTGCGAATATCGACTCGGCTTCCTGCCTGAGTGAGGTGGTAACAGTCCCCATTCGTTACTCTCTACCGAGCCCCCGGTATTAAGCGTATCTAACTGACACTGACACAACAGAATTTGGAACGGTTGGTCTTACTCGTGGGCGGCGTCCCACTCCTCGGCTTTCGTCCGATTGGAACACTCGTTGCACTGGATGCGCCCCATCGAGTCGACGGCGTTGTCGAAGCTACCGCAGTTCGCACAGTAAAAGCCCCAGCGTACGTCTGACGATTCGCTCGCGTAGACGACGAAAAACGGACCCTTCTGCCCACGTCGGCCCTCGGAACGGTCGATGTACAGCGTCTGTCCGTCGGGACCACTCTTCGTTTCCATGCGTCTCGGTTCGCCGTCCACGCCCAAATGCGTACTGTTCGCGGTCACAAACTTTGAGGGTGATGGGCAGTGAAAGACGGACGATGACCCAGGTTGTCGTGCCCGTTCGGTATCCGCTGACTGGCCACTCCCGCGCCACACTCGCGGAGGCTATCGACATCGCGGAGGAAAACGACGCCGCACTTACAGTACTCCACGTCAACCTCTATCAGGGTGGCCATGCGGTCAGCCGGAGCGAGTTGAAAGACGCCGTCGAGCGCGAGTTCGGACCACTCCCGAACGCCCGGTATCTCGTTCGGAAGGGGTTTCTCGTCGAGGAGACCATCCTCGAAGAGATCGCCGCCGAGGAGGCCGACATCGTCGTCATCGGCAAGAAACAGGTCAGCCGCTGGCGACAGATGATTCGCCGTCTCGTCGACGACCCCGACGTGGAACACTACCTCCAGAACGAACTCGACTGTGATGTCATCACAGTCACTGGCTAGTTCTCCGTCTCGTCTTCCGTCGGTTCTGTCCGCTGGTGTGCCATCCGTCGGTCGTCAGGTCTGGCTGCCAGCCCGTCGCTGTCTGTCCTGTCGAGTGACACCTCCAGTTCGCCGCTGGTATCGTCGAAGTACAGATGCGAGTGCGGGTAGGCAATTTCCACGTCTGCGTCCTCGAGTGCGTTCCAGATGTTCGTCTGGAGGTGCGATTTGACAGTCTGGAGTCGGTATGGCTCTTTCACCCAGTAGCGCAGACGCAGGAGGATACCGTGGTCGCCGAAGTCTCCGATAAGACAGTCCGGCTGTGCGGGGTACCGAGCGCCGCCGATGCGGATGCGTGGGCCGCCATCGATGATGTCGTCGACTCGTCGAGCACTCCGCTCGATGATGTTCCTGGCTGCCGCGATATCGCTCTCGTAGGTGACGACGACATCGAGCGTCTGGCGCGTTCGTGGGTCCTCGGCGGAGTAGTTGAACACGTCCCGTTCGCGGATGTTCCCGTTGGGGATGACGAGAAAGGTGTTGTCGAGCGTGAAGACCTTCGTGTATCGGAGTGTGATATCCTCGACGAAGCCGCGTTTGTCCTGTTCGGGCAACTCTATCATGTCGCCGATTTCGTATGGCTGGTCGGCGAGCAGGAAGACGCCGCTGATGATACTGCCGACGATGGGCGCGAGGATAACACCCACCACGGCCGAGAACACCGTCACCGAGAGGGCAATATCACCAAGTGCCAGTCCGTTGAGGCGCAGGACGACGAGCAGCGCAAACAAGAAGACGGCCAGCTTGATACCACGAAGCGCGGTGCGGGTGAGGCTGGGGCGGCCGAACTGCTGGGCGATGCGCCGGCCGAGCAGTCGCACGAGCAATCGAGCGATTAGCCAGCCAATCGCAAGGGTAAGCAGTGACGCGACCAGCGGCACGGTCCACGCTGGCACCACATCGGGAAGCCACGATGGCGGTTGGAGGGCCGACTGGAGCGCGACTGTCTGGCCGTTCATGCACCAGCAAACCCTCGGATGCGAAAAAAGCGTTGCGTCACCGTGTCCGAACGTTATTTCCCCGCTGCCCGTCCACATGTAGCTATGACTACGTACGACGCCGGGCAGTTCACGCTCGAAAAAGTCCGTGACTGCGTCTGGGAGATTCCCAAGGAAGGTGACATGCGCGTCCCAGCGCGCGTGCTCGCGAGTGAAGCGCTCCTGGAGGAAATCGTCGAGGACAAGACGCTCGAACAGCTCACAAACACGACTCATCTCCCCGGTATCCAGAAGTACGCTCTCTGTATGCCCGACGGTCACCAGGGATACGGCTTCCCGGTCGGCGGTGTCGCCGGTATCGATACCGAAAACGGCTGTATTAGCCCTGGAGCGGTCGGGTATGACATTAATTGCGGAGTGAGAATGTTGAAAACAAACCTAACCTACGAGGACCTCCAAGGACGCGAGGAGGAACTCGTCGACAAACTCTTCGCCAACATCCCGTCGGGACTCGGCGGGGGTGGTATCCACGACGGGACCAAGGCCGACATCGAGGCTATCCTCGACCGCGGGATGGACTGGGCACTGGAGGAAGGCTACGCTGTTGAGGACGACCTGGCCCACTGCGAGGACGAGGGGTATCGGCCAGACGCCGACGCCAGCAAGATTTCACAGAAGGCCAAAGACCGCGGGGCGAATCAGATCGGGTCGCTCGGCTCGGGCAACCACTTCCTCGAAGTCCAGCGGGTGACCGATATCTACCGCGAGGACGTGGCCGAGGAGTTCGGACTCGAAGCAGACCAGGTCGTCGTGCTCATCCACTGTGGCTCGCGCGGGTTGGGACACCAGGTCTGTACCGACTACCTTCGCGACATCGAGCAGACCCATCAGGGACTGTTGAACCAGCTGCCGGACAAGGAACTGGCGGCCGCACCCGCCGGCTCGCAACTGGCCGAAGACTACTACGGCGCGATGTGTGCCGCCATCAACTTCGCGTGGGTAAACAGACAACTCATCATGCACCAGACCCGGAAGGTCTTCGAGCAGGTGTTCGACCAGTCCTGGGAGGAGATGGAGATGGACCTGCTGTACGACGTGGCCCACAACATTGCGAAAAAAGAGGTTCACACGGTCGAGGGCGAGGAGAGAGAGCTGTACGTCCACCGAAAAGGTGCGACGCGGGCGTTCCCGGCCGGACGGCCGGAAGTGCCGGCCGCCTATCGCGACGTGGGCCAGCCAATCATCATCCCGGGAAGTATGGGTGCAGGTAGCTACGTGCTCCGCGGTGGGGAACGCTCACTCGAGGAGACGTTCGGCTCGACCGCCCACGGTGCCGGTCGATTGATGAGTCGGACGCAGGCGAAAAACGAGTACTGGGGCGAGGACGTCCAGGACGACCTCCGGGAGCAAGAGCACATCTACGTCAAGGCACAGAGCGGGGCCACGGTCGCCGAGGAGGCACCGGGCGTCTACAAAGACGTCGATGAAGTTGTCCGCGTCTCCGACGCGCTCGGTATCGGCGACCGCGTCGCGCGCACGTTCCCCGTGTGTAACATCAAGGGTTAGCCCAAGTCGCCGGCACCGCCCGCGGGGTTCCACTCGTCGAGGACTTTCGTGGAGCCGTTCTGGTAGACGTAGAGCACTTTGATGTTGTCCCGTGACCCGACCTGGCTCCCGTAGGCGCTCCGCTCGCTCAACTGGACGAGGTCGCCTCTGGTCACCTCTCTGGAGCCGTTCCAGTCGGCGGCTTCGGCCCACGTGATGTTTGCATCTGGTCCTTTGATACGAACGCTATCACTCCGGAGTGCGCTCCCCTCTTCGTGTGTGACGAGCAGATACGACCCCTGGCTCTGATGCTCGAAGCTGAAGTTCGCCTCTATCGTGCCGCCACTGTCGTCGTCCAGAAAGAGGACGTTGACACCCACCGACGCGGTCACGACGACGGTCAACAGGACGAGCGCCGCCAGACTCGCGCCCTCGGACACGCCACGGTCTCCGAGGTCAGTTGTCATCTGGGCCGACGTAGCAGACCCCAGAATAAATGTCGTTCGGCCCGGAACGGGAAAGCCATTAGTTGTCCCGGGGCGACTGCTCGCGTATGATAGACGAGACCGCCGAGGAGATTGCGGACATGCAGACTCACAGTTCCTCGGTCGTCGCGGTCAAAGCCGCCCGCGCGCTCCGTGAACTCACCGACCAGGAGTTCCCCACTGTCGAGGAGTATCGCCGAACGCTCACGCGAAACAGTAGCGCGCTCCGTCGCGCGAACCCATCACACGCGTCACTGCACAACACCCAACGCGAAATCGTCGAAACCGTCGAGGACGCCGACGTCGACACTGTCGAGGCTGCCCAACAGCTCACCGTCGATACTATCGATGCCGTTGTCGACCGTATCGAGACTGCGAAGCGTCGCGCAGCCGAGGCCGCTGCACCGCTTCTCGCGGAGGCGGAGACCCTGCTCGTCCACGACTACTCGACGACGGTCCTGTCGGCGATAACCCGCGCCATCGAAGACGGCGCGACGTTTTCGGTGTACGTTACCGAGGCCCGACCACGCTATCTCGGCCGGAAAATGGCACGCCGTCTGTCCGAGTTCGACGCCGTCGACACGACGTTAATCGTCGACAGCGCACACGGCCACTATCTTCCGGAGTGTGATCGCGTCGTCGTCGGCATGGACTGTATCGTCGAGGACACGCTCTACAACCGTATCGGCACCTACCCAATTGCGACGACGGCAGAGGACTGTGGGGTGCCGGTGACGTCGCTCGGTTCGGCGGCCAAACTCGTCGACACCGGGTTCGCCTTCGAAAACGAGTACCGCGCGGCAAGCGAGGTGATGCTCGAACCGGCCGAAGGATTCGATGTCGACAACCCCGCCTACGACGCGACGCCGACACGTCTGCTCGACTCCGTCGTGACTGACGAGGGTATCGAACAGCTCTGAATCGGCTATTCTAACGTCTCCGATAGCGTGAACGGTAGAGAGGATTTTTATCCCGTCCCCTGTTGACTGGAATCGTGAGCACGCTCGTCGTCTGCCTTCACCGCGGTGCGCCCCTCCCAGGTGCCGACCCACCTGTCGTCGGCCGGTCTGCTGTCGAGTCGCTCGTAACCGCCGTCGGTGTCGAGGACCCCGAAGACAGTCGCGTCAACTGTCTGCTCGAAGGGCTGCGTGTCGCTGACGATATCTCGGATGCGACGGTTGCAGTCATCTCCGGCACTGGCGAGGCGGTGTCGGCCGACCGTCAGGTCGCACGCCAAATCGACGACCTGGTGGCAGAACTCGACCCGGACTCGGCCGTCGTCGTCGTCGACAGCGCCGAGGACGAACGGTTGGTCCCAATCATCGAGAGCCGCCTCGCCGTCGACGCCGTCGACCGGGTCGTCGTCCGGCAGGCCCGCGACATCGAGTCGACGTACTACCTGCTCAAGCAGT
>JAZKTK010000037.1:0-23563 GCA_036625595.1 Haloarculaceae archaeon | reverse complement strand
ACCGACACGGGAAGTCACCGGTCCCGGCAGCCCGCCCAAGACCAGTCAGCGCAACCATCGTCCCAGTCGGGCAGACAGACAGCAGGACAACCTGCACAGCGGCCACCCGGTCAGTCCACCCCACCGGGCCAGAACCGGGCCACACAGCAGACCCAATCACAGTCGCCGCAGCAACCACAGGGTCAGCCCGCACAACAGACCCACGGCCAAGCCACTCGGCAAGCACAGCGACAGCCGGGACAACCGGTTCAGGGTCAGCCCCACCAACAGCGAGGGGGCCGGTCGCTCGGTGACCGACTCGGCTCAGCCCCAGTCGTTGGCGGACTGTTCTACGGTATCGTCGCCTTCGTCGTCAATTTCTTCGTCACAGCGATGCTCGTCGTGGCAGCCGCCGGTGAGGGTGACCTCGATGGCTATATCGGTGGGGTCGGCAACCAGGGACCTGGGTTGCTTGAAGTCTTCGGCTGGTTTTTCTACTCCGCACACAACGTCGACATCACGGCAATCGGTGGCAGCCAGTCCGGTTCGGAAAACTTCATTGAGGTGTTTTACAGCTTTGCCACCAACCCCTCGGTGCCGAAGATAGCGGTCTATCTCGCGCCGGCGGCCGTGTTGTTCGTCCTCGCGCTCGTGCTCGCGTCCCGGACATCGCTCGACGACGCTGCGACTCGTCTCGACGGCGCGGTCGCCGGTGGGTCGATTATGCTGGGATACACGGTACTGACGCTCGTCGGCGTGACGATTCTGTTCACCTATACGACGCCGGACGGTCAGGCCACCGTCCAGCCGGTCCTTGGTTCGTCAATCGTCTTCATGTGCCTGCTCTATCCGGTCGCAAGCGGCGGCATCGCGGGATATCTTGTCGGCCGCTGACGCCAAAGATTAAGCGCGTCGGCACCGGACCGATGAGCCATGACCGACGTTGCGACGGCGTTCGTCCCGGGACACATCACCGGCTTCTTCACCAAGGACGCGGACCCTGACCCGACGAAGGCCGGTTCTCGTGGTGGGGGGCTGGCGCTCTCTGACGGCGTGACGGTGACCGTCCGTCCGAGCGACCACCCTGAGACATACCTCGGCGGCGACCCCGTCGAGATGGGGGCCGTCGACCGTGTGCTCGACGCACTCGACGTGTCTGCCCAGGTCCGTGGTGTCACCGACCTCCCGCTCGGCTCCGGATTCGGCGTCTCCGGTGCGATGGCGCTCGGGACGGCGCTCGCGACAAACGCTGTCTTCGAGCGAAAACTCTCCGAACGGGAACTGACGACCATCGCACACGGTGCGGAGGTCCAGGCGGGAACCGGTCTCGGCGACGTGGTCGCACAGGCACGCGGTGGCGCACCGATTCGACTCGAACCCGGCGGTCCACAGGGCAACGAACTCGACGGCATCCCCGCCCGTTCGCGCGTGGAGTATCACGTCATCGGCCAGCTCTCGACGGACGACGTGCTGGCCGATGCTGGCGACCAGCTCACCCAGGCGGGGACCCGCGCACTCTCGATGGTCGTCGGCGAACCGACCCTCGACACATTCATGCGCGCCGCTCGGCAGTTCTCCCGCGAGGCCGACCTGATTACGCCCGACGTTCGGGAGGTCATTCTGGATGTTTCTGATGCTGGCGGCACTGCCGCAATGGCAATGCTCGGACAGACCGTTTTCGCGCTCGGAACCGGCCTTTCGGATGCTGGCTACGACCCCGCAGTCTGTCGGATTCACCCCTGCGGTGCGACCCTCGAAGAGCCAGGTGAGTAGCCGCTCTCTTCTCACTCGGTGTCGCTCCATTCGATTGTCTCCGAGCGGTCGGTCTCGCGAAGGACGAAGGGGCCGATTGCGAGCGTGCGCTTGGCGATTGTCGCAATCCGCAACACGTAGGCGAGCAGGATGCCGAAGGGGGCGAGCGCTATCGTCGTCGCGGCGCTGACGACCCAGACGAGATTGTCGACGCCGAGCGTCGTGCCGGTGACGGTGCCCGGGGCGTCCAGAAAGAGGATGCCAGCGATGGCGACGATGAGCGCCGGTCCGGCAGCGTAGAGGATAGACCGCGAGAGATTTATCAACTCCCACTGGAAGTACAGCGTCTTGATGTGCTCGCGGGCTGGGCCGAACAACTGCAGCGTTTCGAGGAGGTCGTCGAGCGCTTCCAGGGCGGCCTCAGAGAGCACGCTCTCGTACTCGGCACGGAGCCGCTTTCCCTCGTAAATCTTCCAGGAGTAGTTGTAGTCGAGTGCTGCGTGCAAGACGCCGAAGGTCCCGAACTCGGCGTCATCCAGGCGCTTCTGGACGTGTGCTGCGTTCGCTTCGAGGCCGTCAGTGTAGCTGGCGACCTGCCCGCGAACGTCGTCGTTGTCCTCGACGGCTGCGGCGAGTTCTTCGGCCCGTGTTCGCGTCGCGTCGACGAGCGACTGGAGGAAGGACGCAGGCTCCGGCGGACTCACGGAGGCGTCGACCACACCTGCCACGTCCGCACGAAACTGCATCGCCCCCTCCATGCGATCGCGCTGGTCGCCGGCCGCACCCAGCTCCTGTGAGAGGACCAGCTGTGTGATGGTGACGACGAGCGTGACGCCAGTGATGATGGCGGTCACGAGTGCCTGAAACAGCGTCTCGTTGGGGTCTGACTGGCCCAGGACTGTGCGCAACGGGACGGGTGCGAGAGCGCTGATGAGTACCAGTACGGCGAAACATCCGGCGAGCACACCAGCAGTCACGAGCCACCGGTCGGCGTTCAGCAGGACCCAAAGCTTCCAGCGACTCTCTGTGGCACGGCCGCGCATCGTGTCGGCATCGCCGTCCTCGGTCGCCGAGTCGGTCATACGCTCCCTACACGGCCGTGACTGTTTACCCTTGTACCGTGTCAGTCCGCTTTTGCCGCTGGCTCTCCCAGTCTCGGTATGGACGACATCGACGTGCCGGAGAGTCACCCGCGCTACCAGTCGCTGCTGACGCGTCACCGTATCGAGGACGGTGTCGCGAAGGGAATCACGAGCCAGCAGGGACTCATCGCTCAGGGGCGGGGCGAAGCCTTTGATTACCTCCTTGGGGAGGAGACGATTCCCAGCGCCGACGACGCAGCGCGTGCCGCCGCCGCCCACCTCCTCCTCGCAGACCACCCCGTACTCTCGGTCAACGGCAACGTCGCGGCGCTGGTCCCCGGTGAGACGGTCGAACTCGCCGACGCGACCGGCGCCGACATCGAAGTCAACCTGTTCAACCGGACTGAGGAACGGATGGAAGCCATCGCTGACCACCTCCGGGCGCACGGCGCTGAGAACGTCAAGGGGCTGACCGCAGACGGGCGGATTCCGGGGCTGGACCACGAGCGGGCGAAAGTCGACGCCGACGGCATCGGCACAGCGGACGTGGTGGTCGTCCCGCTGGAAGACGGCGACCGCGCGGCAGCGCTCGCCGAGATGGGCAAGACCGAAATCGTCGTCGACCTCAACCCGCTCTCGCGGTCGGCAGAGAGCGCGGCTGTCCCGATAGTCGACAACATCATCCGCGCAGTCCCGAACGTGACAGCCCACGCCCGCGACCTCGCGGACGCTGCGGAGTCGGAACTACGGGAAATTGTCGACGACTTCGATTCCGACGAGGCACGAGCGGCGGCCGAGGGTGCGATTCGGTCGGGCGAACTGAGCAACGACGAGTAGCGCCCGCAAACGGCGCGAGACGGTCGCCGATGGTCTGGTTCTATAGTAGCCACTGAAAGCCATTGCACACACGACCGCACGAGACCGGTGCGGTCGGTGTGTAAACCGTTTCAGTTGTTACTATAGTGTCCGCCGGAAACGAGGTGCAACCCGACGATACCGACGACGATGACCCCGATAACGCCTATTCGGAGCAGTGAGGCTGGGTCGTCGAAGCGGGCGATTCCGAGCGACGCTGTCCCGACAGCGCCGATACCGGTCCAGACGGCGTACGCCGTCCCGAGAGGGAGGTTCTTGACTGCCTGTGCCAGCAGGAGCGTGCTCGCGACGAGAGCGAGAACAGTGGCGAGCGTCGGGACCGGTTTCGAGAGACCATCGGAGTGGTCGAGCCCGATTGCCCAGCCGACTTCGAACAGCCCCGCGAGCAGCAGACTGTCCCACGACATGTCGACCAGCTACTCGTCCACGCGGGCTGTAGCTTCTGTTTGCTCCCGGACCCGCCCGCTGTTGCGACTGGTGCCCCGGTATTTACGGTCGCTCGCACCCATTCACAGGTATGAGTCTGCAGGTCGACGTCAGAAAACTGGACCTCTTCAACAAGATATCCAAGGAGGGGTCCCGGCAGGTGGCCGACAGTCTGAGCCAGATGACCGGCATCGACGCCCGGATTCACGTCTCGAAACTCAACTTCCTCGCGATGGAGGACGTCAAGACCCACCTCGGCGACGAAAAGAAGGTCGGCATCCACGTCCAACTGACTGAGTCCCCGCACGGCTACGTGCTCTTCATGCTGGACCCCCACGACAGCAAGCGCCTCGCCCAGCTCATGTTACCTGGCGATGGTGGCGACGATACGTCGTCGGGCTTTACCGATATGGAGCGGTCGGCGATTCAGGAGATCGGGAACATCATGACCTCGGGGTACATCGACGGCTGGGCGAACGTCCTGGATACGACCATCGATATGGGCACGCCGGCGTTCACGTTCGGCCCGGCCCACAGAATCATCCAGCAGATGGGTGGCTGGCCCGACGAGGACATGGTTTTCGTCCTCGATTCGGAAATCGTCGCCGGCGGCGAGGACATCGGGCTGACCGTCTACACCTTCCCGCAGTTGCGCGACCTCGTCGACCTCGTCCAGCAAATCGACGTTGAAACGGATATCAAGGAAGACACTGTCGCCGACGCGGACCTGACCAGCGACTAACCGGCCCTACGCTTTTGCTGTGGCCTGTCGGAGGAGTTCGATAGCGCGCTCGGTTGCGTCTATCGCCGTCTCGCCGAAAACGTAGGTCACCGGCGGGATGCCAAAGGTCCCGTCGTGGTAGATAACCCCTGGCACCTCGCCGCGCTCGTCGAATCGCTCGCGGAGTCGCTGGCCGCGGTTTTCGTAGCCGGCCTCGAACTGGAGTGGGTCGTACTCCTGCTCGCGGGCAGCTGCGAGGAACTTTTCGGAGGTTGCGAGATTCAGCGCGCCCCGGACCTGGGGGTCGACGCTCATTGCTGCCAGAATCGTCTCTGCGACGCGCTGGGAGGCACCGAACTCCGGGTCGGCTGGCACGATGACCCGCGAACCGACCGTCTGGAGTCGGCCGGGAACTGCCGCGACTTCGGTCTCGTCTGTCGCACCCGGTACGGCGGTCCCGACGTTTGTGCCGACGTTCGGGATGTGGGTGGCGATACCGCGAGCGTTCGCGAGACGGCGTGACGCCCGCCGGACGGCGGCCAGCGCAGCACGCTCGGCTTCGACCGCGTCGTCTGTCCCGCGGACACAGAGGTCACAGCCGATACCTTCGAGGGCAGGCATCTCCTCTTCGTGGACCGCACAGATTGGGCCGCGGTCCTCGAACGTCCGAATCAGTGCCAGCAGTTCCCCGAGTGCTTCGTAGCCGTCCATCGTCCCGGCCGCAAAGCCGTCGGCGATGGTCTCGACGGTGGCCCGGAGTCGGTCGTCCTCGGCGAAGCGCTCCTCGACGGCGGTGTCGCCGCCGATGTACTGGCTGACTGCCGCCTGACTCACGCCAAGGTGGTCGGCAACCTCCTGTTGGGTGAGTCCCCGCTCGTCGAGTTCGATGGCGAGTTCGGCGCGAACCGTCGGCAGGAACCGCTCGACGACGATTTCGCTCGGGAACCGCAGCGTCATACATCCCGGTTTGTGCGGCCCTGATATAAGCCCACTCACCGCGGTCGTACAACCGAGTTATACAGACTTATTATAACGAAAGTGATAACACCACTGGTTACTAACACTCGGTTGTATGAGTCAAGAAACGCAGTTCAGCGACGTTGGCGAAGCAGAGGTCACACGAGCAATCGGCCAGGAGTGGACGGAGGAGTTCATGGATTTCTCGGACTCCGATGTCATCATCGTCGGTGGCGGTCCCTCCGGGCTGATGGCGGCCAAAGAACTCTCCGAACGGGGCGTCCAGACGATGGTCGTCGAGAAGAACAACTACCTCGGTGGTGGGTTCTGGCTCGGCGGCTTCCTGATGAACAAGGTCACTGTTCGTGGCCCCGCTCATCACGTCCTCGACGAACTCGACGTGGACTACAAGCAGTCCCAGGATTCGGAGGGCCTGTTCGTCGCCAACGGGCCGGAGGCGTGTTCGGGCCTCATCAAGGCTGCCTGTGACGCCGGTGCCAAGATGCAGAATATGACCGAGTTTACCGATATCGTCATCCGTGAGGACCACCGTGTCGGCGGTATCGTGATGAACTGGACACCGGTCCACGCGCTCCCGCGTGAGATTACCTGCGTCGACCCCATCGCCGTCGAGGCCGACCTGGTCATCGACGCGACGGGCCACGACGCGATGGCGGTCAAGAAACTCGACGAACGGGGCGTCCTGAACGCGCCGGGTCTCGAAGACGAAGCCAGCGGCATGGACCAGACCGGCGACGACTCCTACGGCGCCCCCGGCCACGACTCGCCCGGTCACGACTCGATGTGGGTCGGCGAAAGCGAGGATGCGGTCGTCGAACACACCGGTCTCGCCCACGACGGGCTCATCGTCACTGGCATGGCGACTGCGACGACCTACGGTCTTCCGCGGATGGGGCCGACGTTCGGTGCCATGCTGCTCTCGGGCAAGCGCGCAGCGCAGGAGGCGATCGACGAACTCGGCGTCGACGCCGACGACATCGAGATGACCACGCGTGCGGAACCGGCCGACGACTGACCACACCGGCTCCTGGCCGCGACGGTTTTGACACTCAGCACTCGTCTGCGACCCAGCCATACAGCGTCGCGTCCAGGAACTCCCCGTCCACGTAGTAGTGGTCGCGCAGTGTTCCCTCCTGTTTGAATCCAACCTTCTCCAGGACTCGTTTTGAGGCCTCGTTCCCCTCGAAGACTCGTGCCAGGAGTCGTCGGAGACGGCGTTCGGCCGTCGCGTACTCTCGAAGGAGTGTGACGGCCTCGCTGGCGTAGCCCTTCCCGCGCTCGTCGGCCGTTACCCAGTAGCCGAACTCGGCACGGCCGTGGACTGGAGCTTCGTGGAATAGCCAGATGGTGCCGACGGGGTCGCCGTCCACGCAGACGAGAAAGTGTACCGAGTCGTCGGCTTCGACCAGGTCTGCCACGTCGTCGCGGGTCAGCGGCCTGTTCGTGTCGGTCACGAGTCGGATAGCAAGGGTGTTCGCGTTCGATACCAGAAACTCGTAGTCGTCGGGCTCGACAGGCCGCAGTTCGACCTGCTCCCCCGCACGGAAGGCTGGGCCAGGCATCGGTCTCCCTTCCGCTCCGGCGCGAAAAACGATACCGATGGGATATGAAACGATAGCATCCGTCCCGGTGGCACTGCTTCAAATAGCAGTGTGACCAAATATAGCGCAATATGGCTTCAAGCAAAAACTTATTCAATCATCAGTCCGTTTAACTGGCTGAACAAGCAACGTATGACTGCAAAAATAAACGAAACTACGACTATTGGGGGTGAGGCAACGCTGGAGGAGTCCGACGAGGTCCAGATGGTCCTCTGGACGCGCCGTCCCGTCTGTGGTCCCCGGACGGACGTCATCGACCGCCTGAGTAGCATGCGCGCAGACGACGTGATCGACGAGTTCACCGTCGAAACCTGGCCAGACGAGGTTGCTATCTCCGAGCACACCGAGCACGCACGTGTCGTCGAGGTGTACAAGGAGTATCTGCTCTGGGCAAAAGAACACGACCTCTCGATTACGCCACCGTTCGAGCGCCGGACCGCCTCCTCGCTCGTCGGTGGGAAAGAAGACGTGCTCACAGTTCCGATTATGTGTCTGGCTGTCTACGACGACGGCCTCTGTGGCGTGTATCCCTGCTCCGGCGAGAACCGCACCTGGAACGTGGCCGACTATCTCGACGCGTACGAGCGCGCCGGCGAACGCCCCGAGACGGCGGAGAGTGATATCGAATTCCCCGTCTTCGAGGACTGAGACAGTCGCCGCTTGCTTTCATACCTGTTAGGTACACAACTGGTGTCCCTCGGGACCCTCTGTCCAGATATGGAACCGAGACTAATCACCGAGGGCAATGGCGACGCAATCCTCCAGTCGGGAGCCAGAAGCGAGTGGCTCCGGTCCGACACTGTCGTCGACCTCGACGAGTGGGTCTGAGGTATCGCCCCGGGCTGTTCGAGACTGTCACCGAAGCAAAAACTGTTTTGTTCACTTTGCTCGTACGTTGCATATGACCACTGGAGCGGCCACGCCCATCGACCGTGTGACGCTCTACCGCGCACCGACGACCGAGGCAGACGCCGGCGCCATCGCCGAGTGGCTCCGTCCACGTATCGACGCTACTGTCGAGGTGCGAGACCGGTTTCTCTCCTGTTACGCCGACGGGGTCTCCGAGTCCGAATTGGACTCGGAGGCTCGGCAGACGGAGTCTGCCGGTGACCTACCGGAGGCATTTGCCGAGGCGCGCGTCCTCGACCCCTACGGCCGCGAAACCGGCAACACGATGCTCGGTATCGTCCGGTACGAGGAGCGGGCTATCGAGGACCCCGAGCGCGCCGGCGGCGTCATCTACGACGGCCTGCAAGTCCAAGAGATTCTGGGCCAGCGCATCCCCCAGAGCGAACGAAATCTCGGCCACCTCCACGTCCCGCTACTCGACCGCGTGGTCGGGACGTGGGGCGACCACGACGGTCGCTGGCACAAGCGTGTGAACATTCTCGGGCAGCCCGCACTCGTCTCTGTGCCTGGCCTCTACGAAGCACCCGCAAAACCCGAGCAGTACTACAAAGCACAGCAAAAACACGCCATGCTCTCCGGTGATACCCCACCGCGAGAGGTACTCGAAAACGAGGTCGAGGGGGAATTTCTGGTTGCCGAGGACCCACGAACGACCGAGGCGCTGTGCGGCTACGTCCTCCAGGCGTACCACTATCTCGCTACCGGCGAGGCCTTCTGTGACGAAGAGCACTGCCGACTCCACAACCCCCATCGCCAGCCGGGCGTCGTCGAAGCTCAGCTCCGAGATCCCGAGTTCTGTGAGACACACGCCGATTTGTACGCGCCATAATTACTCGACGCGCCCCACCAGCACGCCGAGATATCCGCCTGCGAACGTCTCGAAGCGGCGCTGCTCGGTCCGCTCGGCCAGCGCCTCGCGCGCTCGATTGACCCGCCGTTCGAACGCCGCGGCGTGTGAGGACCGCGACAACCGCCCGCCAGGTGACGAGAGTCGAACGAATCCTTCGAAGGCAAGATTGAGCGGCGCAGCGAGCGCGTGGTCGCTCCGCTGGAAGTTCAACAGCGCGACCTGGCCGCCCGGGCCGACGAGGTCACACCACCGCTCGACTGCCGGTGCGGGGTCGTCGAACATCCCGACGACGAAGGTAGCCAGCACGGAATCGGCGTCGTCGACTGGCGGGCGCGTCGCATCAGCCTGCACGTAATCGACTCCCCGCCCCACGCGCTCGGGGTGGGTGCGCGCCTGCGTGAGCATCTCGCGCGTGAGGTCGATGCCGACGACGCAGCCAGATTGGCCAACCTGCTCGCGGAGGTGTGGGACGTTCGCACCGGTGCCACACCCCATCTCGACGACTATCTCTCCCGGCGTGAGGTCGAGCATCGCAGCCGTCTGCGCGCGCCACGACCGGAGACCTGGCAGGTCGGCCAGTCGGTCGTAGAGTCGCGCCCACCGCCCGTAGAAACACTGGGCGGCGTCGCTCATGCAATCGTGCGGAGCCGTTCCGCGACGGTCACGGCATCTGGGCCGAGAATGTAGACGATTGGCTCGATACCCATCGCACCGCTCTGGTAGAGTACGTCTGCGTCGGGCGCCGTTTCGAGTGCAACGGCGATACCGTCCTCGAGGTCAGCTTCGGCGTCGAATTCCACGATTGTCAGCCCTGCTGTTTCGAGCGCGTCGATTGTCTCTTCGCTGTAGGCGACGTTGAGCGCTGCCCGTGCGTCACTGCCGGCGGCGCGTGCGGCGAGCAGAACGTTCGCGACGTGCTGGCTGACGCCGAACTCTGGCTTGCCCGGGACTGTCGCCTGTCCGCCCACGCCGAGGATACGTCCGGGGACGCCGGCCACATCCTCGATTCGCTCGGCGTCGGGCAGCGCTTCGACGAGGTTCGACCCGACCGCAGGAATAAGTGGTGCGAACCCGCCGGTGTTCTCGAGAATGCGAAGCCCCTGCCGGACCGAAGCGCGCACGCGGCCGGCCTCGCGGAGTCGGCTGTCGGGGTCGTGGACCGCAAAGTCCGCGCCGTAGTCACCGAGTTCCGGGACTGACTCGGCATGCAGGTCCGCCAGCGTCCCACCCTGTTCGAGTTCGCGGATGCACACCTCTGCCTCGACCAGTGCTTCAGTCGTGGTCATGCTCCCGTCGGCCAGCCCATCGGCAAGCCGGTCGACCAGTTCGCGGACGCGCTCGTCAGCGACCAGCCGCTCGTTGCGCCCGACTTCGCCGTGAACGTACTTCGAGACGGCGCTCTGACTGATGCCGAGCAGGTCCGCCACCTCGCTCTGGGTCAGTCCCTGCTCGCGCAACTGCTCGGCCAGCAGCGACCGAAAGGTCGGAAGGAATTCGTCGACGACGAGCTCTTCGATGAAGTGCATCTGTTACTGGTCGCCTCCGAACTTCCTTTCGTTCTCACCGACGGATTCGGACACGCAAGCGGTCCTCATTGGTCGCCTCCGAACTCTTTGTCTCCCTGTATCTTCGACGCCTGCGGCCCACTCTGGCCCTGATACTTCGACCCCCGTTCGGCACCGTACGGCCGGTCGGCGGGTGTCTTCAACTCGGTGAAGGTCAACTGCGAGATGCGCATGCCGGGAGAGAGCGCGACTGGTGCGCGCCCGAGATTCGAGAGTTCGAGCGTAATCTGTCCCTCGTAACCGGGGTCACAGAGGCCGGCTGTCGCGTGGACGACAATCGCGAGTCGGCCCAGTGAGGAGCGCCCCTCGACGTGCGCGATGAGGTCGTCCGGAATCTCGACGCGTTCGTGAGTCGTCCCCAGCACGAAATCACCGGGATGGAGGACGTACTCGCCGTCGGTGCCCACGTCAGTTTCTTCGACGTACTCCTCGACTTCCTGCTCGCTGTTGGGGTGGATACAGGGAATGTTGGCGTGCTGGAATTCGAGAAACGTCTGGCCCAGTCGCAGGTCGACGCTGGCGGGCTGAATCTGTAGCTCGGGGTCGTCGAGCGGCTCGACGACGAGGCTCCCCTCGTCCAGCCGCCGCGCGATGTCCGCATCCGAGAGTATCATACCTCTCTCACCGTCCGTGGGGCGTTAAAATCTCCCGGTCGTCCCTGGCCAGATTGCCCAGACGGTCAGCCCTTAGTACCGCCAGCCCCCAGAGAGGGTATGAAGCAGGCGATTGTCGCCCGTGCAGACCTCGGGATGGGCGAGGGTAAACTCGCCGCGCAGGTCGCCCACGCCTCGTTGATGGCCTACGAGGACGCCCCTGCCAGCGACCAGAAAGAGTGGAAAGGCGACGGTCAGAAGAAGGTCGTCCTTCAGGCCAACGGTGAGCAGGCGCTGTTCGAACTTGCGGAGAAGGCCAAAGCCGAGCGGCTCCCTCACGCCATCGTCCGGGACGCTGGCCACACCGAACTCGAACCCGGCACGGCGAGTGCGCTCGCTGTCGGCCCCGCTGCGGATGACCGAATCGATGCTGTGACCGGTGACCTCTCACTGTACTGAGCGCAATGGGCCGTGTTTGCAGGCGTCAGAAGGCCTATATAGAACTATCCCTTACCTTGGGTGAGTAGAACACCCCCCGATACAATGCAAGATAACCAACAGCAGGCATACGACCGTGGTATCACTATCTTCTCGCCGGACGGGCGACTCTACCAGGTGGAATACGCCCGCGAGGCCGTCTCGCGCGGGAGCGCGAGTGTCGGCGTCCGGACGACGGACGGCGTGGTGCTCGCGGCAGACCGCCAAATTCGCTCGCCGCTCATCGAGCGCGAGAGTATCGAGAAACTACACAGAATCGACGACCACGTCGGCGTCGCCAGCGCCGGGCACGTCGCCGACGCGCGCAAACTCGTCGATGTGGCGCGACAGGAAGCACAGATTAACCGCCTCCGCTACGACGAACCCGTCGGCGTGGAGACGCTGACCAAATCAATCACCGACCACGTCCAGCAGTACACCCAGACTGGTGGTGCGCGACCGTTCGGCGTCGCGCTCCTGGTGGGTGGTATCGAGGATGGCGAACCGCGCCTGTTCGAGACTGACCCATCCGGGACACCCTACGAGTGGCAGGCTACCGCAGTCGGCGGCGGCCGCGACGAAATCATGGGCCATCTCGAAGAGGAGTACTCGCCCGAGATGGACCTGCAGGGCGGTATCGGCCTCACGCTGGAAGCGATGGCCGAGGCCAGCGAAGACGGTCTCAACCCTGAAGGCGTCCACGTCGCGACGGTCGACGTCGAGACAGAGCAGTTCAGCACACTTTCGTCGGATGAGGTCGCGACGCATCTCGACGAACGCGGTATCGACAGTGAGGACCAATGATGGATACGACTGACCCATACGACCCCGAACTCGCACCGTTCCAGGAATCGAACCAGTCCGGCGCAGACGACGACACCGTCGCCAAAACCGGCACGACAACCGTCGGTATCACGACGCCCGACGGCGTCGTCATCGGGACCGACCGCCGAGCCTCGCTCGGTGGCCGCTTCGTCTCGAACAAGAACGTCGTCAAGGTCGAGCAGATTCACCCGACCGCGGCGCTCACACTCGTCGGCTCCGTCGGTGGCGCACAGTCCTTCATCCGGACGCTGCGCTCGGAAGCCAGTCTCTACGAGACGCGCCGTGACGAGCCGATGTCGATTCACGCGCTGGCGACGCTCGCGGGCAACTTCGCCCGCGGCGGTCCCTTCTTCGCCATCAACCCGATTCTGGGAGGTGTCGACGAAGAGGGCAGCCACGTCTACAGCATCGACCCGGCCGGCGGTGTTATGGAAGACGACTACACCGTTACCGGCAGCGGGATGCAACTCGCCCACGGTGCACTCGAAAATCAGTACGACGAGGACCTCTCCATCGAGGAGGCACAGACCCTCGCCGCACGCGCGGTCAACGCCGCCACCGAGCGTGACACCGGCTCGGGGAACGGACTGGCGCTGGCGACTATCACCGAGGATGGCGTCGACATCGAGGAGTTCGACGACGTGACCGAGTTGCTGTAACGACGCCGGGCCCTTTCTCGACAGGTGTTTATTAGGCCGAACCGTGGGTTCCGCTGAACGGATGCGCGAGGCCCACGATATCGAACGGCAGGTCGGCATCGACTACTACGTCAGCGACGCCGACGGTATCGGTGGTCGCCTCCGCGATTCGCCCGCGGATTTTCGCGTGACCGAACTCGAACTGTTCGACACCGAACCGGTCGACGCTGACCCCGCTGCCTACCCACACCTCGTGGTTCGCGCGACGCTTCGCGACTGGGACACCAACGACTTCGCTGGTGCGCTCTCGGACCGCCTTGGCATCTCGCGTGAACGAGTCTCTTGGGCCGGGACCAAGGACAAGCGTGCCGTCACAACTCAGCTGTTCTCCGTCGACGGTATCGACTCCGAGGACATTCCCGACCTCTCGGATGCCGATGTTGACGTACTCGGTCGGGCCGGCCGCCCCATTCTGTTCGGCGACCTCGCTGGCAACCGATTCGAGATAACGGTCCGCAGTCCCGAGGCACCCGACAATGTCGACGATATTACCGACAACCTGCGGGCCTTCGCCGGTGTCGAAGAGGTCGGCTCGGCTGAAGGGACGACTGTTGCGGTCCCCAACTACTTCGGCCAGCAACGCTTCGGGAGCATTCGCCCGGTCACGCACGAGGTCGGGCTGGCAATCGCCCGCGGTGACTGGAGGGGTGCAGTTATGGCCTACGTCGGGAACCCACATGACCGCGAACCCGAACAGACCCGCGAGGCGCGTGCCGTCGCCGAAACTGGTGACTGGCAGGCCGCACTCGACGTGTTCCCCCGACATCTCGGTTACGAGCGGTCGATGCTCCACAGACTCGTCGAGAGTGCTGGCGACGAAGGCCCCGAAGACTTCCGGGCTGCACTGGAGACGGTCCCGACCAACCTCCAGCAGCTGTTCGTCAACGCCGCCCAATCGTACGCGTTCAACCGGATTCTATCGGAGCGACTGGAGCGCGGACTGCCATTTACCACGCCTGTCGTCGGCGACGTCGTCTGCTTTACCGACACCGACGCACCCGAGGGACTGACGCTCCCGGACACAAGCCGGACACAGCGGGTGACCGAGAAGCGACTCGATTCGATTACCCGCCACTGCGAACGCGGGCGGGCGTTCGTGACTGCGCCACTCGCCGGCACCGAGACGGAGCTGGGCGACGGTGAGCCGGGTGACATCGAGCGTGACGTGCTGGATGATGTGGGAATTACACCCGATGACTTCGACCAGCCCGGTGAGTTCCACTCGGAGGGGACGCGCCGCGCTATCGCGGTTCGGACCGATCTCACCATCGAACGTGATCCGCTGACGTTCTGCTTCGACCTGCCGAAGGGCTCGTACGCGACGGTTCTCATGCGGGAGTACCTGAAGCGGGACCCCGACGACCGATAAAGCACGCCGCTTATCGGGACTCGTCCGCCTATCTATTGGCATGGAGTGTCGGCAGTGTACCACGCCACTCGACAGACCCGGCGACTACTGTCTGGTCTGTCACACGGCAAACGCCGACACCGTCGTCCTCGAACTCGGACGCGAGCGCGCGACGGTCACGACGCTCGATGGCGAGACAGTCCACGGCCGCCGCGTCGTGACCACGACCCCTGAACCGGAGGACAGCGAGCAGGAACTCACGGAACTGCGCAACTTCGCCAGCCTGATTGCCGACGAAGTGCGCCGCAAGCGCCCGGAAGAGGTGTACGCGACCGGCGATCGCGACGTGCTGCGGGCAGTTCGGGCGGAGTTGCGCTACGAGTTCTACCGCGTCGCTGCCGAGGACCCCGTCGAATACGTCGTCGAACGACAGGGTGAGCCGTCGCTGGAAGTGGTCGAAGCCTCCGTCGCCGAGAAACTCGGGGGCTCGCACTCGACGCTCATCGGTGGTCGGCAGGGTCGCAACGCGCTGAAAGTCGTCGCCGACCACCCACACGTCAAGAAGATAATCCCGGGTCCAATCGATGCAGGGGGGTCGGGGTCCCGGACGGGGCTGCGAGCGAAGGCGACGCGCGCCGACGACAACGGGAACGTCCGCCTGCTCGTTCGCGACGGGTCGAGCGTTCAGGAGAATCGCGTCGTCACGACTGCCAGTGAGCGTGACCTCGGCGAGTACGTTCGAGCAGACCTGAACGAGGCGCTGGTCGACGCCGAACTGCAGGATTGACAGGCGACACTTCTTTCGACTGAGTCCCGGCGTGGCGTGTCGCACAATCGCTGCCCACGCCGGGGTGTCTCTCAGAGCACGGACTGGGGTGGTCTGTCGCTCGGTTATAAACTCTCGGCCAGCACCGGGAATTGAGACTCGTTCGACTGTGAATCGTAGGGGTTATTGGGACGGTACGCAGACAGTACGGTACTATGAGCGAACAGAAGGGCCGGACCGGTAGCGACGGCCGCTTTGGCGCACGGTACGGACGTGTCTCCCGACGACGCGTCGCCGACATCGAGGCGAACATGAACGCAGACCACACCTGCCCCGACTGCGGCGAGGACCGCGTCGACCGTCAGGGGACTGGCGTCTGGACTTGCCAGGCGTGTGGCTACACGTTCACCGGTGGTGCCTACTCCCCGGAGACGCCCGCTGGCGAAACCGTCACGCGCTCGATTCGCGCCGCACTCGGCGAGGACGAAGAATAAGAGTCTCCAGCCCTGGTTATCATACATGAGCTACAAGTGTTCCCGATGCAAGCGCGACGTCACGCTCGACGAGTACGGTGGCGTCCGCTGTCCGTACTGTGGCCACCGCGTGCTCCTCAAGGAGCGCAGTCGTGACATCAAAGAAGTCTCCGTCGAATAACCACGACGCTGTTCTGACCTTCGAGTACGACGACGCCGAGCGTGCCAGCCGTGTCGAGCGTTCCATCCGTCCGGAAATCGGCGACATTGACGGTGACCGCTCGACTGTCTCGCTCACACGCGACGGTGCAACACTCGAACTCACGGTCCACGCGGCGGACCTCGTTGCCCTCCGTGCCGGGCTGAACACCTGGTGTACGCTGGTTACTGTCGCCGAACAGACCGGTGATGCTGTGGCGTGACGGCTGTCCGTGGCGACGCTCTAGTCCCGAAAGCAAGGGTTTACCACGGCGGACACCCAGGTGATGGATATGCAGGGTAACCTTCCGCCGGAAGCACAGGAGAAACTCGAAGAACTGCAGGACCTTCAGGAGACGGCCCAGCAGGTCGCTGCACAGAAACAGCAGGCAGAGACACAGCTCAGCGAGTCCGAGACGGCACTCGACGAACTCGAGAACGTCGACGAGGACACCACGATGTACCGCGAAGTCGGCGAGTTGCTTGTGAAGACGAACTACGACGAGGCAGAAGCCGACCTCGAAGAGAAGGTCGACAGCCTCGAAGTTCGCGTCGAAACGCTCCAGAAGCAGGAAGAGCGCGTCCAGGAGCAGTTCGAAGAACTGCAGGAAGAGCTCCAGCAGATGCTCGGTGGTGCCGGTGGCGGCCCGATGGGCGGACCCGGCGCTGGCGGCGCATAAATGTCTTCGACGGACGACCCCACCGACGACGAGGTCGTCCAGACGGCCGCAGCGGCCGCCGAAGATGTCGTCTTCTCACGACTCTCTCGGTCGAACGTCGAGGACCTCGATATCACTGTCTCGTTCGACGACGGTATCCTCGAGGTCGACATCTATTTCAACGCGCCCGATAGCCAGGCGGACACCGACCGCGTGGCCGAGGATGCGACGCTGGCCGCACGCGCTGCTGTCGACGACCTTCTCGAGTAGTTACTTGCCGTCGGCGACCGTCTCATCTTCGAGACGGTTCCCGACCAGTCCCGTTCTGAACGCAATGTAGCCCAGCACGCTCACGAACAGGATTGGCGGCAAAATCAAAAAGGCCCACAGCGGCCGCAGTCCCCAGCCCAGCAAGAGGAGCAGATTGCCAATGCCCAGCAGGACGAACGGCAGAATATACAGCGCCGCTCGCTTTCGGTTGAGGTCGTATTCCTCACTCGTGGGCGCAGCCATGTCTCAACCTTCGACACGCATGTAAAAAAGCGTCGCGTTCGTCGTCGTCCGGAGCGTCAGCGGGAGTCAGGGGAGGTTCGGGTTATGCGGCGTCACCGTCTGCCGTCTCGTCGTCGCTGTCTGCATCGGTGGTCTCCGTAGCGTCGTCGTTTTCTTCGCTGTCGTCAGCGTCATCGCTTTCATCACTGTCGTCTGCGCCGACCAGGTCGCTCACCTGCTCGCCGAGGTTGTCGAGGTCACCGTCGAGGTGCTGGTGAACGAGTTCGTGAATCTGGCTGACGAAGTCAGGTGCTTGCTCGGGCATGTCGGTCGGCGGACCACGTCGGTCGTCGCTGTTCTCACCGGCGCGGTCGTCAGCCGCCGAGTTCGCACCGTTGCTCATCTCGGGGCCCGCGTCCGCGGACTCGTTTGCCTCGTCATCTGCAGCGTCGGTCTGATTGTCTGCCTGTCCAGCCTGTGAGTCGGCGGGCGCGTTGCCCGGCAGTGCTGCGGCACCTGCGGTGGCGACCAGCAGCACAGCGAACAGCACGCCGACGGTCTTTGTTAGCTTCATGTTGCACTCGCCACTGGGCACCAGAGGGTCTTCAAGGGGGAACGCGCTCAACCCGTCTTCCTCTCGAATTAAGCCGAATTAGACTCTCTCTGGCCCGTTTTAATCCGGATTAAACCGACTACACGGCCAGTCGACGGGGTCGTGCTGTTGCGAGGTGACAATGGTGTGGGTGCCGTCGCTGCTCGCGAGTCGCGTTCGCTCTCACGGCGATGCCGTTCGAGCGTTTGGCGGCCTCACCGTGTTCGGCCGCCCGCTCCCCGCTCACTGTTCCGAGACGTTCGCTTCGTTCACGTCTCGCGACCCACACAGTCTTTTCATACCCGGCGCACCTACTGGAAACTATGGAACACGAGGCAACGGTCGAGGGCGTCGGCGTCGGGGTCAGTGACGAGGGTCCCGGCGCGCCGGTGGTCGTCTTACAGGCCCGCGAGGAACTCATCCCTATTTTCGTTAGCTCCGACCAGGCGCAGTCGATGCAACTCGCGCTGGAGGGGGAACCGTTCGAGCGGCCGCTGACCCACGACCTCTTCGTCGAGATGGTCGCGGAGTTCGGCGCGGCCATCGACCGCATCCGAATCGACGACCTCGCTGACGGCACCTTCTACGCCAAAATCGACACCGAACAGTACCACGGCGGCGAGCGCAAACAGGCGGTCTTCGACGCTCGTCCCTCCGATGGAATTGCACTCGCACTCCGCGTCGACTGTCCCATCATCGTCTCCGACAAAGTGGTCGACGAGGCTGGCCGCCCCCCAGAGGCGTTCGAGACTGATGACCCGGATGTCGACGACGACCCCGAGTACGGCGACCCGTTCTGATGAGCTACGACGCACTCTTGCTCGACCACGACGGCGTCATCGTCACGCTCGGCGACCGGACCGCGCTCTCTGCCGCCGCTCACAACGCACTCGAAACTGTCGGTGTTACCGACCCCGCACCCGACGCGGTCGACACGCTCTCCGTTGCCGTCTCTCCCGACGAACTCGATGCGGTGAGCGACCGCTACAACCTCGACCCCGACGACCTCTGGCGCGCCCGCGACGATGGCGTCCGCGACGCGCTACTTGCCGAGACGAGGGCTGGCCGGAAGGCACCGTACGACGACGTCGGCGCACTCACGAACCTCACTCTCCCCACCGGCATCGTCAGCAACAACCAGACCCGAATCGTGGAGTTCGTCCTCGACCACTACGACCTTGGACACCACTTCGGGACGGTCCGCGCTCGCGCGCCCGAGCGGTCGAGTCTCGCTCGCAAGAAGCCCCAGCCGACGTATCTGGAGGGCGCGATGGCCGACCTCGCCGTCGAAAACCCGCTCTACGTCGGCGACAGCGAGAGTGATGTCGAAGCCGGCCAGCGCGCTGGACTGGACGTGGCCTTTCTCCGCCGCGACCACAACGCCGACCAGCCACTCGACTCGATGCCCGACTACGAGGTGGCTGGGCTGGACGAGGTGGTCGAGATTCTGGAGCGCGAGAGCCCGAAACTGCAGTAGTTAGGCGAGCTCTGACGGTATTTTTGCGGTGGCCGGGCGCGCATACTCGGGATAGCGAGTCGCCGCGTTCCACCGGAAGAGCAAGCGCTCCCGAGCCACTCGTTCGCCTCGCTCTCTCGGGCCATGCGAACGGGCGCTGCGCGCCCGTGAGCAGAAAGTGGTGCGCCGCGAGCCAGAGGCTCGCGTGTGACTCCCGCAGCCGAAAAAAAGTAGTCGCCTAGTCGTCCGCAATCACGCTCTCGTCGCTTTTTGCGACGAGCCTGTCCATCGCGTCGACCATCGCTTCCACCGATGCGCGGGTGATGTCCGAATCACTTGCGGTGACGGTGACGTGGTCGTCGCCGCGGGACATCTCGATTTCGACGGTGACGATGGCGTCCGTGCCACCGGTGATGGCGTCGACGTGGTATGATTCGAGCGATGCGTCCGCGGAGTGACTGAGCGCAGCCTCGGCGGCGTTCATCGCAGCATCGACCGGGCCGGACCCGGTCGCAGCCTGCTCGCGTTCCTCGTCCTCGACGGAGAGGCGCACGCTCGCGGTCGGCGGCGTGACCCCCGAGACGGCGGTCAGGTCGAGCAGTTCGACGCGGCGCTCGCGGTCCCGACCCTCGATTTCCTCGGCGATAGTGAGGAGGTCGGCGTCGGTGACGCGCTTGCCGCGGTCGCCGATGGTCTTGACACGCTCGACGACCTTGTCTATCTGGTCGCTGTCGAGGTCGAAGTCGTGTTCGTCGAGTGCGGCTTTCACACCGGCGCGGCCGGCGTGCTTGCCGAGTGCGAGCCGGCGCTCGCGGCCCACCTTCTCGGGTGGGTAGGGCTCGTACATCGCGTCGTCTTTGAGCGTCCCGTCGGTGTGGATACCCGACTCGTGGGTGAAGGCGTTCTCACCGACGACGGCCTTGTTCGGGGCCAGCGGGATGCCCGTGAGCTTGGCGATGAGCTGTGCGAGGTCGTGGACCTCGGTGAGGTTCATCGTCTCGATGCCGTAGCCGTGGTCGAGCGCGATGGCGACCTCTTCGAGCGCGACGTTACCGGCGCGCTCGCCGATACCGTTGATGGTACCATGGACGAGGTCCGCACCCGCCGCGACCGAGACGAGGGCGTTCGTGACTGCCAGCCCGAGGTCGTCGTGGGTGTGGGTGCTCGTCGGTCCGAGGTCGGTCAGCGCCGAGACACACTCGAGGGTTCGGTCGGGCGTCGCGTGGCCGACGGTGTCAGCGTAGCAGACGCGGTCCGCACCGGCATCGAGCGAGGCACCCATCAGCTCTTCTAAGTAGTCGATGTCGGCCCGGGAGCCGTCCTCGCCGATGACCTCGACCCAGAGGTCGTGGTCTTTCGCGTACTCGACGAGCTCGGCAGTCGTCTGGACGTTCTCCTCGTGGGTCGTGCCGACCTTCTCGGTGATGTGCTTGTCACTCGCGGGGACGACGAGGTTGATGCCGTCCACGTCGCAGTCCATCGCGAGGTCGATGTCGCGCCGGATGCCACGACAGAAGCTCGTCACTGTCGCATCGAGGTCCAGGTCGGTGACGCGACTAATCGTCTCGCGCTCGCCCGGCCCGGTACAGGCGCTGCCTGCCTCGATGACATCGATTGCTGCGTCGTCGAGACCGCGCGCGATGCGTGCTTTCTCGTCAGGCGTCAGCGAGACACCTGGCGCTTGCTCGCCGTCACGCAGCGTGGTATCGAGGAACTGTACGTCGCCAGCGTCAGAGAGGGGGGTAGTTTCGGGGTGGCCCCCGAATAAATCGATCACTGGTCATGTGTACCATACTGTGTCCTCCGGTCGTGGAGCGTTATAAGTTTGCCCTTTGCTGGTTTTCGGCCACCGCGTGGCTCACTCGTCAGTGTCGTTGACTCCCTCCAGGCGGACGGTATCGCCTGCGTTGACACCGTCTGCGGCACCCGCCGGGAGTTCGATGATGCGGTCCGCCTTGGCGACGCCGATACCGGTCCACGGCGAGAGGCGAGCGGTCTCGACGACGCGGTCGCCGTCAAGCCACAGCACGTCGATGGGAAAACGCATGAACAGCATGTGGACGAACTGACGTGGGGGGCCGCTGGTTAGCGAGAACAGGCCGCCGTCCCCGCCGACTTCCATCACGAGCGCGAAGTCGTCGGGAATCGAGGAGCGAAACATCAGCCCCTTGGCCTGTGAGAGCGTCGAGTCCGCCAGTTCGACGGTGCTGGCCAGTGTCCGGTCGGTCGCCGTCTCGTCGCTGCCGAGAACCTCGTCTTGCCGGTGGACGACGCGCATATCCGCACCTCACGGGGTCAGACAAAAACGTTTGTGTCAGCGAGCGACGGGTCGGTGTCAGTCCTGTGGCTGGGCAACCCGTGCCGGGGAGTCGCTGGCCGGTTCGGCGGTAGCCACGTCGCCGACGGTAAACGCGGCGAGTCGGGTCTGGAGGTCGTCCGATCGGTCAGACAGCGAGCCGACGTTGGCTGTCACTTCGGAGATGGTCGCGGTCTGTTCCTGAGCGGCGGCGGCGACACTCTCGGCCTCTGCGGTCGTCTCCTCGCTGATGGATGCTACCTCGTCGACCATCTGGACGACGTCCTGCGTGGTCTGGGCCTGTTCGTCGGTCGCGTTGCTGATTTCCTGGACGGTGGCGTTGACGTTGTCGACGACGTCAACGATGTCCTCGAAGTCACCCAGCGTCGACTCGATGGTAGTGACGCTGTCGCTGACCTGCTGGTCCATCTTCTGTACGTCCGAGACTGTTTCGCGGGATTCGGCCTGAATCTCCTCGATGCGGTCGGAAATTTCCTCGGCGGATTCGCGGGTCTCCTCGGCCAGTCCCTTGATTTCGTCTGCGACGACGGCGAATCCGTCACCGGTGCCATCGGCACCGCTACTGGCGCGTGCGGCTTCGATGGAGGCGTTCAGCGCCAGCATGTTCGTCTCCGCTGCGATGTCGTTGATGAAGGAGACGATTTCGTCGATCTCGCCGATCTGGTCGACCAGTTCCTCGACTGCTGTCGCCGTCTCGTCGATGCCGGCTTCGAGTTCGTCGAGTTCTCCGATAGCCTCTCTGGCGGCTTCACGGCCGGAGCGGCCACGGTCTGCGGCGTCCTGGGAGGTCTGGGCGACTTCGTCGGCGGAGGCGGCAATCTCCTCGACGGTCGCCGAGAGGGTGTTCATCTCCTCGGCGACGACCTGGAGTTGCTCGGTCTGCTCAGCGGCACCGTCGGATATTTCCTGCACTGAACGGGCGACCTCGTCGCTCGCGTTGTTGACTTCCGTCATGCTCGTCGCCACCTCGTCGCTGGCACCGGACACCTCGTCGGCGAACGACTGTACATCGCCGATGGTGCCCGCGAGCGTCCCCACGAGGTCGTTGTAGTTCTCGATGACTTCGCGGTACATCTCCTCGTCAGTGGCGACTTCGTCGTCGTCGATAGTTGCGGTGAGGTCGCCGTCCTGTGCGCGCTGGGCCGCCGCGCCGAACTCTTCGACGAGGTCTTGCAACCGAGCCGAGCGCGCTTCGAGCTGGTCTGTCATCGTCTGCAGCTCGTTCGTGTAATCTTCGAGGCTCGCGGCCATCAGCTTCAGCGATTCGCCGAACGACCCGGGCACTTCCTCGTCGAGCACGGGGTCATCGAAGTCCTGCTGGGCGAGTGCCGATGCTTGCTCGGAGACGGTCGTCAGATACGCCCCCATGTCGGCGAAGGCGTTGGTGAGGCTCCCGATTTCGTCTGGCTGGTCCGAGCGCTCGATGTCTGTCTCTACCTCGCCGGCCGCGATGTCGTGAGCACGCGCTTCGAGTCGCTGTATCGGGTCGACGAAATCACGGCGCACGATGAGGAGCGTGTTGACGAACGCGGTGATTGCTGCAAGAAAGAGTGCCCCGGCGAGCGCGTACCAGAGCAGTCCAGAGACGACAAATGGCAGGACGACCTGTACGAGAGAGACGAGAAACTGGATGGCGACTGCGGCGACGACTTTCCGCTCGATGGACTCGTTGATACCGAACGCGTCCATCGACTGCCACAGCAGCGATTCGTATCTGTCCCGTATTCGGTGTGCTATTCGCGCTGACATACCTGAAAACGTAGTTGCTCCCCTAAATAACACGGCCCTCTTTTTTTATACACTGGGAATGCTGGTTTCCATTTAAATACAAATCCGGATATTTTCTCACGTGGGAGCGACCTCCACCATCCGTTTTCGTTGCCGTCACGGGTGCTGGGCCTTCGACCGCGGTCGGTACGACCCCGACCAG
>JAZKTK010000159.1:0-4494 GCA_036625595.1 Haloarculaceae archaeon | reverse complement strand
AAGGCATCGAGCGCGGCCGGAAGTGGCTCGAGGAGCAGACCGGCAGCATGGAGGTTCGCGGTGGCGACTACCCCATTACCGAGCCGAACGTCGCCGCTGCAGTCCTGCTCTCGGGTGTTCACAACGTGCCCCGAATCAAAGAACTCCAGCAGGTTGCAATCGAGGCCCAGGAGAACATCGACGAACTCCGGGAGGAGAGCGAAGAGAATTTAGAGTCGCTTGTCGAAGACGAGGAAGATGAGTTGGACCCACTCTTCTAAGGGTGTCATTCTCGGGGTATTGCTTGCCATCTCGCTGATGGCGGTCGGAACAGCCGCCGCTGTCTCTGTCTCCGGCGACGCGCCCGCGCCGGCCGAAAACGGCACGGAAGTGTCGATGACTGCCACCATCGATGAACCGTTCGCTGACGCGCCCGACCAGTGGACGCTCCGCGGACAGACAGAACTGGACGGCGCTACCTGGACCATCGAAGCGTACGACCAGCGTGGAAACGTCGTCACTCGACAGGACACGTCGGGGGCGAATTTCACGCAAGACCTGAACTTCGATAACGATGCCACGCGGGTCAACGTGACTGTCACCGGCACTGTCCCGACGCTGACGGCGTTCAACTACGAGGACCGCGCTGCTGAGAACTACACCGTCATGCAGCTGAACCAGGCCAACGGCGACGCAATCGACCGGACCTGGGACGCACACCGCTTTACCAACGACAGCCAGACGGCGCGACAGGCTATCGACGACGCCCAGGCGGCTGTTGACGAAGCGTCCGGAAACGCCGGTCAGGAGGATCTGGAACGGGCTATCAGCGCCTACAACGCCGGAAACTTCGAGAACGCGCTCTCGCTTGCCGAGTCCGCACAGAGCACTGCCGAGGAGAACCAGGACGAGGGTGGTCTCCCGATTGCACTGATTGCCGGGGCCATCGTCGTCGTGCTAGTCGTCGTCGGTGGTGCGCTCTACTACCGACAGTCCCAGCAGCAAGACAACTACAAACTCCAGTAGCGGATGCGCGTTTTCGTCCCGTTCGACGCCAGCAACCCGAAAACTCGCCTTTCTGACCTGCTCGACGCCGACGAACGGTCGGCAGTCGCGCGAGCGATGCTCCGTGACGTACTCGACGCACTCGCCGACACTGCACACCAGCCACAGGTATTGGCAACCGACGCTCTCGACTGTGCTGTCCCTGTCACTGTCGACGACCGACCGCTCACGCCCGCTGTCAACGACGCACTCGCGTCGGTCGACGGTCCCGCTGCCGTCGTGATGGCGGACCTCGCACTCGTGACGCCCGACGCGCTCGCGCGTCTGTTCGCGCCCGATGCTGGGGTGGTCCTCGCCCCTGGACTCGGCGGCGGGACGAACGCACTCGTCGCACGTCATCCCGACTTTCGGGTCGACTATCACGACCTCTCCTACCAGGACCATCTGGACGTGGCCGCGGCCATCGGTACCGACGTGGCGACGGTCGACTCGTTCCGGCTGGCGGTCGACGTGGACGACCCCGCTGACCTCGTCGAGGTGCTCCTCCACACGGACGGCAAGACTGCCTCGACGCTCCGGTCGCTCGGGGTCGAACTGGCACCGACAGAAAGTCGCGGTGCTGTCTCTCGCCCCTCCAAGGATGGGGGATAGAGCGGCTAAAATCGCCACTTTCGACCGTCTGGCGAAAAACGTCTGACAACTGAACAAGCCTTTTTATGGGGAGAGTCTGTAGTGGGGAACGCACGGGCCGACCCGTGCAACGTCGGGGTACGTGTCTCGCGCCGCGCACCCGGACCGTGCCAACTACCGCTCGGCACACGGCAGTTCGGCCCCCTCCACGGCTGGGCTGCCCATTTCTCGCACGCGTTCTCGCCGGAGCCGTGACTCATTTGAACGTCGCGGTCGGAGTGTTGCTCGTGTTTCCCGGGGCCGAGGAGTACGACATCGACATCACGGTCGACGAGGCGGACGTACAGCGACTGCTTGACGTTCGTCCGGGCGACGTCGACCCGGCCGAGTCGCTCTCCTTTTGCCGGAACGTCTTCGTCCCGCTGACGACGGCCTGCCGGTACACGTGTACGTACTGTACGTACTACGACGTGCCCGGACAGGCCTCACTACTGTCGCCCGAAGAAGTCAGAGATATCTGTCAGACGGGAGCCGACGCCGGCTGTACGGAGGCGCTCTTTACGTTCGGCGACGACCCCGACGACCGCTACACCGCTATCCACGACCAGCTCGCCGAGTGGGGTCACGACTCGATTCACTCCTACCTCCGGGAGTGCTGTGCAATCGCGCTGGACGTGGGACTGTTGCCCCACGCTAACCCCGGCGACCAGACGCGCGAGCAGATGGCAGCAGTGGCGGACGTGAACGCCTCGATGGGCGTCATGCTCGAGACCACCGCCGAGGTACAGGCTCACGGCGGGCCGCGAGCCAAGTCACCAGGTCAGCGACTCAACACGCTGCGAAATGCCGGCGAACTCGGTGTGCCGTTCACGACGGGGATCCTCGTCGGCATCGGCGAGGGCTGGACCGACCGCGCGGAGAGTATTCTGGCGATTCGCGCACTCCACGAGCGATACGGGCACATCCAGGAGATAATCGTCCAGCCGGTCGCCGAGAACGAACGCTGGCAGGACGGTTCGCCCGGCGTCGACACGTTGCGACGCGCGGTCGCGATGGCTCGCGCCGGTCTCCCGGACGAAATCTCCGTACAGGTCCCGCCGAATCTCGCGCCCGCCCGCGAGGTCGTCGATTGTGGTATCGACGACCTGGGTGGCGTCTCGCCGATTACTGACGACCACATCAATCCCGACTACGAGTGGCCCGCCCTCCAGACGCTCCGGGAGATTGCTGACTACGCCGGGGTACCACTCCGCGAGCGCCTCCCCGTCTACGAGCGGTACTTGCCCGAAGGCCTTCGCAGCGCGAAGTTTACCGGGATGCCGGCCGACGCGCCACCGCATAGTGACGGCTGGATGTCGCGAGAGATTCGCGACGCGTTGACCGCGACGGACGCCGCTGGCGAGCGGTATCGTGCGGTCATCCAGGACGGCGCGCCGCCGGCGTAGCTATCGGACCAGGTGTGCAAACACGCGGGATTCGACCTTCCTGAGGTGTTCGCCGACCGTACTGGGAGAGGCGTCGACTTCCGCAGCGATGTCCTCGTGGGTCGCCTGCCGAGGGTTGTCGTAGTAGCCCAGGTCTGTGGCCGCTTCGAGGACCTCCCGCTGGCGCTCGGTCAGTGAGAGAAAGAGGTCACCCAGTTCCGGGTGGTGTTCGCCCGTCTCCAGCACTTCGACGGTGTAGGCGTCGGTACCCGTCGGGGTCGCCTCCCGAAACGCTGCCATCGGACCGACGAGCGTCAGGACGAACGAGCCGTCGTCCTCGACTTCGATTGGCGTCTCCATGGCGAGTTCTGATTCGTACTGGAGTTCGAGCATCTCTCTGTTGGCGTCGTTCGGCTCGAAGTGGGTGTAGGAGTACCACCATCCTTCGTCCTCGACGATGCTGAACTCGTGGACGTGCTCGGATTCGTGCAGAATCTCGCGGTAACGGTCGACGTTGCCGCGGGCCTCGGCCAGCAGGAGACCGCTGCCGTCGTCGAGCATCTCGACGCGGTGGATATTCCCCCGTTCGACGGCCTCGTCGGCCGAGAGCGCACGTCCGAGGGGATGGAAGGCCTCCCCCTCTGTCGGGGAGACGCGAAGCGTGACGTAGCGCATATGGGCGGATGGTGGGCCACTGGCAAATTCGCTTCGTTAAAAAGGTGCCCCGGATGCGGCGCAGTAGACTCTGGGCCTCTCGGGACGAACAAGAGAACGTCAGCGTCCCAGCTATGGCAACCCAACAGACACCACCAGGACCACGCGGCCTCCCGCTCGTGGGGAACACCCACCAGTGGGCGCGCGACCCAAACGCCTTCCGCGAGCGGTGTGCCGCCGAGTACGGCCCCGTCGTCAACTTCGAGATGCTCGGGTGGGACACCTACATGGTGACCGACCCCTCGGAAATCGAGCGCATCCTCGTCGCCGAGAGCGAGCGCTTCCCGAAACACGACGACAGCAACAGCGAACTCAAACAGATTGTCGGCGACGGCCTCATCACCAGCGAGGGCGACCTCTGGCAGCGCCAGCGCGAGGCCATCCAGCCCGCCTTCTACATGGACCATATCCGCGAGTACGCCGACATCATGGTCTCGCGCAGCGAGGAGACGAACACTCGCTGGAACGCTGGCGAAACTGTCGAGATGCGCGAGGAGATGACCCGTCTCACGCTGGAAATCCTCGTCGACGCGATGTTCGGCCGCGATATCGATATCGCCGAACGCGGTCTCTACGACGCTGTCGAGGCCTTCCAGAAGCCGATGCAGCCCAAATACCAGCCGATTACCTTCTTCGCGCCCGACTGGACGCCCCTGCCCTTCCTCCGGCGAGCGAACCGCGCTCACGACCACCTCCACGAACAGGTCGACGATATCATCGACCAGCGTCGCGCGAGGCGCGA
>JAZKTK010000158.1:0-4567 GCA_036625595.1 Haloarculaceae archaeon | reverse complement strand
CAACCGATACTTCCAACAAGACACCCCCCTATTCGAGGAATTAGTCGTACTCGTCCTCCGAGTAATCCTCTCACAATAACACTCCGAAGTCCCCGCCGTCGTCCATCTCTCCGTCGTCGCCGCCGAGGACGTCGCCGACATCCGCGTCTGCCTCCATCCCACCGTCGTCCTCGACGAGGTCCTCGTCGAAAAAGCCCTCTGCGTCGGCTTCGGCAATCTCTTCATCGAGGTCGTCGTCGCCACCACCGCCGCCGTCATCGTCGCCAAACAGCCCGAACGAACCGTCACCGCCGTCCATCCCACCGCCGCCCATTCCGGCGTCAATGTCGTCAGCAAACGGGTTAACTCCGCGGGTAACCATCTCGTAGATGTCGAGCAGTTTCCGGACGTTCTCCTCGACTTCCCCGACGCTCTCGGAGATCTGCTCGTTCTCGTTTCGGACAGTGTTGACGGTCGACGAGAGGCTCCCGACTTCGTTTTCCAGTTCGTCCAGTCGGTGTTCGAGTTCGTCAACGTTGCCGCCACCACCACCGCCGCCGTCGTCCATATCACCGAACTCATCGTCACCGAATCCGCCAAGGTCGTCGCCACCGTCGTCTAGTCCACCGAGCCCACCAAGGTCGTCATCCCCGCCGTCGCCGTCGTCTGCCATCAGCCCACCGCCGCCACCCAGGTCGTCGTCCCCGCCGTCGTCGCCGTTAGCTTCGTCTTCGTCGCCGACGATTCCCTCCAGCATATTCCGGATACTCATGCCGACGAGTCCGCCAGTGAGCAAGACGAACAGCCACACAGCATCCGTCACTTCCAGTGCGACGGACTGTAACGGCTGGGCGAACGCGGCACTACTCATTACGCGTGAGGAAGGCACTTGCACTCTTGAATGTACCGTCTATTCTATCACATCTGATAATATACTCCCTAAAGAGGCGAAATAAACATTATATCCCGTCAGATGCTTTTGGAAAATAGTGTCGGACGTTTATTTCGGAGCTCTGTTCCAGAGAACAGCGTCGGACGTATCAAAGTTGGTAACAGTGTCTGCCACTCGTCTGACGGGAGCGCAGCAGTCTCACAGTCAGAGCGCTCTCACACAGTCACAGACGAGTGTTCTCGGTGTTGGCACTCTTGACGACGAGGTCACCGGTCTCCGCTTCCAGACGGAGCGACCGACCGTGGTCTCCGCCGACGTCCTCTCCGACGATAGGAATCCCGTAGCCGTCGAGCGTCTCGCGGACCTGGACAACATTTCTGTCACCGATTCCCGACCCTGATTCCGAGAAGTCGAGCATATCGCTCCCGCCGGCGATCTTGGCTTCGAGGCGACCGATGTTGGCACCCGCTTCGCCCATCTTCTCGACGAGGAGGTCAGTCCCGGTATCTGCGAACTTCGCAGCGTTGCCATCCTCCATATCGTCGGCAGACGGGAGCATCACGTGGACCAGACCCGCAATACCTGTCCCAGGGTCGTACAGCGCGAGCCCGATACACGACCCGAGGCCACTGGTTGTCAGCACTGCACCGTCTGCCGTTACTTCGTACTCCGCGATACCAACTTTCACCCGTTCGGGTTCGGCATCCTGTGACTGCTCGGTCTGGCTGCTACCGTCGTAAACTTTCATTGTTAGAATATCTGTTCGACATCGGCGTCCGTCTCCTCGGCTCGCTCGACCAACAGCTCGTCGAGCGCCTTGCGCAACTCTTCCTCGTTGGGCAACGCGTGAATCGAACTCTCGAAATCTACCTCATCGGTTTTCATCGTCGAATCGATGATAAAAGCGTGGCGCTGGTGTTGCCCCAGCTGGGCTGCCAGCGGGTCGATAATCGCCTGTCCCATGTCGTGGACCAGTCGCGGCGGCGTGTGCTCGACCGACTGCTGGAGGACGTTCGCCCAGCCGTCGACGAACCCACTGGTCATAATGTTGCCGAGTTCCTCGATGGCCGCCTTGTGCTGGTCGGTCAGCCCCTCTCCGTCTGATTCCACCGGCATCAACGCTTCCGCGACGTTGATTGCCGATGTCTCGTCGAACAGGACCAGCAAATAGCCGCTGGGAGTCCCGGTAAACTCGACCACCGTGCCGACGTACGTGTCGTTGCCAACCTGCTTTGGCACGTCCTCGATTGGTGCAAAAGATATCTGGGTGACCTCGGCTTCCGTTGAGATACCGGACATCATCTCGACGTTTTTCGCAGCCTTCTCGGTCCCTCTCTGGGTCATTCGGTTGAACGCTTCCAGTTTCTCGATAGGAATCGCATCCTCGCCGGTGTCGACGTGGTCGGACAGCATCTCCGCCATCGGCCCGTACTCGGGCAGCATGTAGATGTAGAAGTTGACTGACTGGTCGAGCCACTCGATTTCGCTCCGAAAGACGAATATCTGGTCGGTCTCACCGGACTCCGGTGCCGCCGGAAGCACGCTGGAACCGGACCGCTCGATGTACTCCGGTGGCGTGTGTTCGATGGTCGCACCGAGATAGTCCGCCCAGCCGTCGATGAAACCACTCATCATGATGTTGCCGATTTCCTCGACGCTGGACTGGGCCATCGCCGGGTCGTCGGCAGCACCGGGCATCAACGAGTTCACGATTTCGTCGGTGCTCTCGTCGTCGAAAACCAGCACAGTCTCACCACTGAGCGCTCCCTCGAAGCCAAACTGTACACCGACGAACTCGTTGTCGCCGAGCTCTTCGCCGATGTCGGCCCGGTCGACGAGCGAAATCTTCGTCACGTCGACCTCGGCGTCGATGCCCGTCATCTGAGCCATCGACCGGGTGGCCTGTTCGGCTCCTTCGTGAGCGAGCTGATTGAACGTACCGAGCGACTGGACGTCTACCTTCATCGTTAGGACGGGACGACGTCCTGGATTGCCTCAATCACGCTCGGTTTCTGGAACGGCTTGGTGATGTACCCATCAGCCCCGGCCTTGACGGCCTCTTTCATCTTCTCTTCCTGCCCCACGCTGGTACACATGATGACGTTCGCATTTGGTGCGGCGTTTTTGATTTCGTCAGTCGCCTCGATACCGTCCCGGATTGGCATCACGATGTCCATCATCACCAGGTCCGGTTGTTTCTCTTTGAACACTTCGACGGCTTCGACGCCGTTTTCCACCTCTCCGACAATCGTATGGTCTTCTTCAAGAATTTCCCGGAGGAGGTTCCGCATGAACTCGGAGTCGTCGGCTATCAGTACGTCTGCCATATCTGCTCACCACAGAGTACCGTCAAAAGCTAAATAAACCTGTCCCGTTGATTATCGGCGCTGATACTCGATGGTGCCCCGTCTGACAGAAAATCACGCGGGAATTACCGGAAGCAGTTCTGCCAATACACGAACAACATCCAGGACGAACACGGCTGGGTTGTCGTCCGAGGGCACCCGGTAGCTGAAGTACTCGATTTTCGCAAGGAGCAAAAACACGGTCGTCACCCCAGCGGGGAGTGCCAGACCGGCAGCGACTGCACGAGTGTCGTCGTGGAGGGGCCACGACCCCACGACGATGGCGGCCACCACCGCCGCGCCCAGTCCGACCAGCGCGTGCAGTTGCATCGCCTCGCCAATTGCCGGGTCCGCCAGTGCCAGTGTCGCCGTCACCACTGCGCCACCGACGAAGACAGTTATGAGGTAACTCCCGAGCAACCAGCCGGGTCTGTCAGCGACGGCCCGGTAAACGAACGAACACCGTGCTACCCCGTAGAGCAGTAATGGCATCACCGGCAAGATGTACCGGACCGTAATCTGGCTGTGTAGCGGCAGTTTCGGCAGGTAGATGAGTGCAAAAACGATGGCGAAGCCAGCCGCCAGCAGGTCCGTCTGGCGACGAGTTGTCGTGATACCGGCACCGACGACCCGTTTGCGGAGTCCCTGAACTGCAGCGACGGGCAGCCAGACGAGCGCCGCAGCCAGCGGGAATGATTCCAGCAGTGTGAGTTCGATTGCCTCGAAGTCGTTAACACTGTTCAGACTGGGAATGTTCCCACCTCGGACAAAAATGTGGGACAGCCGTTCGTGCTGCCCGAGAACGTCGAGACTTTCTCCAATCCAATCGCCGACGAATCCGACGAGACTCCCTGCGAACGCGAGGAGCGACGCAAACGTCGCTACGAGACTACTCAAGAAGCCTGTACCGCCAGTTTCGGTCTCCGGAGTCACATCGCTCCCACTCCCTCCGTCGCTACTACCGTTCCCGTCACTGTCGACTGGCGTCTGCGTTCCCTCATCGTCAGCCGGTGTCTGCGTTCCACCATCGTCAGCCGGCGTCTGCGTTCCGCCACTTCCACCACCGCCTCCACCGTCTCCACCACCGCCGTCCGGAGACAGCGACGTTTCGAGTCCGGAGCCGGCGCCGCTGATAATCCTCGGTGACTCCAGCGGGTTTCCGGAAATAAGCGTGTTCAGGGTAAAAAACGGGAGCAGCGAAACCACGAAGATGAGACCGACCAGCAGAATCGACCGAAGTGAGTTCTCCGGTGCGGTCACCAGGTCGACTGGCGCGAGAACGACAAACAGAAAGAACGCCTCGAACGGGTGGACAGTCGTCAGTAATCCGAGCACCCCGTAGGAGCACGCC
>JAZKTK010000157.1:0-4636 GCA_036625595.1 Haloarculaceae archaeon | reverse complement strand
CGAACGTACAACAGACCGGCAAACAGGACGACACTCACCGCGCCCAGTAGTGGCCGTATCGGGTCGAGGTAGGTCATCAGTGCGGAACTACTGAACAGGGCGAGGAGGAGGGCGTTACAGGTCGGACACCCGAAGGCCAGAAACCCCAGGACTGCACCCGCAGTCGCCGTCTTGTCGTCGTTTCCCTGGCTGGGCGTCCGCTGGTACGTGTACGCTCCGAGAAACGCGGCTGTCAGTGCCAGAAAGAGATAATCGAGCCCCGTTCGAGGAACCATCCGGATGTAGAGCGAATTGGGTAGCAACCCGGTAACGATACCGAACAGCGCGAACGTGCCACCGCTGACCGCAACTGCAGTGAGTACTCTGTTTCGCGGTCTGTTCACGCATGGAACTGGACATTGTCTGCTGGTAAAACTCACGATGCGCTCGCAGTCGCACCGCTTCGGCGCTCTCGTCGTCGCCGGATCAGCCGATGTCTCGCGGGTCAATCGCGGCCGGCAATCACAAGCGTTTTCGCTCGCGGCGTCCGTGTCTCGACCGATGACTGCCTACACTGCCACTGTCACAGTTCGGCTCAAACACGGGGTGCTCGACCCCGAAGCCGAGACGACACAGCGCTCGCTCGAACGTCTCGGGTTCGAACTCGAGGACCTGCGGTCGGCCGACCAGTTCGAGCTCGACCTCGACGCCGAGAGCGCCGACAGCGCCCGTGAGCGCGCCGAGGAGATGACCGAGCGACTGCTCGCCAATCCGACTATCCACGACTACGAGGTCACTGTCGAGGAGCAATGACGGTCTCTGTCTCACTGTCGGTGACACTCGGTTCCCACACGAGGTGGTCACTGTGACCGTCGCCGTCATCCAGTTTGGCGGTTCCAACTGCGACCGCGACACGATTCTGGCGCTGGAGCACCTCGGTATCGACGCGCAACTCGTCTGGCACGAGGACGGCCTGCCTGCAGACACCAGCGGTATCGTCGTTCCCGGTGGCTTCTCGTACGGTGACTATCTCCGTGCCGGTGCGATTGCTGCCAACTCGCCAATCATGAGTGAGGTCCGCGATGCCGCTGCAGACGGGACGCCGGTACTCGGTATCTGCAACGGCGCACAGATTGGCTGTGAGGCCACGCTCACACCCGGCGCGTTTACGACCAACCGGAGCGCCCGCTTTCAGTGCGAATACGTCCACCTGCGCGTCGAAAACGCCGACACGCCCTTCACGCGTGGCTACGACGAGGGTGAGGTCGTCCAGTTCCCCATCGCACACGGCGAGGGACGCTTCGAAATCGACGACGAGGAACTCGAACGGCTGGAGAGCGACGACCGCGTGCTCTTCCGGTACTGTGAGGAGTCGGGCGAGCCAACCGACGACGCAAATCCGAATGGCTCGAAGCACAACATCGCCGGCGTGCTGGGCGAACACGACCACGTCGCCGTGTTGATGCCCCACCCCGAGCGCGTCACGCTTCCCGACGTGAGCGCGACCGATGGACAGGCCGTCCTCCGCGGGTTCGAGAGCTGACGACTCGCGACGGCAACCGCTCGCTCTTCTCGAACAGTCGCCTGATACCGTTCATTTTCGACTGAGTCCCAGCGTCGTCGTTACCAGTCACTGGGGACGCAATATTTGCGATATAATCAGTAGCTACTCGCTGTTCGTGGGTTATAGGAAAGGGAACGAGGGCGTGGAGCGTGTGACAGGTGTCGCCGGGCGTGTAAGCGGCGACGGTGGGCTCCCAGCCCTACTCACCCAAACGACCGGGGGCCACTAATATCCCGGCCTACCGGAGTGAAAGTGAAAGTGGCGGACGTAACGGTGGTGTGTATTGTTCCCACGCAGATATTGCCACTAATGTTCCCAATACTAGTGATTTCACAATCTATATTCATGTTGCTCAAAAATAAATTCTCATGATGGACCGGAATTCTCGGCGTGATTTTCTCAAGGGACTCGCGGGTGGTAGCCTCGCAGCAGCGGGGTTCCACGGCACCGTGAGCGCGCAGACGAGCCAGCAAGTTCGCATCGAGAGGGGGGTCCAGATACTCGACCTGGCAGAGAGTGTCCCGGTTAACGTGTTCGATCAGACCGAGAACGGGGGTCTCTCGTGGATGGACGATGGCTCAATCTATCGTGAGTCTTTACCAATCGACGGCGCGACAACAGACCTGGTGCCGCCGGGTCTCTGCTGGGTCGGGACCACCGAACCGTTTACAGTGCAGGTGACGCTGTCCGGGCAGCCGACGACCGGGACAGTATCGGTGACTGGGGACGGATGGGTCGGGCTCCACCTCGACGAGGAGCTCCCCTATCGCGCGTTCGACGACTGTGGCACCGAACCGACTGCTTACACCACCGAGAACGGGGAAGAAGTGGAGATTTCGCTGGCGGGCGATTACGGGTCGCTCGACCCGGGGCTGTACTTCGTCGAAACGACCGAGTCGTGTACGATTCCCATCTCGGAGAGCAGGGAGAATCCGGACGACACCTCGGGGACGCTGACCTTCGATGGGCAGTGGTCGCTGTTCGACCTCGACTCTGGGATTCCAATCAGCGAGTTCGCGGACGCTAGCCGGGAGAGTTACGCCAGTTGGGCCGAAAATGGCAGTCTTGGCCAGACGTGGCTCCACCCGGACAAGGCGAGTGTCGAGCGCATCCCGGCAGGCGTGGTCCTGTTTCGGACCCACCAGTCGTTCACTGTTCCCGGGCGGGTCGACCAGACGCCAACGTCCGGGCCGGTCTCGGTCAGCGGTGACGGCTGGGCCGGATTTGCTACCGATTCGTCGGTTTCATACGGCGAGTTCTGTGGCGAGGACGCGACAGCCTACGCTATCGATAGCCGCGGTGAGATCCGGACCATGACTCTCGATGGTAGTGGTACACTGTCTCCTGGGACGTACTTGGTGAAGGTCGACCCGCCGTGTACGATTTCCCTCGACGACACTGGCGATGGCGACACCGACCCATCACAGCCGACTGTCGTCGACATCGACGGCGCACCCGTCCCCGACGCGACGGTGCTGACCTACGACAGCGAGAGCGGCGATGTGCGGGACAGTTACGCCACGGACAGCGACGGAGCACTCCCTGCGGATGTGGATGTGTCGGCGGAGACGGTCGTCGTCAAGAAATCAGGCTGGTTCGACGTACTCACGGACGCTCCCTCCACAATCACGCTCGACAAGCAGGTCCTCTCCTATCCGACACCTGTCGACCGGGACGGCGACATCTACTCGACCGTGACCGTCTGGCGTCGGGTGAACCCGACTGACCACCGTGAACAGGTGCTGTACACCGAACTCACCGACGCAAACGAGTTATCGGACGTCAACGGCAAGGCCGAGTACGAGATCGCGAACGACTCGAACTCCTCACAGCAGTCCCTCGGGGACGGCTTTTTCACCGTCTCCTATCCCGAACGCACGGTCACCGTCGATAGGGCGGGGTACCCGTCCGATTCGAACGGGATGGAGCCAGCCGATGCAACAGTCCTTGGCCGCTACCAGACGATACAGACGAGACGAGGACTGTCGCTCCTCGAGCGATGGCACCCGCTGCGGACCGACCTCCCCGTGTATCCGTTCCCGACCGACAACGGAGACGAACGATTCACTACCCTCACCGGGAACGAGGAGCGACTGGAGAAGACGAACGCCCTCCTGAGACTGGGCGCGACCACGGCGCTGGGCCCGCTCGGGACGGTTATCGAGGGGGCGAACACGCTGTTCGGTGACTCGATACGAGCGAAACTCACGACGACGAGACGCGTCGGGGACTACACTATCGGCGACGAGGTTACGCAACAGGAGTTCAAGCGGGTGACGGGCCCGGCCGACCACGATTCGGTGACTCAGAGCTGGTCCCCGGGCCCCGCCTCGCCGCTTTCTGGAGTCACGCAGGCCGTCCCGCTCACGATCGACGAGTCGGCCGACCGGTGCTCGGTCGTCGCTCGTGCCTCCTGGAACCAGTTTGGCGGCAAGGCAATTTTCACAACGAAAAAAACGCTGTGGCCGATCCGGACCGCACCCGGCGAGTAACAGCTACGAGCCCGGCGGGCCCGGTGGACCACTCGGGCCGTCCTCAGCAGTGGTGGTTGGCGTTGCCGTCTCCTGTTCCGGCGTCGTGGTATCGCTGCCCCCACCCGGCGGCTCGAAGATGTTCTCGGCCGTCTCTCCGTCAGGTGTGGGGGTTCTCGTTTCGGGGTCCGGCGTCGCCGTCTCCTCTCGTTCGGGGGACTCCGGATCGGGCAGGGTTTCGTCCGGCGAGGAGTTGTCGCTCTCGGGTGAGTCATCTTCGGTCTGTGTCGAGTCGTCGTCGCTGCCGCCACAGCCTGCAAGGACAGCGCCAGCCAGCACCGAAACACGCCGTAACATTGACCGTCGAGAGAGCACAGACCTACTCATGCCAACACAATGTCACAGTCGCGGGTTATTCTTATCGGTTCGGGATACTTTCAACTGAAGCGGTAGCGCGGAGTCCCCTTCCTTAAGAAATGAGCGAAGCGAGTGAGTAGGGAGGGGAGGAGTGCGTTCGTTTCGGCACACATACCAGTCTATAAGTAGCCACCGTTCTACATTGAAACTGTGGCAGACGACTACGTGCGTCGGACGGCAATCACTCGTCTTGAGGTTACAGACG
>JAZKTK010000156.1:0-4701 GCA_036625595.1 Haloarculaceae archaeon | reverse complement strand
GGTTCAAATCCGGCCCTTGGCTTGCGAGGTCTCGCACACGAGACCTCGACCGCTGCCGAACGGCGAAGTATTGAGCCGTGAGGCGTTTTGCCCGCACCAATCCGGCGCGGGCTATCAATCCTCGCCAGATTTGAACCAGGGAGCGGAGTGACCGTGGTTCAAATCCCGTCAGTCTCCGAAAACAGTTCACAAGTAGCAATACGCCTGTTCAGGCAATACACCGAACGCGTCCGGATTAGAACAGCGAGTCAGCGGTTGCAGCACCGACGACACTGAAGATCGCGCCAATGGAGATGGCCTTGAGCGTCGTGTTCGGCGTCGCTGCGAACGTTTCGGGGGCGTCGAAGACAAAGGCCAGAATCGTAACCGAGAGATATGCGATCAGCACCAGCGAGACGAATCGAATCGGAAGTCCAGCAATCGACTCTTCGCGTTCGGCGTCCCGGTCGTGGTCGGCCTTGTACAGCGTCCCGTAGCCGATCGCGACGACCATGAGGACGGTGACAGCCCACTGAATCCAGTTCATCGACGCGGCGAGACTCCAGACTTCTTCGGTGACGACGAAGGGCGCAGAGAGGATGACCCCCCCAACGATCTGCTGGGCGAGGTCGTCGAGGCCGAAGATACGCCCGCCGGAGAATCGGTCGAGCGTGTCTATCGTCCGTTGAATCACCCGCCGGTGCTCGTGGGAGTCTGCTGTCTCTTCGAGGTCCTCCAGTTCGTCAAGCAAGACCTCGACTTCCCGGTCGTCGGGGCGATCCTCTTCTCGCTCTGCTGTTCCCTTCTCTCTCACGACTGCCCGGTACTGGCCGGATGAAAAACAGTATTTGGAATCGGCTTCGCGCTGTTTGCTCGCACTCAGAAGCGCTCGTAGATGTCGCGCCGGAAGAGGTCGAGCTCCGTAATCGCGCCGGGTGCGTCCTGGTCGACCGCAGTCACGATGGTCTCGGCGACGTCGCTCGCGGTGAGTGCATCTTTGGCGTCGAGCAACTCCTCGTTGGTCTGGTCGCGAGTGTCGCGGCCGAACGCGGTCGTGACGCCGGTGGGGTTGACAAGCGAGACGGCGACGCCGTCGGGGCCGACACGGCCAGCGACGCTCTGTGCGAAGCCACGAAGCCACCACTTCGAGGCAGCGTAGACCGGCGTTGACGTGCTAGGGTACTTGCCCTTGTAACTGCCGACGAACACGAGCGTCCCGTTCGTCTCGCGCAGGTGGTCGACGACGGCTCTGGTGGTGTAGAACGCGCCGTCGACGTTGGTCGCACGGACAGTCCGATACTCCGCCAGCGACAGCTCTGTCAGTGGGACGTTTCGCCGTTCGCCGGTCCCGGCGTTGACGACAGTGGCGTCGAGGCGGCCGAACCGTTCGAGCGTGGTCTCGACGAGCGCTGTCACGGCGTCGGGGTCGGTCACATCGGTCGGGACCGCGTGTGCGGCACCGCCGTGGCTGGTCGTGATGTCTTCGGCGACATGCCGGAGTGGCGTCTCGCTTCGTGCGGCGAGCACGATATCGAAGCCGTTGGCAGCCAGTTGGCGGGCGGTCTCGGCTCCGATACCGCGGCTGGCACCGGTCACCAGCGCGACCCGCGACCCGTCGGTCGTCATTCGGCGGTGAGGACGCGTTCGATGCGGGCGTCACCGGCGTCGTGATCGGTTTCGGCGAGGCCCGCCACGGCGTCTTTGAACGCGACGTTGTAACTGCCGGGGCCATGTACGTCGCCGAATTCACCGTCGGCGGCGGCTTCGCCGGCGAGTCCGAAGGCGACCGTGCCGGCGAGTGCGGCGCGTTCGGCGTCGTCGATTGCACCGGCGAAGGTGGCGACGGTCGCGCCGAGCATGCAGCCGGTGCCGACGACGGTCCCCATGTCGGGGTGGCCGGCGGTCACTTCGTAGGCGGCGTCGGCGGTCGCGACGAGATCGGTCTCGCCCGAGGCGACGACGACGGTGTCGTACTTCTGTGCGCAGGCGACGGCAGTCGTCGCGATGTCGCTGTAGTCGCCGACGGATTCGACGCCTCGAACGTCGGCGTCTTCGCCGGCGAGGGCGGTAATCTCGCCGTAGTTGCCTTTGATCATGGCGACATCGAGTTCGGTGGCGAGGCGCTCGGCGACGCGGTCGCGGGTGGGCGTCGCGCCGACGCCGACGGGGTCCAGTACGACGGGGACGCCGTGGTCGTTGGCGGATTCGCCGGCTTCGACCATGGTCGCTTCGCCTTCTTCGCTGACGGTGCCCATGTTGAGCAGGCAGGCCTGTGCGCCGGCGACCATGTCACCGACTTCTCGTTCGTCGTCGGACATGACGGGCAGGCCGCCCCAGTGGAGGATGACCTGGGCAACGTCGTTGACGGTGACGTTGTTGGTGACGGCGTTGACGAGTGGCGATGCATCCGTGACGGCAGCGAGGTCGGCGTCGAGGTCGATTGTCATTGGTGTGTTCCAGTGTTTGCGGCAGCGTCGGCTCGTTCGCGTCCCGTTGCAACTGCATCGACAAGGTTGCGGGTGGCCCGTTCGGGGTCGTCGGCCTGCGTGATGGCTGTGATGACGGCGACGCCATCCGCGCCGGCTGCGGCCACGTCGGCGGCGTTGTCCGGCGTGATGCCGCCGATACCGACGAAGGGGATGTCGACGGCAGCATCGATATCTCGGACCCGGTCCAGCCCGATTGCCTGTTCTTCGTCGGGGATGTCGTCTTTCGACCTGGTGGCGAAGACCGCGCCTACACCGAGATAGTCAGCGCCCGCGCGCTCGGCCTCGCGTGCGGCCTCGACTGTCGAGACCGAGCGACCGATGATGGCGTCCGCACCGAGCAGTGCGCGTGCGTCCTCCACCGGCAGGTCGTCGTCGCCGAGGTGGACGCCGTCGGCGTCGGCCGCGAGCGCGATATCCACGCGGTCGTTGATGACGAGTGAAACGCCAGCCTCGGCGGTCGGGCCGCGGAGGTCACGCGCGATAGCGAGTCGCTCGCGCGCACTGGCGTGTTTCTCGCGGACCTGGACGACATCGATGCCGCCAGCGAGTGCAGCATCGACGACGGCCTGCGTCGAACGGTCCGCGGAGAGGTCTGTCTGTGTGACGAGGTACGTTCCGATGTCCATCTGCTTCGCTGTTGGGTGTACTGGGTTTTACCACTGGTGATTATTAACGACTGGTCGACAGCTCTCACCGGTACGCTTCGAACTCCGTCCCGACCAGCAGGAAGTAGCCGGTGCCGACAATCCCGATGGCCGAGGCGAGCGTGAAGGCGACTTCGGGGCTGACCGCCTGCCAGAGTGCGCCACCAAGTGCGGCGCTGGGGATGACAATCGCGTTGCGAAGCAGGTAGTACGCGCCGGTGACGCGGCCGCCGGCATCCCGTTCGGCGGGGCCGACGATGAGCGCCTTGTGTGCGGGCAGCCCGGCGAATCGTAGCCCCGAGACGGCAAAGAGCAGGCCGACGACGAGTGGGTCTGCGGGCGCGAACACGAGCAACACGGGGAAGACGGCGTAGACGACAAAGCCGATGGCGACGACTGGTTTCAATCCTGTTCGCTCGGCGAGTCGAGCGACAGGGTACATCGAGAGCAGGGCAACGACCATCTCGATGCTGAGCAGCGCGCCGAAGAAGACTTCGGGGCTGAAATAGACGCCAAAGAGCGTCACGTCCACCTGGAGAACTTCGGTGACGACAACGATAAAGAAGACGTAGACCATCCCGTTGGCAAAGCGAACGAGCGTGTCGGCGATCAGTAGCGGGCGAAGGGTATTGGGGAGGTCGCGGAGGTCGCGCCGAATCTGGTCGAGACCAGCGAACTCGTCGCCGATGGTGTCCTCGCTGGCGTCGTACCGAAAGTGCTGGATAGCGGTCGCGACGGCGCCGAAGACCGTGGCGACGGCGAGGACGTATAGAAAGCCCGGCAGAATCTCGCCGCCGCCGAAAAACAGGAGGCCGGCCGCTCCGGCCGGACCGAGCAGAAATGCGGTACGGCGGAACGTTTCGGTGCTGGCAAAGCCGCGGGCCAACTGGGTGTCGGGAACGCTCTGTTTGACGATAGCGAAGGTTGCACCGAGGCCGAGGGACTTCCAGGCCTGGGCCAGAAAGAGGCCGACGAAAATCCATATCCACGGTTCGACGGTGACGCCGGCAACGTCGATTGGGCCAACCAGTGGGGCGACGAGCCAGAATAGAAAGCCGAGCGTCGAGAGAATTCCAAAGAGGGTGAGCGCGCTGCGCGACCCGATACGGTCGGAGATGGCCCCGCCTGGGTAGGGGTAGACTGCGCCGATGATGTTGCCGACGGTGCCGTAGAGGCCGACGACGAAGGGTGTCGCGCCGAGCGCCAGTAGATACTGGGGGAGGTAGCGACTCGTCATCTGGAAGCCAAGCGAGAAGGCGAACATCGCGACGGACAACACCAGCACGTCCCGCGGGAGCGCGGCGGCCTGCCGGAACGCGTCGAATGGGTCGGTGTCCGTTGCCGGGTCGTCGCCGTGTTCGACCATTGGTGTCGCTACAGCCAGACGCTCCCTAAAACGTTCGCTGCCGGTGGTGCTGTCCATCGAGCCGGACTGGAATCCGGGCCTGGAAGCCGGACCCTGCGGTAGCACTTGCCGGGATTGCTGACGGTTGAACGACGATAACACGCCGCGTGTCCGGTATTGTGTCGGCTTCCGACGACCGAACGGCTTAGGGCGGGGGACCGACTACGCTTCGATGGCAGAGGGA
>JAZKTK010000155.1:0-4725 GCA_036625595.1 Haloarculaceae archaeon | reverse complement strand
GTTCGACCAGAACGCGAGCGCGGCGTTACGGTCGGTCCGAATCCGCCCGAGCGCGTCGTCGTCGTGCTCGGCGAGTTTCGTCAGGTACGGCGTCGGGTCCGTCCCGGTCCGGTAGGCGACGAGCAACTCGGCGCTGCAGTCGACCGGAGAGAGTGTCTCGGCCGCCTCGGGGTTCATACCCGAGCGTTGGTCGGAGAGCGAAAAAGGGTTTGGCGGGCTGACAGCGTGCCCACCAGACGGTGACGCCACGGGCGAGCCGTACAGCGACCCGCATATTTTGGTGGCTCAGTGAGCGTGGCGAACGGATGTCGACGGTGCGCTTTGTCGTTTAAAATTTTAGATTCACTGTACGGAGAGGACTGAAAACGCTGGCTACGCCACAGTTGCGCGTATGGCGACGAGCGAAGCGGAGTGTCTCGATGCACTGCAGGAAGCAGCGGCACGACTCGACAAGTCACCGACGAAGGCGGAGTACGAAGAACTCGAATTAGTGCCATCATCAGCCACGATTATCCGGGCTTTCGGTAGCTGGAACGAAGCAAAAAACCAGGCTGAACTGAAAACAGCACCGTCAACGGGAAGTCGAGTCAAATCAAAACCCGATAGCGTCGATATTCCGGACGATATCGAGTGGAAGAATCTCTCGGTGGATCAGCGGTGGCACTACCGAAACGTCGAGTACAACACTGAACGGTCACTGGACCGTCGGAGTCGTCTCCGCTCATGGGTTAACGAGAGGAAAGCCGAGAGCGGGTGTCGCAGGTGTGGACAGACAGAAGTTGCCTGTCTGGAGTACCACCATACCAATCCAGAACTGAAAGAGAAAGCAATTGGCGAGCTAATCACACACGGACACGGGAAACAGAGTCTTCGGGAAGAGATGGCAAAGTGCGAGATATTGTGTGCGAACTGCCACCGAAAAGAGCACTATGAGTGGCCAGAGAATCCCGGTGAAAAACGAGAAAAGCAGAGACAGTGGTTGTACGAGTACAAGCGAGAAACGGGCGGGTGTCACCGTTGTCCAGAGACTGACCCACGTTGTCTGGTGTTTCACCACAGCGGTGAAAAGCGGGCGACAGCGGCAAGTCTCGTCGCAAACGGAGCAACGAATGCAGCCATCCAAGCAGAAATCCAGCGGTGTACCGTCCTCTGTGCGAACTGCCACAGGAAAGAACACTTTGAGTCACCAGTCAGAACTAGCTGAACGCGACGACGTTACGACAATCATAAGTGCAACCACTGTCTATTCTCGACTGCAAAGTTCCGTGGTGTAGTGGCCAATCATGTAGCCTTCTGGGGGCTACGACGAAGGTTCGAATCCTTCCGGAACTATACTACTGCAACAAACTCCACGAGCAACTGCTGCCCCCGTCGATTCAATTCACCGGCCGTCACCCAGAGCCCTCATCACCAAAGGACTGGTGAGCGCGGCGAATAGAATCGAGCAGGCCAGCGCGCTGTGGCGCGTAATGGAGGTGCGAGTCGCAGTCACAGTCCGAACAGCCAAAGTCGGGGACAGGGACGCCGTCGAGTGCGCCGGCGGTCGGACACTCGATGTCGACGCCGGGAGACGTGACGACGGTATCGACGCTGGCGGTGGGGAGACCGAGCAAGTAGTCGACGTGCCAGTGGCGGGTGTCGCGCTCGCCGGCCGCGAGTTCGCGGTGGCGCTGGACCCGGGAGAAGCCACCAGTGCCGAGTGCGCTGCCGGTGTAGGCGTACCAGCCAGGGTCGAAGGTGAGCGTGCCCAGCGCTCCGACCTCCGCCGTGGTCGTTTCGAGTACGTCGACGAGGAGCGTGTACGTCCCGCCGACGCCACTGTCGTCAGTCACAAGGGTGGATTCGTCGGCGCGCACATATCTGTTGTGACTGCCGAAAGAGTGCCGAAAGAGGTGTCTTCCCGGCGGCAGAACTGCCCACGATGACGCACTATCTCGTCGCGACGGCGTCGATCCACACCACCGCAGCAGCCTGTGACTACCTCCAGTCCCGCATCGACCCCGACGACGAAGTGCTCGTCCTCGCGGTTCGAGAGCCAGCACTCGACGACCGGGACCCTGGGGATGCGACGAACGTCGCCCGGACGCGACTGGTCGCACCGACTGTCGAAACGCTGACTCGGGAAGGCGACCCGGTCGATGAGATCCGGGCGGTAGCCACCGAACGAGATGTCGACGTCCTCGTCGTGGGACCTCGGCGGGGTGACCCAGAAACAAGCGGAGACGCGCCGGGAAGTACTACCAGAGCGCTGCTGGCCGACTCGTCGCGGCTGGTCGTCGTCATTCCGGAGACCGCGCTTCCCTGAGACAGGCCCGTCGCATTGAAATCACTGGGTGTCGAAGAGGGTTCCATGTCCGGTTCGGAACTGGCGACGCAGGTCCGGAAGCAACTGAGCGTCGACACCGACGCGTTCCGTGCCCGCGCCCAGGAGGAAGCCGAGCAACTCAAAGTGGAGGTACAGTCGGGGACCTACGACAACACGCAAGCGCTCGTCGGGCTAGAGATGGAACTGTACGGCGTCGACTCGCGAACCGACGGGCTACGACGGATGCCCAGGAGCCTGCTGGGTCTCATCGGTTTCGAGAAGGAACTCGGCCTCCACAACGCCGAGATGCAGACGAGTCCGGAACCGCTGACGCGCTACGGCCTCGTCGCTCAGGAGAAGGAACTCCAGGCGCACTTCGTGCCGGCCCAGGAGAAGACGAACGCCGAGAACCTTTCGCTGGTAACCGATGGGATGTGGACAGTGCCACCGACCGGCGAGACGGCGACAGAGTATCTGACCGACTTCGTCGAACAGGACGGGATTCGGATTGCGACCAACATGAGCGATTCCGTGCGGTATCACGCGCTGGCCAACACCGACTATCCCTCCCGGTTCGAACTCGACGCGCCTCACGTCTCGCTCTCGGCGGAGACGGTGATGCCCGAGAGCCTCATCACCTCGATTCAACCCCACTATCAGGTGCCCCACGCGCCCGACCTGCCGGAGTATTTCAGGTACGCGCTTCGGGTCGCTGGACCGCTGCTCGCGCTCGGGGTCAACGCCCCCTTTTTTCCGCCAGATCTCTACGACGACGCCCCCGATGCAAAAATCGTCGAGGACGCGCACATGGAACACCGTATCGGCGTCTTCGAGTCGGTCCTGAATCCACCCGAAGATCACGAGGAGCCGCCGAAAGTGTGTTTTCCACCGGATTTTGAGACCGTCGAAGCAGCCATCGACGCCATCGCGGCCGACCAGTGTATCGTCCCGACGGAAGTGACCACCGGCAACCGCTTCGACGACCGGTTCGCCCACTTTCGCCACAAACACGGCAGCTACTGGCGCTGGGTTCGCCCCGTCTTCGAGGGTGCCAGCCGCTCGGAGGCAAACGCTCGCATCGAGTTCCGGCCGCTCCCTGCACAGCCGACTATCCGGGACAGCGTCGCTTTCGAGGCCGTCTTCGCTGGACTCATGGAGAGTCTGCGCCGCCGTGAACACCCGGTCCGCGCACTCGACTGGGAGACGGCGAAAGAAAACTTCTACGCGGCCACCCGCGACGGTCTGCAGGCGGATATCGACTGGATAACCAGCGACGGTGCAGAGACGACTGCGATAGACGAAATCGGTCACGAACTGTTCGAATTCGCTCGCGATGGGCTAGAAGTCCGGGGACTCTCGACAGAACAGGCACGCGAGTACATCCGACCGCTCCGTGAACGGCTGGACCGCCGGGTGACACCTGCCCGCTGGAAACACGAACGGGTCTACGAGAGCGTTCAGGCTGGTGTCCCGCTCCCGGAAGCAATCTGGGGGATGCAAGCCGAGTATATCGACCACCAGTCCGAGACGCTCATCGAAGGGTCGTTCGCCGACTGGTTCTAATTGCTTTCGAAGGTATTTTCGACGTGGTCGACAGCTTCGGCCGGCGTGTCGACGTGTTCGATGCCGTCCACGCCGTCGACTCGGTGGGTTCCGAGGCCGGCAACCGGGCGGTCGAAATCGAGTGCGTGCCCGAGTTCCGAGAGCGTGCCCGGTCCGCCGTCGATAGCGATGGCGGCGTCGCCGTTCAACACGACCAGGGGATTACGGGCGTTGCCCATCCCGGTCACAATCGGCGTCTGGACGTACTCGTTTGCCGCCGCTTGATGACTGCCTGGCAAAATGCCGATAGTGTGGCCCCCCATGTCGCGTGCGCCGCGACAGACCGCCTCCATGACGCCGCCGCGGCCACCGCAGACCACGGTATGGCCGCGCTCGGCGAGCAGTCGGCCGACAGTGAGCGCGCGGTCGTACTCCTCGTCGGTGACGCTACTGCCGCCGATGACACTGACGCGCATACTCGACGGCAACGGCGCTCACCGATAAAAATCACGGCACTGCAGTCGTCAAAAGTGGAGTGACCGACGAGAACCGGTCGCCAGGAGTTAGAGCTGGTCGAGCCAGTTCTGTGCCTGGGATTCGCTGGTCTGGGCAATCTCGGCGATTTCTGCGGCGTCGTACTCGGTGAGGTCAGCCGCCGTCTCGATACCCGCGTCGTGGAGACGCTCGGCGTAGGTCGGACCGATACCGCTGATGGTCTCGACCGGGTCGGCGTCGGGTTCGTCCTCGACGACCGCTTCGCCGCCATCAGCCTCCTCTGGGCCACTGTCTTCGGCTTCGTCAGTGACCTGTTGGGCGGCCTGTTCCTGGATTTCGGAGACGCTTGCCTCGGCCGTTTCGGCGTCGTCCGATTCCTCGGC
>JAZKTK010000154.1:0-4840 GCA_036625595.1 Haloarculaceae archaeon | reverse complement strand
AACCACCGAACAGACTCGAGAGAGCGAACGAACAGCAGAGACAGAGACAGAAACGGAATCGGTAGACACCTGTCCGGAGTGTGGTGGAAAGGTCGTCTCCGACGCAGAACACGGCGAGACGGTCTGCAACGAGTGTGGGCTCGTCATCGACGAAGACGAAATCGACCCTGGACCGGAGTGGCGAGCGTTCAACCCCGGTGAGCGTGACCAGAAGTCCCGCGTCGGCGCGCCGACGACGAACATGATGCACGACAAGGGGCTGTCGACGAACATCGGCTGGCAGAACAAGGACGCCTACGGCAACTCGCTGTCGTCGAGCCAGCGCGAGAAGATGCAGCGACTGCGCACCTGGAACGAGCGCTTCCGGACCCGGAACAGCAAAGAGCGCAATCTCAAGCAGGCGCTGGGCGAAATCGACCGGATGGCATCCGCTCTTGGCCTCCCAAAGAGCGTCCGCGAGACGGCAAGTGTCATCTACCGGCGAGCCCTGGAGGAGGATCTGCTGCCCGGCCGCTCTATCGAAGGTGTCGCGACGAGCGCACTCTACGCCGCAGCGCGCCAGGCCGGCAACCCCCGGTCGCTCGACGAAATGTCGCGGGTCTCCCGCGTCGACCGGATGGAGCTCACCCGGACCTACCGGTACATCATCCGGGAACTGAGTCTCGAAGTCAAGCCCGCTGATCCGAAAAGCTACGTTCCCCGGTTCATCTCGGACCTCGACCTGTCCGACGAGTCCGAGCGCCGTGCCCGCCAGTTGCTCGATGCCGCGAGCGAGACCGGTGCGATATCCGGCAAATCACCCGTTGGCCTTGCGGCTGCAGCGGTGTACGCCGCAGCCCTCCTGACCAACGAGAAGGTCACCCAGAGCGAGGTATCCGAAGTCGCCGATATCTCTGAGGTCACTATCCGGAACCGGTATAAGGAACTCCTCGACGCCGACCAGGGCGTTCCAGCCTGACGACGCGCGAGAACGGCACAACGAGACAATAGAGAGACACAAACCTTTTCCCCCCTGTCTGTGTGTCAACAACACGCATGACTGAAGCGTACGTTCGATTACTCTGCCCTGAATGCAAGAAGGATTGGGAAGACTCGCCAGGTAACCTGCCAGCGTCGAATAGAACGTTTCACTGTCCGAACTGCCACGCGAGTCGTCCGATGTCGGAGTTTACACGGACTGAACACGACCTCAAAACCCTGAAACAACTCAGCTAGCCACTGGTCGCCGAGCGTGCGCCACAGGCCTCACACCGGAGGATGACCGCTCCCTGTTCCTTGTCGAGGCGTGTGTCCGGCAGTCCACACTCCGAGCAGAGGACGTACTCGTCGGCGTATTCGTCGATGGCCTCGCCGATGCGGTCGGCATCGAAACTGCCGGTGAGGCGGGCACGACCGCTCTCGTCGATGTGGCCGCTCGTCCCGAGTTCGTCCTGCAGGAACTTCATGACGTGGTCGTCCTCACGTCCGAGGTCCGAACACACCGTCTGGAAGTTCTCGAAGACGCTGACGTTCCCTTCCTGTCTGACCTCTGGGTCGGTCACGTCGAACCGCTCGGAGTCACCCTGAATCTCAGGCGTCTCTTCCAGCCCACGGTCGAGCATCTCGTCGTAGTCCATACTCTCTCTCCGCTCCCGAGCGATTAAAATGCCACGGGATTTCCTAATCGACGCGTTCGGCGGGGACGCCAGCGACTGTTGCTCCCGGCGGGACGTCTTCGGCGACCAGCGAATTGGCCGCGACGCGCGCGTTCGCACCGACGTGTACGCCGGGCAAGATGACCGTCTCCGCGCCGATCATCGCACCTTCACCGATGACGACCTCGCCGGTCCGGTACTCCCCGCGGAGAAACTCGTGACAGAGGATGGTCGCATCGTAGCCGACGATAGCATCGTCCTCTATCCGGATGAGTTCCGGCCAGAACACGTCCGGCGTCGCCGACAGCGCTAGCGAAACGCCACTGCCCACGTCGGCGCCGAGTCGCCGGAGGAGCCACGTCTTGACCCGAAGAATCGGCGAGAATTTGATAAGCTGAACGACGAGGAAGTTGACGACAATCTGGAGCGGACTTCGCGCATCAGTCCAGTACTGCAGAGAGTTTTTCGGCCCTGGCGTCGCCGTCGCCGTAATGCGCTCGTGGCGCGGATTTTTCGAGCCGACAGCACCGCTCACTTCTGAATCTGGGGTCTCGTCGGAGTCGTCGCGTCTGTCGGGCGTCGCGTCACTCACAGCACTCCCTTCGTCACCGGGCCTATTCAAATGCGTGCACGCTACTGGTGACGTGCAGGTACCGTGCACAACAGCCGATAGTATTAGGAGTCGCGGTTTCGACTGACTCATCATGGCGGCCGATGCAGCCAAGTGGCGGATGCTCGTTCTCGTCGGCGTTGCCGAACTGTTCGCGATGACGCTGTGGTTCAGTGCCTCCGCTGTCGGCCCCGAACTGGCGTCCATGTGGTCACTATCGGACGCAGAGACGGCCTGGTTGACGAACGCTGTCCAGCTGGGATTCGTCGTCGGTGCGCTGCTCTCCGCGGCACTCACTATCGCCGACACCATCCAGCCCCGGTATCTCTTTGCTGGCTCCGCCTTCGCCGGGGCCGGCGCGACGGCACTCATCGCAGGTCTCGTCGAAAGTGGCCTTCCGGCAATCGGCCTCCGATTTCTCACCGGCGTCACGCTCGCCGGCGTCTACCCAACCGGGATGAAGATGATGGCTGGATGGTTCCGAGAGGGCCGTGGTCTGGCTATTGGCGTGCTCGTCGGCGCGCTCACCGTCGGCTCCGCTGCTCCACACCTGCTGCGGGCTGTCGGCGGAATCGGACAGCCACGAGTTGTCCTGTTCGGTGCCGCCGGTATCGCTGCCGTCGGTGGCGTACTCGCTCTCGGCTACCGGGAGGGACCGTACCAGCCTGGCACAGCCCCCTTCGACCCCAGTGCAATTCGGCGCATCGTCTCGGACCGCGGGGTCGTCCTGGCGAACACCGGCTACTTCGGACACATGTGGGAACTCTACGCCGTCTGGACGTGGATACCCCTCTACCTGCTGGCCAGCCTCGAATCTAGCGGTGTCACGAACCCGGAGGAGATTGCCGCCCTACTGGCCTTCGGGACCATCGCTATCGGCGGTGTTGGGGCGTGGCTCGCCGGCTCTGCTGCCGACCGCTGGGGGCGGTCGCTGGTCACGAGCGTCTCGATGGGCGTCTCCGGAACTGCCTGTCTGCTCGCCGGCATTGTCTTCGGGTCCTCGCTCCTGGTTCTCGTCCCGTTCGTTCTCGTCTGGGGCTTTTTCATCGTGGCTGACTCCGCACAGTTCTCGGCGGCCGTCTCCGAACTGGCCGAAGACAGCTACGTCGGGTCGGCGCTGACGTTGCAGACGGCAATCGGCTTTCTCATCACTATCGGGTCGATTCAGCTCATTCCGATGGTCCAGAATGTGGTTGGCTGGCAGTGGGCGTTCGTACCGCTCGTCGTCGGTCCGCTCGTCGGGACGACGGCGATGCTCGCCCTCAAGCGACTCCCGGAATCGGCACAGTTGGCCGGTGGACGCGGGTGAACCACGCTGCCTCGGTAGTCACGGCCGCGTCCAGAAGGACAGCCGCAACATGACAAGCACCGGGATAATCTCAATCCGACCGACCCACATCATAATCGTCATCGCGGCTTTCGTCACGGTCGGGAACGACTCGTAGCTCCCGTACGGACCAGCCTGTCCAAACGCCGGTCCGATGTTGAAAAACGTCGAGGCGCTCGCGCTGAGTGCTTCCAGTTCCGTGACTGAATGGCCGACAACGGCGCTGTTGATGACGATGAGGACGGAGCCGGCGATGAAAAAAATGAGACTGATGAGCGTGTAGGCGTAGATGTCACGGACTGTGCTCTCGTCGACGACGTTGCCACCAAGCCGCACCGCCTGTACGGAGTCGGGCTTTGCCGCAACTGAGAGGTCCCGGTTGAACGCCTTTCCGATAACGAGCCACCGGACCGTTTTTATTGAACAGGTCGTACTCCCCGCCATACCACCGATAAACATACACACCAGCAGTATCTGTTTAGCAGAGCTAGACCAGAAGTTGAAATCGACAGTGGCGTAGCCAGTCGTCGTCACGATCGAAACGATCTGGAACATCGCGTGACGGAGCGTTTCCTCGGTTCCGTAGACGGTCTCTGCGTCGGCAACGATCAGTGCCGACATAACCGCGCTCAGACCGACGAGAACGAGCATGTAGAACCGAAACTCCTCGCTGCGGCGAAAGCGCCCGAAATTCCCGTTGAGCGCCGCGTAGATGAGGACGAAACTCGTCGCACCCAAGATCATAAACGGGATAACTGCCCACTGGATCGCCGGTGAGAAGGCACCGACGCTCTCTGGCTGCGGTGAAAATCCGGCCGTCGCCACGGAGGTGAGAGCGTGAGACACCGCGTCGAACAGCGTCATGTTCGGTGCGAGCCCGCCGAGATGGAGCCCGTAGAACGTCACGGCGGCGACTGCGGTCAGACCGACGTACAGCGACCAGAGTAGTCGTGCCGTCTCCGCGATTTGTGGCGTCAGCTTCGTCACGTCCTGAATCTGTGATTCGGTCTCCATGAGCTGTGCCCCACCGACGGACAACTGCGAAAGGACTGCAGTGGCGAGGATCAGGATACCGAGCCCGCCGAGCCACTGGAGCAACTGTCGCCACAGCAACACTGCCCGGGAATGCGCGTCGAAGTCGAGCAAAATCGTCGCACCGGTCGTCGTGATGCCGCTCATGCTCTCGAACAGCGCGTTGACCGGGTGTGAGAGTACGCCACCACCCGACAGCAGGAACGGTATCGCACCGACGACGGCGATTGCACCCCA
>JAZKTK010000036.1:0-24991 GCA_036625595.1 Haloarculaceae archaeon | reverse complement strand
CGAGTGCTGGGCTTGTCGGACGTGAACGAAATGAACGTCCGGACAGCGATTTGAACGCTGGTCCCTGGCTCCGCAAGCCAAGAGGATAGTCCACTACCCTACCCGGACTCACTAACGGGTAACGGGGTACTGACTAAAGGGGTTACGATTCGCGTACCCAGGGGGTGAGATAGTGGCAATCAGCATTCTTATAGGGGCGCATACCCAGATGCAACTATGGCAGAGCGGGCCGAGTCGGGGGATACGGGCGGACCTGACCTCTCAGAGTTGGATGGGGCTGCTAACACGCTCCTCTTAGCGCCATCGCTCGGTAGCCGCGGTCGAAACGCCGGCATGGAACTGCTCGCCCGAACGCCGCCCGAGAAGACGAACGTCCTGGCAGTTACGTACACCGAGTCCCCCTCGGAGTTCGTCGACCGCTGGAACGAACGGGTCGGGACCGACCCCTCCCGCGGCGGTATCGTCGCAGTCGGGCAATCGGAATCCCGTATCGACAACTCGTCGTGGGCCGTCCGGAACGTCGAGAACCCCTCCGATTTGACCGGTGTGGGTATCGAACTCAGCGAACTCCTCTCGGGGATGGCCAACGCGTCCGGCGACGACGAACACATCGCTGTTTCCTTCCACTCTATCACGTCCCTGCTTCAGTACGCCGACGTACAGCGAGCGTTCCGATTTCTCCACGTCGTCACGGGACGCGTCAAAACCGTCGGCGGTACCGGTCACTACCACATCGACCCCGAGGCCCACGACAGGAAGACGCTGGCGACGCTCAAGGGCCTGTTCAACGCCATCGCCGAAATCGACGAGGACGGCGACTGGGATATTCAGCGATAGGACTCAAACGCTCGTTTGACTCTCCGCTGCTGATTTTTAAATAGGGGCGTATCTCTCGGATATGGACCGCCGAAAGTTCCTCCGCCGGTCGAGCGCGCTCGGTGCGATTACGCTCGCGGGCTGTATGGCAGACGCAAACGACAACGCGAACACAGGAAACGGAACGCCGACGCCGGATGAATCGGAATCGGACGATATCTCGATTGTTGACTCCTCGGTCGAGCGGACAGACAGCGGCTGTTCGTCCGGCGAGGACCCGACTGCGACCGTCTCGATAGACCCCGAGTCGAACGCTGTCACCTTCTCTGGACACGTCGTGACGGGAACACCGTGCCACGACATCGAACTCTCCCGGGCAACGTACAACCACGACGACGGCCGGCTCACTGTCGATCTCGGCACGGAGCGAGCAGACAAGACGTGTGTCGACTGCGTCGGGCGCATTGATTTCGACGGGACTGTCGACCTCGATGGGGGCGTCCCGTCCCGAGTCGTCGTTTCCCACGACGACGCGGTGCTGGCCGATACCGGGGACGAAGACGGCATGACGGGTCCCAGCATCGTCGACTCCACTATCGAGTTAGTCGACAGCGGCTGTTCGTCCGGCGAGGACCAGACCGCCAGTGTCTCGATGAACGAGTCCGAGACGACGGTCTCGTTTTCCGGACTCGTGACGGCGAGTGACCCCTGTCACGAACCCACGCTCGAACGAACCGAGTACGACTCTGCGACGGACCGACTCGCTATCGTGGTCGGGACCGAGTCGACCGCCGATGCGTGTGACGACTGCATCGGCAGTATCGAATTCGCAGGTACCGTCGAATTCGAGGGCGGGTTGCCAAGTGAGGCCTCCGTCGGACACGGCGACACCATCCTGTCCGGCGGAGAGGCGACACCCGACGACCCGCCAGAGCTCCAGGCCAGTTCCTTCTCCGTGACCAGCGTAGAATCCAGCCGCCCCAGACAGACGGCCGACGCGTCGTTCGACACGGACGCCGAGACCGTTACCGTGACGGGGACAATCGTCGGCAACGACGGCTGTATGACGGCCGAGCTGGGGACAGTCGAGTACGACGCGGAAAACAGCCAATTGGCTGTCGACGTGGTGACGATCGAACGTGGTGATACAGGTGACAATGCCTGCACCCAGCAGATGGTCGGCATCGACTACGAGGCGACGTTCTCCTTCGACGGTGGCACACCATCGAGCGTCGCGGTTAGCCACGACGGTGACGGCATCATGGCCGCTGGTCATGGAACTTCTTCCGCGAGCGCTCCCGACACAGACACCTGAGCGGACCCACCTGACCCGACCTTTTTGTAGGGTGGCGCGACCACCCTCTCGTGATGAGAGCCCGCCGATGTCACCGCGACCAGAGACGCCACGAAACCGCGAGACGGCTCGGTGTCGTTAACGCAACGACAACGCTTAAACAGCCGCCAGCCCTGCGTGTGAGACAGTAATGGGAGCGATTGAGGACATCTACGCGGACCTCGACACCGACGTCGACGAGGCGGAGTTTCGGGAGGCCGTCGAGCAGAAAGTCGAGCAGATGGACGGGCTCGCCGACGAGGAGACGGCGGCGATGCTCATCGCACACGAACTTGAGGACCACGAGGTGGGCACTATCTCCGATATCGAACCCGGGATGGACGAGGTAAAATTCCTCGCCAAGGTCGTCTCTGTGGGGGAGCTTCGCACGTTCGAGCGCGACGGCGAAGACGAGGACGGCCGCGTCATCAACGTCGAGGCCGCCGACGAAACGGGGACCGTGCGGCTTGCCTTCTGGGACCAGCAGGCCGCGTCTATCGCCGACGGACAACTGGATTCGGGAGAGGTCCTCCGCGTAAAGGGCCGGCCGAAAGAGGGGTACAACGGTCTCGAAGTGAGCGTCGACAAGGCCGAACCCGACGCCGACGCGGATATCGATGTCGACCTCGATGGGCCCGCGACGGTCGATTCGCTGTCGATGGGTCAGTCGGACGTGAACCTCCGCGGTCTCGTCCTCGACACCGACGACGTGCGAACGTTCGACCGTGACGACGGCAGCGAGGGACGCGTCTCGAATCTCACGCTCGGCGACGAGACGGGGCGGATTCGGGTGACGCTGTGGGACGAGATGGCCGACCGGGCGACCGAACTCGACTCGGGGACCGCCGTGGAAGTTGTCGACGGGTACGTCCGCGAGCGCGAGGGGAGTCTCGAACTCCACGTCGGTGACCGTGGCGCAGTCGAGGAAGTCGAGGACGACGTCGACTACGACCCCGACGCGACGGCAATCGACGCCGTCGAAATCGGCGAAACGGTCGATATCGCGGGCGTGGTGCGCTCTGCAGACCCGAAGCGGACGTTCGACCGCGACGACGGGTCGGAGGGGCAGGTGCGGAACATCCGCGTCCAGGACGATACCGGTGACATCCGCGTCGCGCTGTGGGGACCGAAGGCCGACAAGGAAATTGCACCGGGCGACGAGGTGCTGGCCGCCGACGTAGAAATCGACGACGGCTGGCAGGACGACCTCGAAGCGTCTGCAGGCTGGCAGTCGTCGGTGGTCGTGCTGGACGACGCGGCAACCAGCGTCGGTGCCGGCGCGGGCGGTAGCAGCGCGGCGAGTGGTGACAGCGAGAGCGCGGGGCTGGACGCGTTCGCGGACGACTCAGCGAGCGATGCCGGCGAGAGCGCGGCCGCGAGTGACGGCGGCGCGGTTCAGGCAGAGACTGAAGAAACGGAAGAAACGCAAGAAGGCGGACAGGTCGAGTTCACTGGAACGGTCGTCCAGACGGGGGACCCGGTCGTCCTGGACGACGGGACGGAGACGATGGCCGTCGAGACTGGCTCGCACGTCCAGTTGGGTGAGGAAGTGACCGTTCGTGGGCAGATGGACGGTGACCGCCTGGACGCTGAGGAACTGTTCTGAGGGGTATCAGGCCGTCCCACCGCGGTAAGACGGCGTTACCCGGCCCGCACTGGTGGTCGCTGAACGCTTCGGAAACCCTTAAGGCGGTTTCCGCCCCGTTTTGGCGTATGAGCGTCGAGTTACCGTTCGCCCCGGTGGACGAGATTATCCGGCGCAACGCCGGTGACCTCCGGGTGAGTGCGGAGGCCGCCGAGGAACTGGCCCGTCGGATTCAACACCGAGGGGCGACCATCGCGACGGGGGCCGCCGAGCAGGCGACGGCAGACGGACGAAAGACGTTGATGGCTGCCGATTTCGGCGTCGACGGGGCGCCGGATAAGGACGCGCTCGAACTCCCAATCGCGCCGGTCGACCGCATCGCACGGCTGGATATCGACGACACCTATCGGGTGGCGATGGACGCCCGCGTCGCGCTGGCGACCATCCTCGAAGCGTACGCCGACTCCGTCGCGGCCGCGGCGGCGACGCTCGCGCGCCACGCCGAGAGGCGAACAATCAAAGCCGAGGATGTCGAAATGTATTACGAACTCGAGCAGTACTTCGAATGAAATTTGGCTACCGCGAGACATGCCTCGAACACAAGACTGGCCCGCGCCACCCGGAGAGTCCCGACCGTCTTCGAGCGATTCGGCGCGTTCTCGCTGACCGACACGGTGTCGAATACGTCGCCGCTGACTCTGCGGACAGGGAACGCCTCCTCGCGGTCCACGACAAGGACTACGTCGAGGAGTTCGAGGAGTTCTGCGCTGACGGCGGCGGCGACTGGGACGCGGACACTGTCGCTATCGAGGCAACGTGGGATGCTGCGCGGGCCAGTGCTGGCCTCGCAGAGTGGGCTGCCGAGGCGGCACTCGACGGGGCAGACGGCCGACAGACTCCGTTCTCGCTGGGTCGTCCACCCGGTCACCACGCCGTCGTCGACGACGCGATGGGATTTTGCTTCTTCAACAACGCTGCTGTCGCTGCCCAGTCGGTCATCGACCAGGGTGAGGCAGACAGCGTCGCTATCTTCGACTGGGACGTCCATCACGGCAACGGGACCCAGGACATCTTCTACGAGGACGGCGACGTGCACTACGCTTCCTTTCACGAGGACGGACTGTACCCCGGAACCGGCCACATCGCGGAGACAGGCAGCGGCGACGGAGAGGGAACGACGTTGAACGTTCCGCTCCCGTCTGGTGCGGGCGATGCGGGGTATCTGGCTGCACTGGAGGAACTCCTCCATCCCGAACTGGTCGATTTCGACCCCGACCTGCTTCTGGTGAGTGCGGGCTTTGACGCACACAAACACGACCCGATTTCACGGATGCGCGTTTCGACGGAAGGGTACGGTCTCCTCACTCAGCAGGTTCGCGAGATTGCTGATGAGACCGATGCCGCGCTCGGATTCGTGCTCGAAGGCGGCTACGGGCTCGACACGCTTTCGGAGAGCATCCGAATGGTCCACGAGGTGTTCGACGGCTACCAGCCCCCGACCGACGACGGTGACATTCGGGACGCTGTCCGCGAGACGATTGACGACGTGAAAGCGGAGCTCGGGCGGGACTAACTGGAAGCGAGGTCAGGGTCGCGGGTCGAAGTACGTTCTGAACTGTGTTCCGAATTCCGCTGCCAGTGACGCGATTTCGTCACCGACCAGCAGGTCGTAGCCGTTCGCCAGTGCTGACTCGACGTGTGCGCCGAGTGCAGTCTCGAAGAGCGCGTCGCTGGCGAGTAGTCCGGTTGCACTCGTAAACTCGCGTGCGCGCTCGACGATGTAGCGGTCGCCGTCGATGTACGGGCCGTACGGTGGACCGGCTGTCGGGACTGTGCGCTCGCCGTCGTACTTCTCGAAGAAGCCGGTCGCGTGCTCGCGCACGTGGACCGGCGGCCCGTCGTGACGCTCGACCGCCGGGCGCTCGGCGACGGCGAGTTCGAACAGGAGAACTGCCGTCTCGCTGGTTGCGAACGCGTCCGACCGGAACACGTCGAACCCTCGTCGGTCGAGTTCGCTGGCGATACCCGCTCGGGATTTCTCGAGTTGCGGCCAGAGCTGGTCGTCGACGAGGTCCGGCGTCTCGAAGTGGACGGCGATTGGTGTCGTGGCGCGGTCGTCGACAGCCGCCCGGACCGCGCTGGCGTCCAGTGGCTCTGGGTCCGTGTGTTCGAACAGTTCTTCGCGGGGGGTCGCCAGCAGTTCGCGGGCGTAGTGCTGGAGTCGAGCAACGTTCTCCGCTGAGAGCACAGCCGCAACGTTTCGCTCGGGGTCGGTCGGGTCGATGACCACCAGCGGGTCCGCAAAGGATTCTTCGCCGTGGTCTTCGGGGTCGAACTCAACGGGCGGGTGCCAGTCCGCTGCCGCCTCGATGAGCTCGCGGAAGCCTCCGTATTCGAGAACGAGCAGTTCGGTCAGAAACCCCGAGAACCCCCGCGTTCGGAGGTCGCTTCCGTAGACGCCGATGCCCTTGAAAAACTGCTTGCAGACGCGGACGTCATCGGCGAGGTCGGCAGTCAGGTGGTCGTCGAGATAGCGCGTGTGAAAGGGCGTGCGGTCGACAGCCGACTGGATTTGCGTTGCGTCATCGACGGCGTAGCAGGGGACACAGTCGACTTCGTAGCCGTCGTACTCGCCGACGACGTAGGGGTGTTCGGCGTACTCCTCGTGGCCGTCGGGGAGGACGGCGTGGCCGACTTCGAGACCGTACTCCTCTAGCTGCTCGCGGTCGAGGTCCGGTGGGAAGGAGACGAACAGGTCGATGTCGCGGTCACCGGCAATCCAGGTGTTTCGGGCGGTCGAGCCGACCTGGACGATGTCGGCGTCGACGGGGAGGTCCGAGACGGCGGCTTCGGCGCGCTCGGTGAGTTCCGCGGCGACGGCCTGCAGGCGCTCGCGCTCGTCGGGTGTGGGCGTGACGCGCTCGCGGACGCGCTCGACCACGGCATCGAACTCGTCTGTCATGTGCTCGTGTTGCCGGCAAGTGCGTGAAAGCGTGTCGATGCGGGACGGAAAGCGAAACGCCTATTTGATTAATCGCATTACTCGGAGTTGCGTGCCGCCGTAGCTCAGTTGGTAGAGCACCACGCTGTTACGGTGCGTAGTACGTCTGCGTGCCGCAGATACGTGGTTGTCCCAGGTTCGAGCCCTGGCGGTGGCGTCCAACCGATTTTTGCGAGGCGTTTCATCGCCGAGCGACCGCTCTATTGGTTGGACGCCACAATACAGGGCTCGAACACGGAAGTCGCAGCCCGCGGAGTGAGCGAAGCGAACGAGCAGGACCGTCTTGCATCGGTTCGAGCCCTGGCGGTGGCGTGAATTTTCTGTGAAAATTCACGTACAGTCAGAAATCAGAGATTTCTGACGATGGCGTAAAATCGCGGAGCGATTTTTCGACCCACGAGAACTGCGCTGCAGTTCTCGGGATGGCGTACATTCTCTGCGAGAATTTACGTACCATCAGACGCCGTCTGATGATGGCGTCTATATCTCAGCGAGGCGGTTCATCGCCGAGCAACTGCTTTATCGGTTGAACAACACGATTCAGCACCGCATTTGCTGTACTGAACTCCGAGAAAGCCCCCTTTCATTCCCTCCACCGCAACCACACACCTCCCCCAACCGATTCACTCCCTCACTCCGTTCGGTCGTTCATCCCTCGCACGGCGACCGTCGCGTGACGGAGCACGCGACAGCGCGCGCCTGACTGAAATGGGAACTTCTACTCTTCCACAATCTTGCTTGTTATTCCCAATCACTGAGATTTTTGCCGTAACTGTTGGTTATAGATAGCTAGGGATATATGAGTGTGAAACATGAACGAAGAGCAGACGGATTCTCTGGGATTCGGGACCCGCTGTGTCCACGCCGGGCAGGAGCAGCCAGACCCGTCGACAGGGGCGCGCGCCCCGCCCATCTATCAGACGTCATCGTACGTGTTCGACGACGCGGAGACGGCGGCGGACCGCTACGCGCTCGACGACGACGGGAACGTCTATTCGCGCTTCGACAACCCCACCGTCTCGATGCTCGAACGCCGCCTCGCCAGTCTGGAAAATGGCACTGCGGCGGTCGCGACGGGCTCCGGCATGGCCGCACTCGACGCCGGCACCTCGATTCTCGCCAGTACCGGCGACAACATCGTCTCAGCGGCGTCCATCTACGGCGGCACCCACTCTTATTTCTCTAATATGGCGACCCGACGCGGCGTCGAACCGCGCTACGTCGACACGCTCGACCCCGACGCGTACGCCGAGGCAATCGACGACAACACCGCCTACGTCCACATCGAGTCAATCGCCAACCCCTCCCTGGTCGTCCCAGACTTCGAGGCCGTCGCCGAGGTGGCCCACGACCACGGTGTCCCCCTCTTCGTCGACAACACCTTCGGGACGCCGGCACTTTGCAACCCGCTCGACCACGGTGCCGACATCATCTGGGAGTCGACGACCAAGTGGATTCACGGCTCGGGCACCACCGTCGGCGGCGTCCTCGTCGACGGCGGGTCGTTCCCGTGGGACGAGCACCCCGAGAAATTCCCCGAAATCGGTGCCGAAAGCGTTGCCTTCGAGGGGACGAACTTCGCGGAAGATTTCGGTGACAAGGCGTTTGCCATCGCCGCGCGCCAGCGCGCCCTCCGCAGTCTCGGCGACGGACAGAAGCCCTTCGATGCCTGGGTGACGATGCAGGGTGCCGAAACACTCGCCTTGCGAATGGAGCGCCATTGCGAAAACGCGATGACCGTCGCCGAATTCCTCCGCGACCACGACGACGTGGCGTGGGTCAACTATCCGGGACTGGCGGACCACGAGGGCCACGACATCGCCAGCAAGTACCTCGATGGGGGATACGGTGGCATCGTCACCTTCGGTCTGGCCGGGGGATACGAGGCGAGCAAGAGTGTCTGCGAGGAGACCGAGCTCGCGCAGTTTCTCGCCAACATCGGCGATGCGAAGACGCTCATTATCCACCCCGCGAGCACTACCCACGCCCAGCTCTCCGAGGAAGAACAGCGCGCCTCCGGCGTGACGCCGAACCTGCTGCGGCTCTCGGTCGGCATCGAAGACCCCGACGACATCATCGCCGACCTCGAACAGGCAATCGAGTCTGCGGGGGGAGCATGAACGCGGACCACGACACCATCTCCGTCGGGGAGTTCACGTTCGAGTGTGGCAAGTCCATTCCGGAACTGGAGATTGCCTACGAAGCGTACGGTGAGTTCGAGGGCGACAACGCTGTCCTCGTCTGTCACGCCCTCACGGGGAGTGCTCACGTCGCCGGCCCGCGAGACGGGACTGGTACCGCCGGGCAGGCCCGTGCGTGGTGGGACGACATCGTCGGCCCGGGCAAGGCCATCGACACCAACGAATACTACGTCATCTGTGCGAACGTCCCCGGGTCGTGCTACGGGACGACCGGTCCGGCCAGCGAAAATCCCGAGACTGGTGAACCCTACGGAACGGACTTTCCAGCGGTGACGGTCACCGACTGGACCGAAGCGCAGCGTCGCCTGCTGGACGAACTCGGAATTCCACACCTTCACGCGGTCGTCGGCGGCAGCGTCGGCGGCATGAACGTCCTGGAGTGGGCCAAACAACACCCCGACCACGTCGAGCAGATTATCCCGATTGCCGCCGCCGCGCGACTCGACCCGCAGTGTCTCGCGCTCGACGCCATCGCGCGCCGCGCCATCACCACCGACCCCGACTGGAACGGTGGCGACTACTACGGCAACGACAGCCAACCGACCGACGGACTGGCGCTTGCCCGCCAGATCGGCCACGTGATGTACCTCTCGAAGGCCTCGATGGAGCAGAAGTTCGGCCGCCGCGCCGCGGGTCGGGACGCTGTTCGCTCCTTCCCCGCCGACCGTGCCGCGAGTTTCTTCCCCTACCGGGACGTGGAGTCGTATCTCGACTACCAGGCCGAGCAGTTCGTCAAGCGATTCGACGCCAACTCGTATCTGTATCTGACCCGGGCGATGGACAACTACGACCTCTCGGCCGGGTTCGAATCCGACACCAACGCCCTGGCCGCCTTCGACGGCGAAGCACTCGTCATGTCCTTTACCGCCGACTGGCACTTCACCACGGCGCAGGCGGAAGCGCTGGCCGACGCGATGCGGGAGGCAGCAGTCGACGTGGCCCATCACGTTATCGATTCGGACCACGGCCACGACGCCTTCCTGGTCGAACCCGAGAACGTCGGGCCGCCGCTCTCAGATTTCCTTGCGGAGGGACTCGGCGGCAGCGCCATCTCCGACACCGTCGACGAGGAGACTGACACCGGCAGTGACTTCGCACCGGTCCACACCAGCCTCTTTTCGGACTGACTCGTTCATGCGTCGTGGTAGCACATACCTTTTATGCTACTGGGAACCATCGCTTCGACTGCAATGAGCGACTCAGACCAGACGCGAGTCACCTTCGGAACGACCGTCTACCACGAGGACGGCTCGGAACTCGGCCGCGTGCGCGCCTTCGACGAACACGGGTTTTACGTCACACTCGACGAGGGAATCGAGGCGCTCTCTGGCGAGCACATCACGGCTGGCAATCCCGGCGAAGCCGAACTGATGTGGCGCTGCTGGGAGTGTGGCGAGATGGGCGAAATCGAGGACATCCCCGATGAGTGTCCCTCTTGCGGTGCGCCGAAAGAAGACATCTATTACTGGCAGGAAGACTGACGACTGCTCGATGGATATCGTCGTCGTCGGCGCAGGTAGTCTCGGGAGCCTCGTTGGCGGGTTGCTGGCTCGCGCCCACGACGTGACACTCGTCGGGCGGGACCCCCACATAAGCGCAGTTCGTGAGTCCGGACTCCAGATTTTGGGTGCAGTCGAAACGACGGTCTGGCCCGGCGCGATGACGACTTCCCCAGACAGCGCCGACGCCGCCGTCGTGACGGTCAAAGCCGGTGACACCGCGAGCGCCGCAGACACACTCGCTGATACTGCCCTCGACGCCGCCCTTTCGCTTCAGAACGGGATGGGCAACGAAACCGTGCTCGCTGAGAGACTCTCCTGTCCGGTTCTCGCAGGCACCTGCACCTACGGCGCGCGGTTGACCGAACCGGGTCGCGTCGAGTGCACCGGTGTCGGTGAAGTCGTCCTCGGCGCGCGGGACGGTGGCTCCTCCAAACTGGCTGACAGTGTCGGTACGGCCTTTTCGGCTGCCGACGTGCGGACGACCGTCGCGACAGATATGCCTCGTCGCCTCTGGGAGAAGCTGGCGGTCAATGCGGGTATCAACGCCACGACTGCTCTCGCGCGGGTCGAGAACGGCGCACTCGTCGACGGTCCCGCGGGCGAGACGGCACGCGCCGCCGCTCGCGAAGTCGCTCGTGTTGCACGGAACGAGGGAGTCGCTCTCTCCGAGTCTGTCGCTGCAGAGGCGGTCGCCGATGTGGCCGAGACGACGGCTGCGAACACGTCGTCGATGTACCAGGACGTACTCGCGGGCGAATCCACTGAAATCGATGCTATCAACGGTTACGTGGTCGACCGTGCCGACTGTCCGGTCCCGGTCAACGAGACGCTCACGAACCTCGTTCGCACGTGGGAAGAAAACGAAGGTCTACGGTAGCTATAGTAGCCACTGAAAGCCATTGCACACACGACCGCACGAGGGCGGTGCGGTCGGTGTGTAAATCGTTTCAGTTGTTACTATAGGATGTCTCCTCGTCGGCGTCGTGCGCTTCGAGACCGGGCGGGAGACCGGCGTGGCGCAGGCCCGACCATTCCTCGATTTCGAACTGGTAGACCAGAATCTCTTCGAGTTCGAACGCCCGTTCGAAGAGGTCCGGGTGCCAGGCGTTGTCGGCCATCGCCTCGTCGTGGTTGTTCCAGTCTTCGCGCGGGACTTCGCTGACGGTCCCCTGACAGACGACGCTGCGCCAGCTAAACGGGGACTCGGCCGTGTAGACGAGATAGCTCGCCTCGCCAGCCGCGCTGGTCAATCTGGCCTTTTGACTGCTGTCGCTGGTGACGAACGTGAAGTAGAGCCGTTTCTCACCGTCGTACCCGAAGGATAGCGGAAAAATGTAGGGTGCGCCGTCGGTCGGGAGTGCGAGGACGCCAACTCCCTGGCTCTTGAGGAAGTTCCTGATATCTTCCTCGGACATGTGCTCGATTCCCAACTTTTCGAGGCTCTCGACTGTCATACCCGCTACGACGGCGAGGAGCAGTAAATGGCACGGGCCGGAACGGTCCGGTCTAGTTCCGAAAGACGACCCACAGCGCTGCCACGCCGCCAGCCAGGAGCCCGAAGACGTAGCTCTCGACACGATAGAGCAGCGCTGCCGCCAGCGCCGGAGCCTGTGCCAGCCCGCCGAGACCGACGAGCAAGACGAGCAGGGCTGCCTCGACGCCACCGAGTCCGCCGGGCGAGGGGACGAGCCCCGCCAGCGCACTCGCCGGAACGATGAAAAAGACGAGCAGGAGTGCGAGTTCGGCGTCGATTGCAAGCCCCGCGAAGTACAGCGGGAGCGCGAAGAATACCCACCCGACGTAAGCGTACACCAGCGCGTGAGCGAGCGCCCATGGGTCCTCTGCGATGCGCTCGAAAGCCGTATTCAAATCTTGCATGCGCTCGCGCAGGCCTGCCAGTGAGAGAAAGCGAACACGGCGGGTGATGGGTGCGGTGAGCCGAAGCACAGTCTTTCCGAGCCTGAACCGGAACCGCCAGGCGACGATAGCGAACACGGGCACGCCGACGGCCATCGCTCCCAGCCCGAGCGCGAGCGGCCGGACCTGCGTCGGGAGCGACGCGCTGTAGAGCAGCGCCGCAAAGCCGATACCCGCAAACGAAAAGAACGGGAAGAGGTTCAGCAGGTCTGCGGTGACGACGCTGGCGAGGCTATCCTCGTAGCTGGCCTCTGTGTCGCGCGAGAGGACGTACGCGATGAAGGGCTCACCGCCGGCCTGTCCGAGCGGAGTGACGTAGTTGGCGAACGTCGCAGCGTAAAAGGTCACCACGAGCTTTCGAAATCCGATATCGAAGCCAACGGCCCGGAGAACGATTTGCCAGACGCGCGCCCACGCCACGAGACAGAGTGCCGTCGAGAGACACCCGGCAGCCACCCAGCGGAGTTCTGCTCGCGCGAGGACTCCCCTGAGCCGGTCGAGGCCGACGCCGACCGCAAGCAGGTAGATAATCGCCAGTGCGATGACGAAGCCAGCACCTGCCTGGACCGCTCGTTTCCGGGTGAACAGGTCTCCGAATCCCTCCTGGCTCACGGTTACTCGACGTAGCCCAGGTCGCGCAATCGGTCTTTGGCCTCATCACCCATGTCTGCCAGCGGGTCGGACTCGCCAACCTCGTCCCACTCGCCGCCGACTCGCTCCTCGAAAGCCGACAGCGCCGCCTCTGTGGCCGCTATCACCTCGTCGCCGTCGTCGACAACGTCGTCGGTTTCACCGGGGTCGCTATCGAGTCGGTAGGCTTCGTCGGCGATGCGCTCGTTGCGGATGTACTTCGCGTCGGGACGACGTGCTGCGCGCATCCGCGAATAAAACCGTGAATCCGCGTCGAGGGTGATGCCCGCTTCGCTGGCTTTCGATTCGAGCTGGTTGAGTTCCACGACAGGGCGGTGATACTCCACGAAAGCGTGCTCACCGAGGTCGATGTCGCGATAGGCGTCGGCCAGCAGCGACCGGTTGGGGTCGAGTGGCTGGCCCTGTCCCTCGACGCCAGTCGAATCGAGGAGAGTGTGATAGAGGTCGAGCAGTTCGACACAGCCCTCGTCGCGTCCCGGCTCTATTTCGGGATGTTTGACCAGCAGGGGGACGTTCACCAGCGGGTCGTAGATGTTGAACTCGTGGCCGTAGAGGTCGTGTTCGCCGTGGAGTTCGCCGTGGTCGGCACAGACGACGACCATCGTCTCCTCCCACAGTCCCTCTTCTTTGAGCCAGCCGAACAGACGACCGAGCTGGTCGTCCATGTGCCGAATTTCGGCGTCGTACAGTCCCCGAATGTCCTCCCACTCCTCGTCGTCGATGTCGCGTGCGCCGCAGTTGTACGCCTTCGAGTTCTGGCACACTGCAGTCGAGTCGACGCCCGGCGCGAACTGCTCGACGTACTCCTCGGGTGGGTGGTACGGCAGATGGGCGTCCATGAGGTTGAGAAACGAAAAGAAGGGGCCATCGGCGTCGTCGATAAACGATGTCGTCTGGTCGATGACAGCGGGGGTCTTCGAGTCCTCGCCGCCGCCGGCTGCGAGGCGTTCGTGGACCGAGTTACCCAGTTCGACCAGCCGGTCGGCCAGCGACCGGAGGCGGTCGTTGTCGTTCATCGTCTTCCAGATGCGCGCCAGCGGTCCGGACAGCGTGTCGCCGGGCATCACTTTGAAGAAGTTGTCCTGGTCGTCGAAGCCGTCGGTCAAGTGCGTGTAGGGCGTGATCCAGGCGTTCGAGGAGTAACAGGAGGTCGCATAGCCCGCCGCCGACAGCGACTCGGCCAGAGTCGTCGCATCCTCTAGGTAGGGCGTCTCCTGAGTCGCGTTGTGCTCGCTCGGATAGAGCCCAGTAAACAGGGAAGCGTGAACCGGCAGCGTCCACGGCGCGGGCGCGACTGCGTGCTCGTAGACGCGGGCCTCCTCTGCGAAGGTTTCGAGAGTCGGCGTCGTCGGCTTGTCGTAGCCGTAGACGGAGAGTCGGTCTTTCCGGACCGTGTCGAGGACCACGAAGAGGACGTTCGGTCCGTTACTCGTCGCCATACTACGCTGACGGCCAGCCACGGGGTTAAATATCCTGCTTTTGTCCCACAGAGTGCTCTCAGGAACGGAAAAAGACGAGAGAACTCGCGAGCGTGAGCGCCGTTAGAACGGGGCTTCTGGGCCTTCGTCGTCGTCACTGCCGCCGGATTCGCCGGGGAAGGAGGGACTCATGCCGGCGTCGCCGCTGGCCATTCCCTCGTTGCCGCCCATGCCGGTCGAGGCAGTGACGGAGTTGATTTCGGGAATCTCCTTGGTCATGCGGGTCTTGATGGCCTGAATGGTCATCGGGGAGATACCACAGCCGGAACAGGCACCGCCCAGCTGGATGGTGACCGACCCTTCTTCACGGTCGAGATTCTGGATGGCTGCGCTGCCGCCGTGCATCTGAATCTGGGGGAAGTTCCGGCGCAGGAAGTTCGTGATTCGCTCGCGGAGTTCGTCGTCGGAGCTCTCGGTTTCCGTGCTCATGGTAGCTACGTATAGATTGCCGTCGTGCTTAGTCCTTTGGTCTCACACCATCGGGTCGCCGTTCAGAGTTCGTCAGCGAAACCGAAGACTGCCTGTAACTCCGTTTCCAGTTCGTCGAGATACCGGTCCAGTACCGTCTCGGCTTTCTCTTCGTCGACGATGACACCGCCGAGTTTCTCGACTGGATTTTCGGGCAGTTCGACGCGAAACGCGCCGTCTCCTTCGTAGAAGGGTTCGCTCTCGGCCAGAATCGCCTGGTCGATGGCGTGGACCAGTTCCGAATCGTAGGTGTTGTTCATCGTCTCGAAGGCCTGTTTGTAGGCGCGCTGGAGTTCCGGGAAGTAGTGCTCGTACTTGTCCTCGAACTTTTCGGGGTCGAAGTCGGCCATTGTCGGGACGACGACGCGCACACAAAAGTTCCTGCCGGAATCGGCGTCTCGAGTGTGGCTAGGCTGACTCGGCTGAATCCGGTTTGATTCGGGAGAGTCGCATCGCGTTGCCGGTGACGGCGGTGGTCATCCCGGCGTCGCCCGCGAGGACGGCCAGCCAGATAGGGACGTACCCGAATGGAACCGCCAGCGCCAGGCCAGCCTTGACCGCGAGGCTGGCGACGATGTTCTGTCGAATGACGCCGTTGGCGTCGTCTGCTAGCTCGTACAGGTAGGGCAACTTCGAGAGGTCGTCCGACAATAGCGCGATGTCTGCGGTTTCGAGAGCGGTGTCGGTGCCGGCCGCACCCATCGCGACGCCGACCGTGGCGGTCGCGAGTGCTGGCGCGTCGTTGATGCCGTCACCGACCATCGCTACCTCCCGGTTGCTTTCGACGAGTTCCTCGATAGCTGCCACCTTCTCGTCAGGGAGTAGTTCAGCGCGATACTCGTCGACGCCGACCTGCTCGGCGATAGCGCTGGCCGTCCGCTCGTTGTCACCAGTGAGCATCACCGTTCGCTCGACGCCGAGCGCTTTCAGCCGCTGGACGGCCCACGCCGCTTCCGGGCGAATTTCGTCGGCGACGGCGATAACTCCCTCCAGTTCGTCTTCAGTTCCGACGAGGACGACGGTTTTGCCCTCTGCCTGCAGTCGTGGGACGGTTTCTTCGAGCAGGTCAAGGCAGTTGTGTCGGTCGCAAATCTGTCTGGCAGTTTCGGTAACGACTCCGCCGTCCGTGGTCGCATGGACGTGCGAGAGGTCAAAGCCCAGTTCCTCGAACAACCCCGGCTTGCCGGCGAAGTGGGGCGTGCCGTCGAGGGTGGCGCGAACGCCTTTCCCCGTGATACTCTCGAACGCCGCGATGTCTTGCTCGCCGACACCGGCAGCCCCTGCCTCCGCGACGATTGCTTCGCCGATGGGATGCTCGCTGCGCCGTTCGAGACCGCGGGCACACTGCAGTACGTCTTTGTCGGTGTTGCCGTGCAGCGGGACCACGTCGGTGACGGTGAGTTCGCCTTTCGTGAGCGTTCCCGTCTTGTCGAAGGCGACCACGTCGACGGCACCCATCGCTTCGAGGTGGTTGCCGCCCTTGACGAGGACGCCGTTTTTGGCCGCGCTCGTGATGCCCGAGACGACAGAGACGGGCGTCGAGATGACAAACGCACACGGACAGGCGAGTACGAGCAGCGTCAGTCCGTAGACGACAGCTGTCGGCCAGGCAACGCCGAAGACGGCGGGGGTGGACAGCGTCGTGAGGACGGCGAAGGCGACGACCGCCGGCGTGTAGTACCCCGCAAACCGCTCGACGAACTGCTCGCGCTCGGTCTGGTTCGACTGGGCGTCCTCGACCATCTCGACGATGCGCGAGAGGGTGTTGTCGCCGGCCGTGGCCGTCACCTCGATTTCGAGATAGCCACTCTCGGTGATGGTGCCGGCGTACACCTCCTCGCCTTCGGTCTTGTCGACGGGGACGCTCTCGCCGGTGATTGGCGCCTGATTGACCGCACTCTCGCCGTCGATGACAGTTCCGTCCATCGGAATCTTCTCGCCAGGCTTGACGACGACGACATCGCCGATAGCAACCTCGTCGACAGGAACCGTGACGGTCTCGCTCCCGTGCTTGACCGTCGCTTCGTCGGGTGAGAGGTCGATCAGCTCTTCGAGCGAGTCGCGAGCACGGTCCATCGAGTACCGTTCTAGCAGTTCGGCGACGCTGAACAGAAAGGCGAGCGTCGCGGCCTCGAAGTAGAGTCGCTCGCCGAAGACGAGACTGGCGACCAGCGCACCGAAGATGGCGACCGACATCAGGAAGTCGATGTCGAGGTTGGTGTTGCGCGCCGAGTAGTAGCCGTTGCGGACGATTTCCTGGCCACCCAGCGCGACGGCGACCAGGAAGGCCACGTCTGCAAGCAGCAGGTCGCTTCCGAGGACAGTCGCCACCGGGATTTCACCGGCGATGGCAAATTCCAGTATCAACCCCAGCGCGACAAACAGACCGCTCGCCCACGTCTTTTGTGCGCGTAAACTCGTCCAGACGGTTTCTTCGTCCGGTGTACTGGACGCGTCGGTCTCCGTCGACTCGGTCACTTCGTAGCCTGCACCCTCGATTGCGGCGGCGATGTCTGCTCTGCTGGCCGTCCGTTCGTCGTAGGTGACCGACACTCGACCAGTCGTCGGCTGGGTGTCGTACGCCGAAACGCCGTCGACGCGTCCCAGCGCCGACTCCACCTTCCCTGCACAGGAAGCACAGTCCATGTCGGGGACAGTGAACCGTGCTGTCTCCTGCTCGATGGTGTACCCTGCCGCCTCGACGCTCGCTGCAACCTCGGCGGCACTCGTTCGCTTCTCGTCGAACGCAACGGTTAGCCTCCCGGTCGTCACGTTCGGGTCGATGGCGTCGACGCCGTCGACGGACTCGACGCTCGCTTCGACTTTCCCCACACAGGACGCACAGTCCATCTCGGGCACCGAGAACTGTGCGACGGCGTCGTCCTCCGCTGTTTCCTGGTCATCGTCGCTCCCGGCATCTCGTCCCATTAGCAGCGCTACGAACTCCACATTTATTAACTCAGCTGTTATAATGGGTCATTTTAGTGGGGATATTTAATAAAATCTCCTGGCTATATTAATAAACTCCCCTCTGCCATAGCACCGCTGTTGGGGGTAGTGAACAAGTTCGATCTGGACTCCCAGGATTCTGTCACACTCAGTTATATCGGGCAGCGCTCGCGGAGACGGTCGATCCAATGGCTAAGACGGGAAGGGAGCCGCTGGGTGGCATTTCGTGTGGCCCGCACGCGCCGAGCGAGCGCGAACCGGACGCCGTCATACGTGTTCCCGAGCAGGTTTCCAAAGTAGATCGCACGGATGAACGCCTGAATGTCGGCGGACGTCTCTTCTCCGTAGGTGCGCTGCAACTCTGCCACTGCGTCTCGACCGGGATTTTCCTTCGTCTCGGCGTATCGCTGGGCGAACAGCAGTGCAGGGAGTTCGCCGTCGTCGACAGCTGATTCGACATCGCTCTCGAGGATACTGGTAATTGTCTCTCGATCGACGCCTGTCTCCTGTGCGAGGCTGGTGTGATACCGGGAGCAGTACTGGCACTCGTTGACCGCCGTGACCGCCAGCATAATCTTCTCGGCAAACTGGTCGCTAACTCTATCGGCGCGTTTGGCACGAATCAGCCGTGGGAGGTTCTGCATAAATCGAGCAATTCCACTTGCCAATGACCGCGAAGTAAATGTCCTCTTCCGGAACTCTCCATCAGCGTGCTTCCCGCTCTCCATATCATCTTTTTGTTCTACTTTTGCCTGTAAACCAATTGTGGTTGCTGGCGACAATCGCTGCATCGTATTCTCTGGACTTGTCTACTACGGACAATATCGGGTGTCCTTTTCAGTCGTCCGCACTCCGCCACCAATCGGGGTGATGGCACGCTGTTCATTCGCTCACCTAGAATCGTTGAACCGCCGACAGTCGAATCCCGATGAGCAACACGATCCTGATTCGACGAATGACAGAAGTCCCCGTTACGTCTGGCTCTGCTCTCAGAACGGCTCAGACTGCATTTGTTCCCACTGTGTAAGAACGGTCACCAGTGACAAGAACACTCCCCCGCCACAGTGACCTGGAGATGGAACCTGAAACGATCTCCCGACAACCTGGATTGGGTGATGACTTCCCCGAACTCACCGTACAGACCTCACACGGTGAAGTGTCGCTTCCCGACGCCTACGAGGGTGAGTGGTTCGTCCTGTTCAGCCACCCCGGTGACTTTACACCCGTCTGTACCACCGAGTTCGTCGCGTTCCAGCAGCGGAGCGACGAGTTCGAAGACCTCGGCGTGAACCTGATTGGACTCTCGGTCGATCGGGTGCACTCCCACATCAAGTGGATCGAGTGGATCGAAGATGAGTTGGACGTCTCCATCGAGTTCCCCATCATCGCTGACGAGGGCGGCGAGGTGGCGACGCGGCTCGGGATGCTCCACCCAGAGATGGGTTCGAGCACAGTCCGATCGGTCTACATCGTCGACCCCGAGGGCGTGATCCGACTCGAACTCCAGTACCCGATGGAAATCGGCCGGAATATCGACGAAATCCTCCGATCGATACGAGCGCTCCAAACGTCCGACGAGAACGACGTGGCCGTCCCCGCCGACTGGCCGAACAACGCGAACTTCGACGATCAGGTTCTGTTCGAACCGCCTTCCGACGTCGCGACTGCCGAGGAGCGACTCGCGCGGGCTGACGAAGAAGACTACGAGTGCCTCGATTGGTGGTTCTGCCTCAAAGACCTCGAATAACGCCGTTCCCTGTGGTCGGTTGAACGACGAGATTCACTTATCTACTCTCTCTGTCTCGAGTGACCAATCTGCCTCACTGGTACGAGGTATCCGATCTGAGCACAGCAGAGCAGTCTATCGTATCGCTCGAGTCGGTTGACTGCTCGAATTCGAGTTCGGAACGAACTTCGAGGCCCGCTCGACGACCGCCGGCGAACTGTTCGGTGGACTCCGTGCGAAGGCATGATCGCCTTCATGTTCGAAGCCACCTTTCTCGGCAGCTTCGTCGTCGGCCGCAACCGCGTCGGAAACGTGCTGTACCTGGTGTCATACTGTCGGACAACAGTCCGTACACGATTGCGTGCTCTCTGGCGGAACTCATTCCGACTGAAGCTGTCTCGGTACGTGTCGGGTGCAAAGTGCCCTGGCCGGCAGTACCAGCGGTTGCAGTCGGCGTGTCTCGATGCCGACCCCGAAGGGAACTCAACGAATCAGCTCACATCGTCCGCGCGAAAACGATGAACAATGCCAGGCCGACACCGACCAGGAAGGCAAGCATCGAATGGCCCTTCTCGTAGGACTGCGCCTCCGGCAGCAGATGGGCTGCGGAGACGTAGATTAGCACACCCGACACGAACCCCAGCATGAGTCCCAGATGGCTTTGTCCCAACCCGCTTACCAGCGGATAGGCGACGAAGGCACCGATTGGTGTCGTCAACGCCGCGACCAAGAACGCATACATTGCCGCCGTTCGTTCCGTCACATCCCCTTTCAGCAAGACGAGATACGTGATGACTCCTTCTGCGAATTCGTGGACGACCAGCCCGGTTCCGGCCAGAACGCCGGTCAGCAGCGAAATGTTGAATGTAATGGTGTAGACGACGCCGTCGACCAACGAGTGAATCCCGATTCCCTCTGCCGCTGTCACCCCAAACGCGAGCGTCTCCTCTCCGGTGTGACGTTTGATCACCTGATTGGAGAGGTACATAAAGAGGAACCCAGTCAGGGCGGTAAAGCCTGCATCAACGTTGTTCGCGACCGCGTTCGGGAGCGCATGAATCAGCGGCGTCGTGATAAGAACCCCCGCAGCAAAGCACATGAGATACGGTAGCGAGCGTTCCGCCCACTCCTTGCGTTGAAATATTGCGATGATTCCTGCACTGTTCACCAGCGCCGCGACAACGGCAAACGCTGCAATCCAGTAGAAATCCGCTGGGAGCGCTACCATAGCTACTCCCTCTTTTCGTTCGGGAGTCTCAACGACTGACTCTTGGCCACGAGAAGAGACGGTTGGCCTGCCAATCCGGGACCCACTGGCTGTCTCATACCGAGAATTGCAGCAGTTGGATAGTAAAAGCAGCGTTCGTCCAGCTGACACCTTCTTCGATACTGGTACTTATACTGTTGGCTGTAAGTACGTGGAGATAATCGGCACCCCGAGGTGCCGATTTCTTCCGTAATGTTACAGCCGACAGTATTAGACGGATTGGTAGCGTCTCGTTGCCAGCGTCTGATAATGGTCTCGACGCTGGTCTCTCGTCGCTGTCTTTCGACAGATTGCCCACCGAGCGTACGCTGACTGGCCGGTGTCCGATTCGAGACCGTGGTCCGAACAATCTCTCTCCGTGCGCTGGAATCAGCGGGTCGTCTCACAAACGTGGGTCGGCACGACGACCGCACCTCTGTCGAGCAGTTCGCCTGTTCGCTCCCACTGCCGTATTCCATATTCTACGTCCACGACCACTACACAGGGTCGACCAGATACGGGATGGTCACCCTGATTTTGTATCGCCATATGAGGTTTATCGATTGCGCACGCATCAGCACGACCGCTCAGGAGACACACCGAGAGCGAGAACGAGCCGTTTATCGAATTGTCGTCCGTGGTGTTCGTCAGCGCGTGGGATTTTTACTCTGCTTCTGTGGGAGGTAGATGAAGAGATATCCCAAAAAGAAGATGGCAAGCATGCCGGCGAAAACGAGATAGAAGATGAGTTCGAGTCCCAGGAGGACGTCGACGACTGTCTGGACTCTGGCCGACGAAAATGTTGGGCCAATGAGTCGAATGTAGAGAATGGTCCCGAGGATGGCGAGCAGAATTCCATCGAAGACATCTCGTGGTTGCATGCCGCTAGCGACATCTGGGTGACGGGATTTATTAGTCTTTCTTGCCGAGCGGTCGGCTGTGTGTCGACCTCGCTGTGCGATGTGGCTACGCCGTCGCCACCTTTCGGGGTACAACTCGAATAAATGCGGGTCAGAGACTCTCTCCGCCTGTTTTCTCGCGTCCGGGGGTAATCGTATCTTCTGCGGGGTAAATTCTATACTGCTATACCAAACACCACTATCGTTATAGTAGATTTTGAAGCGGGTTACACACTGACCGAGGAATGGTACTCGGCCGAGAGATTACTGACGTTCAAAATCTACTATGGTTCGTTGGAGTCGCGATCAAAACAGTCCCGATGGAACCACTTACTAACTGAACGGTATTGCCCCTTCTTTACCTGAAACTCCGTATTAGCCTCTAAGAGTCATGAAATCTAGCACGTGTGTCGGAATCGAACCGAACCGCACTGGGCACAGCACTTCTCTTGTCGCTGGAACGAGTATCTCGATGCTTGGGGTCGTCGTGTTGGCTTTCCCCCTACGTATCGGAACTTCGGTGTCGAGTTTGCTCGGTGCGCTTCTCGTCGTCGCGCTCGTGCATGCCTTGAGGGCGTTCTCGGTGGCGACTCTCGGAAGCGGACTCCAACTGGCGAAGGTTACCCTCCGCAGTGTGAACCGATGGGGTATTCCGGACCCTGACAACGGGGTCACAATCGGCCACGTCGATTCGGGAATCGCACAACGGGCACCAGTCGCAGTAGTGTACGCTTCACACGCCAGGATTCGTGACCTGTCTTTCGACGGAGGAAATCGAGCATGAGTCAACCACTACCCGAAGAATGGTTTGTCAGTGACGCCCGCATCAACGCAGCCATCACGTGGTTACTTGTCGGCGTGCTCGTTGCCGTGGCGATACTCGCATTTCTGGAGTTCCTGCTCGTCCGGATGGCACTTGCGGCTGTTTCAGCCTTCGTTGCTATCGTCCCGGCACTCGTTAGTAGAACGTGGACTCGGACGGTCCCATGGCCGCTCTTGCTGATCTGTACCGTTCCTCTGGCAGTCGGCGGCCTCGGACCCAGTTTCTTCGCGGACTTCGCTATCGGTCTCAGCATCGCCGCGTTGGGGATGCTCGTGGTCGTTGCGCTCCAGTTGACAGGGTCGGTGCGAATGACACCGAACTTCGCCATTGTCTTCGTGGTACTCACCACGATGGCAACTGCGGGCTTCTGGGCGGTCGGATCGGCGGGTTCGGCTCAGTATCTCGGAACAGCCTTCGTCGAGACCAACGACGACCTGATGGAGATTTTCACCGCTGCAACACTGGCAGGGTTCGTTGCCGGCGTTCTCTTCCGGACATACTTCCGGCGACGACTCCAGGCGAATCTCGACCGCGTCGGCGGGGAAGGGGTGAGCGCACCATGAGTATCCAGACCCGCGTGCACATCTCTGGACGTACGCAAGCGGGACTCGTGAGGCTCCTCCAGACCGTGATAGTTGCCATTCTCGGTATCGGGTTGTACACCGGCAACCCCGGAATCGCGCTCAATGCCGCAGTTGGACTTCTTGTCACCGAGGTACCGGCGATACTGGAGCGTAAATATCAGATTACCATGGGTGTGGGGCTCGTCCTCTGGATCACACTGGCGATGTTCCTACACGCGTTCGGGACGGTGCCGTACATTCGTCTGTGGGGGACGTGTTCGACACGACAGGGACGCGAGACAACTGTCCCCGGAGGTAACTGCCCCTGTTCTCGACACGATTTCACCCCACCGGAGACGGTAGCCGGCTCCAGTACTGCGGTCCGAGCCGACGGGGCCACGCCGCCGCCGTTCGCGATGTGGGTCGACATACTGCGGGCGAGCCCCTCGCTATGCCTGTTTTCCCGCGGCTAGTGGGGCAAGCGTGCACGCGCTGGTGCTGAACGATACTCCGATTCAACAACCAGGTGTCGATAGCACCGTAGCAGTCATGTCAACACCTCACATATCCGTCTCATGGAAACGAATAGATTACCGACCGGTACTGAAAATGAAGTGGCACGTACCGAGATAAAGAAAGATAGCGACGGTATCAGCCGTCGAACCATTCTTGCCGCGTTGGGAATTACCGGTGCTGGGGCGGCCGGCGGATTCGCACTACTGGCTGGGGACAACAGCGGGGCGGCACCTTCCGCTACTGAACTGACCGATGACGAGACGGTCGACACATTCGATGCGTTCGAGGCTGTCCGTGACGCCATGCGAACGAGTCCGGACCACCTTCCGGCGCGGGCCGCTGCGCTCGTTGCCGAAGGTGACGCCGACGCCATCTTTGCGTTCGTCCGCGACGAACTCGTTGTCGACCCATCCCGCGTCGAGGATATGGATGATGCAAATCGGACTCGCCGCTGGGGGCCACGCGGGACGCTCCGTGGTGGTACCGGGACGCCACTGGACATCGCGGATACGCTCGCCAAACTGTTCGCCGATGCCGGATACGAGGCGGACGTAGTCGACGTCCGGCCACGATTTACAGCCGAACAGGTTCGAGAAATGCTGTTTACGCCACCCAGCCGCGCGTTCGACCCGGACCTCTCGGAGGATGAAGCGGCACGCTACCGCGACGTCGTCGGTGGTGACGAGACGCCCAGTGCGCTGGATGTCGGCGGCGCGGAGAGTACCGCACTCGCCGAATCTATCCTCGACGCGTACCCGGGTGATGGGGCTGTGGACGAGCCATTCAACTTCGGGTGGGACCGGTTCGCGAAACTTCCAATCGTCCGCGTCGATATCGACGGCGAGACGACGTACGCGAACCCGTTTTTGCCCGACGCGACGCTCGACAACTCTGGCCTCGGAGAGGAACCAACGATTTGGGAGGACAAAGGTCGCGACGCGTACCCGACGGTCCACGTGGCGCTGTCGGCTGCCACAGCCAACGACCGATGGAACCCCCACGAACTCGTCGCTGGCGAGTGGTCCGCTGCCGACCTCCCCGGTCGACAGGTGCGTGTCGATATGCTCTCCGGAATCGACCCGTTCCAGAACCCCGACGTTCGCTGCTCCGACGTCGACACGTTCATTCCGGCGCTTACCGTCTCGGACCCCCACGCCGATGCCGAGACTGTCCAGGACCTGTCGGTACAGGGCGACCCAGTCACGCGTTCGGGTGCAGCCCTGACCGTCGACGACGACGGCGTCGTCTACCGGGACGGCCGACCAGTCGTCGACCCCGCAGATGCCGTCGACCCCGCGGTAGTCGATTCCGTCGAGG
>JAZKTK010000035.1:0-25307 GCA_036625595.1 Haloarculaceae archaeon | reverse complement strand
GTATGGACGACCGCCGACTGTCGAATCTCGGAACTGGCATCGGTCTCGTGTTCGGCGGTGCGCTTGGGCTGCTAGTCGGCGTCATCCTCGGAACCGACATCGTATCGCCGCTGAGCTACGGAACAGGCGGCGGTATCATCGTCGGAGCGCTCGCCGGGCGACTGGTTCGTGCGAACCGGGGCGAGGATGCCTTCGCTGTCCGAGTGGTTGGCGGCTGTGCGACGGTCGGTCTGCTCGTCGGCGCTGGCGTCGGCGGCGTCAGCGCCTGGTCTGTCGATGCCAGTCTCACGTCGGGCGCAGCCATCGGTGCTGGCGCTGGTATCGTCCACGGACTCGTGGTCGGTGGGCTCCTGTTGTCGACGCTCGACTGAACTGCGACAGTTACCGAGTAGTGCGGGATACGGTACCGTACGCCATACATTTTTGTCGGCTGAGTACCAATTTCGATGGGTGTGACTTCATGACATACCAGCACTACATCGACGGCGACTGGACGGCCGGCCACGGCGGGGACACCTTCGAGAGTCACAATCCCGCCACTCGTGAGACGCTCGGGGAATTTCCGCGGGGGACGACCGATGATGTCCGGGAAGCGACGAGAGCAGCCGCCGACGCCTTCGAGGAGTGGCGCTCACTGTCCTACATCGACCGCGCGGAGTACCTCTGGGAAATTTTCCACGAACTCCGTGATCGCCATCAGGAACTCGGCGAAATCGTCACGAAGGAATCTGGGAAGGAGATTTCCGAGGGAAAGGCAGACGTGACCGAGGCCTGGCACATGGTCGAGTGGGCTGCCGGCAACGCCCGACACCCGCACGGCGACATCGTCCCCTCTGAAATTGCAGCGAAAGATTCCTACATGCGACGGAAACCCCGCGGCGTCGTCGGCTGTATCACGCCCTGGAACTTCCCCGTCGCAATTCCGTTCTGGCACATGGCCGTCTCGCTGGTCGAAGGCAACACCGTCGTCTGGAAGCCCGCCGAACAGACGCCGTGGTGCGGTCAGACCATCGCAGAAATGTTCGACGATACCGGCATCCCAGACGGCGTGTTCAATCTCGTGCAGGGCTACGGTGACGTTGGCGCGGCCATCGTCGAGGACGACAGAGTCGATACCGTTCTGTTCACCGGGTCAGCGGACGTCGGCCACAGCGTCGCCCGGAAAGTCGCCGACCAACCCGGGAAGAACACCTCCTGTGAGATGGGTGGCAAAAACGCCGTCGTCGTCACCGCCAACGCGGACATGGATATCGCGCTCCATTCGGCGGTAATGTCGTCGTTCAAGACGACCGGACAGCGCTGTGTCTCCGCGGAGCGACTGCTGATTCACACCGACATCTACGACGAGTTCAAAACGGAGTTCGTCGACCTCGCCGAACGCGTCGCCGTCGGGGACCCGCTCGACGAGAAGACGTTCATGGGACCCCTGGTCGACGACGACCAGGTCGAGAAGTTCCACGAATACGCCGCCATCGCTCGCGAGGAAGGCGGGGAGGTGCTCGTCGACCGATCGGACCTCCCCGACCGGGAGATTCCCAGTGGTCACGAGGACGGCTACTGGGTTGGCCCGTTCGTCTACGAAATCGATTACGAGCCGGGCCTGCGGTGTATCCACGAGGAAGTGTTCGGTCCCCACGTCGCCCTTATCGAGTATTCTGGTGAGATAGACCGGGCAATCGAGTTACACAACGCCGTCGACTACGGGCTGACCGGAGCTGTCATCAGCGAGGACTACCGCGAGATAAACCGGTTCCGAGACCGTGCAGAGGTGGGACTGGCATACGCAAATCTCCCGTGCATCGGTGCAGAGGTCCAGCTTCCGTTCGGCGGCGTGAAAAAGTCCGGACAGGGCGCACCGCACGCACGGGAAGCCATCGAGACAGTCACCGAACGAACGGCCTGGACGGTCAACAACAGCGAGGACATCGAGATGGCACAGGGGCTCTCCGCGGACATCGAGACCCATGAAGACTGACCGAAAGTAGAGACCGAGAGCGCGGCCGAGACGAGGAGCCGACCGGACGGCCGTCCGGACGACCGCCGGTCGGGGTGACGCCGTCGAGTTGGCCGGGAGCCCGCGAGGCCGTGCAGCGAGTTGGTTCGCCGGCATCGACGTGAAAAGCGCGTTTGCCGGCAACTGGAGGTGAGGCCCGGCCGCAAATAAATGTCCCGCCCGCCGCCGGTGTTACCGCCGGTCACCCAGTGCCGGGAACTCTTCGCGACGCTCGGCGACTCTCGCCGGGTCGAGTGTCGCTGAGACGAGTGTCGCGTCGTCACTGGCACTCGCCAGCGTCGTTCCCCACGGGTCGTAGATTGTCGACCGACCGAGTAGCGTCGCGTCGTCGAACTCCCCGACACCGTTTGCCGCCGCGACGTACATCAGATTCTCGACGGCGCGCGCCTTCGGAAGCAACTTCCAGTGTTCGACGCGCGGATACGGCCACGCGCTCGGGACGAGCGTGAGTGTCACGCCCGCGTCGACGAGCTGGCGGTACAGTTCCGGAAATCGAAGGTCGTAGCAGGTCGTCGTTCCGATGGTAAAGCCATCGAACTCGACAGTGTCGACGCCCTCGCCCGGCGTCAACAGCTCCTGTTCGGCCGAGTCGTACCCAAAGAGGTGATGTTTCCGGTAGACTGCACGGCGGTCGCCGGTCCTGTCGAGAAAGACCGCGGTGTTGGCGAGGCCATCGTCGGCAGGCGTCTCGAATCCCGCCGCTGCCGAAGCAGCGAGGTCTTCGACAAAACTGCCAGCGAGCACGGCCACGTGCTCGGCTGCAGCTGTCTCGGCGATTGTCGTCAACATCTCGCCGTCGAGTGACTCTGCACTCCGGGCGTAGCTATCGAAAGCGAAGTAGCCGACGGTAAATAGCTCCGGAAGGACGACCAGGTCTGCACCGTCCGCTGCTGCGCGTTCGATAGCAGCACACGCACGTTCGACGTTCCGCGTTTTTTGCCCGGCGCCGAGAGATAGTTGCGCGAGCGTCAACTGCATACTACAACCCCAGTTCGCCGTTGAGTGCCGATTCGAGGTTGTCGAACTCTGCCTCCATGTTTCGCTTGAAAAAGCGCTCCACACCGGGCACCTTCCCGTCAACGATAAAGCGGTTGGTCAACCGTGTCCCACCGTCTATCTCTTCGAGTTCGTGTTCGCCCACGACGTGCATCACCTTCGACTTCCCGACGAACTCGACGTACGTGGGCGGCTCACGGACTCGTTCCTCGGTTTCGACGCGAATCGTCCGGTTGATGACCGGAACCGGGAGCTTGATGTGCCAGACGGCGTGGTCGTCATCAACGAGTTCGAAGTCGTCAACCACGCTAATCGGTCGCGCGCGTTTCTCTGGGTCAGCGATAAACGCCCAGACATCTTCGATGGGTGCCTGCACCTCGACAACTCGCTCGACCCGTACTGTCATGACTGGGGTTTTTGGGACGGACGTGAAAAAACTCGCGTTAGGCCTGCGTGACGCGCCAGGTCGTTGAACGAGCACGACCCCACTTTTCGATTTCGACCTCTTCGGTTTCCTCTGCGAGCTTCGGAAGGCGAGCGCCGACCTGCTTCGACGTGAGCCCGAGCTGTTTGGCGATGTTTTTCGATCGGAAGTAGCTCTCCCCGCGTGAGACGCTCTTGCGAAGATACTCCAGAATACGACGGTCCTCCTCGCTCAGGTCAGTCATTACTCGTGTGTTGGTGCTTCAGGCTCTTAACGGTTTATCTCCGTTCAGTTGTCGAACATATGCAAGACGGCGATAGCGAGGCCGCCACCGACCATCGCGACGGCAAAGGCCACACCGGAGTAAATCTGCATCTGGTGGTCGCCGTTCAGTGCGTAGAGGTACGACGTTGCGAGCATACCGAGCGTCCCGAGTAGCGCGATGACGGCGAACGTAAGGGACAGCCCGAGACTCTTGTCTGAGGCCTGCTTCGTCTCTGCCATACGCATCCGTTTTCCCGTTCGGTACTTATGTCATGCGACTCCGTGTCGGTCGCCGGGCCACAGCGTATATCAGCATCCAGATTTTCTGTCGCGGTATGGGAATAGGACGGATACTGAAGTACCTGGGTCTCGGCGTCGGGGGACTCGTGGCGTTGCTTGGCATTGCGTATGTTTTCGGGTTCATCGGCGTGCCGCAGGTCGAATCCATCGACAACCAGTTCGGCGACGTGAACAACTCGACGAGCGAGATACAGACGACGATTACCGTCAATAATCCGAACCCGGTCGGAATCTCACTCGGCGGAACGACCATCGACTACACCGTCGACATGAACAACGTCTCGATGGCGACCGGACAGAAGAAGGGAATCGCCATCGGGTCGGGCAACTCGACTGTCGACCTCGTCACGTATCTGGACAATACGAAGATTCCGGCGTGGTGGTACACGCACATCCAGAGTGGTGAACAGAGCGACCTCCTCGTCGACGCGACCGTCTCTCACAACACGCTGGGTTCGCACAACTTCGAGACGAGCAAATCCATCGAGACGAACATTCTCGGCGCGTTCAACTCGACAGAGACACGACCAATCAACACCGATTCGTCCCTCGTCTCGGACCCGGTGCTGTATCTCAACGAAACGAGTGGCAGTTACGGGTCGGAGCTGACCCGCGAACAGACACCGATCAATCTCGGCTTTACGGTCTACAATCCAAAGCCATACCCCTACATCGTGACCCGGGTAGATTACACCATCTACATGAACAACATCACCGTCGGCGAAGGAAGCAACGAGCGCAACACAGCGATTCCACCATCTGCGACAGAGACCATCAACGCCAACACCGTCATCCAGAACGAGCGCCTCGACGACTGGTGGGTCTCACACCTCCAGAACAACCAGACGACGGACCTCTATATCGACATGCAGGTCGTTGTCCAAGCTGACACGCCGGCTGGAACCACTCCAGCAATCACTATCGACTCAGACAAACTCGACTACCGCGATACCATCGAGACTGACGTCTTCGGAAACAAAGGAAACACGGGCGACGAGAGCACTGAAAACGCGACACCGGTGGACGACGGAACCGCGACGCCAGCGGACGATGGAACCGCGACAGATGGCGACGAGAGTCCGACAGCGACACCGGGAGACGACAGCAGCCCGACGCCGACGCCGTCTCCGACACCCACCCCCGACGATGACGACGGTGGCCTCCTCTCTACGTGATGCTGATGTGGTCGGACTCCTCGTCGAGCGCGAGGTTGGTCGCTATTTCGGCGTTTCGAACGGCGTACTGAGCAGTCTGCTGGAGACTCACGAGCACTTCTCGCACCTGTAGTAGCTGCTCGTTGTCCATCTCCGGCAGGTCCGAAAGAATCTCCTTCTCGCGGTCGCTGATTTCGGCGAACTTCTCGCGGACTTCGATAGCGGTGTCGTAGTTCCGGTCGACGACGGCCTCGACGGCGAGTTCAGTAATCTCGTTGACCTGGTCGGTGAACTCCCGGATGCGCCGCATCGTCCCGGATTCGACGTTGAGCGCGTTGTTCTCTGCTTCCAGCGCGATCTCTGCGATGTCCTCGGCGTTGTCCGCGGTCAGTTCGAGGTTCTTCGCCAGCGACCGGTAGCCGATGAGCGGGAAGCCGTCGTCCAGCCCGACAGAGCGTGCGAGGTTTGGGTTCTGGTAGGCCGTAAAGATGAGCCGAAGAAGCAGAACGAAAATCTTGTTGGCCTGCCGTTCACGGTTGAGCGCGCGCTGGGCCAGGTCCGGATTGTTGTGTGCAAGCGCCTTGACAGCCTCGTTTCGCATCGTACTCCCGGTCGACTCCAGACGCTCCATGAGGTTGTCGAGCGTGAAGTCCTCGGGGTCGACCGAGCACCGGATAGCGATGCTCTCGGGCGTCTCCTCGATGACACCCAGCCCCATCAGCTGCGTCTCGGCGTTGTAGACGGCGTTGATGTGCGTGCTTTCGAGGGTCTCTCCCTCGGCCGCGTCGACGTGGATGATACGCCGACCGAGGACGTACTGCGCGACGATTGCCCGCTCGACGGCGTCCGCATCGAGCCCAGTCGCGCGTATAACAGCCTCCGACTCCTCGGCGGTGACCGATTCGGGCATCACGGTCAGCGTTCCCTTGCCACCGATGCGAAGCGAAACCTCGTCGCCCTTATCGACGTTCTGGGCCTGTGCCCATTCGGCCGGTAACGTCATCGCCAGCGTCGACGGACCGAGCCGCTGGACTTTCCTCGTTTCCATACCGATGAGAAGCGCGGCGCGAACCTTAATCTTGTCATTATTACCTTAGTGTCATGGTCGTTCATGCATCATACTGGGGTAGAGGTTATACACCGTGACAAACGGCACTCACTCAGACCAGTTCGACGAGTCGTCGCTCGAACCGACCAACGCGGACCCGGCGCCACCCGCGGAGGCGCTCGTCGAGTTCCTTGTCACCGGTATCCGTCCGGAGTACACCGATGTCGTCGAGTTTGCGACGAGAGGCGACGATTTCGACCGACGATTGCTCGATGACCGCAGGCGAAATCTGCTGGTTGCCGCGACCGAAGACGAACCCCTGGCCGCCGATTGGCGAGACGACGACGACGTTTCGGTCGCCGAGTGCGTCGAGAATGTCCGATTCTGCACCGTCGCGTACCAGCAACTCGCCGTCACGCCACACGTCGACGCCGAGTGGCGTCCCGTCGATGCCCAGTTCGGCTTTGATTTCACCGACGGTACTGCCCGGTCCGAGAACGTAGGTCACACCGCGTTCCATGTCGTCGACGAACCCCTCGGCGATACCGCCGACGCTCCCGCTGGCGAGTTGCTTGCTCGATTGCCGTTGCTCTGCGACGGGGACCGTGGCTATCGCCCGCAACTCGGTCCGAACCTCTCCCTCCCGGTAGTCGTCCTCGTCGATATCGTTGACTTCAGCCCGGGTAGTCTGCTCGAACGTCGCTGCCACGACGCCGGCAGCCCGGGGTGAGACTGCAAACACCGCCGAGTAGACTTTGACGCCCGCCGGAACGCCGAGAATCGGCGTCTCGGCGTCCAGTTCGGAGAGCGTCTCGGCGACGTCGACAGCCGTTCCGTCACCACCGGTGAAGAGGACGATATCGACGTCGTGGTCGACGAACGCTCGGACTGCAGCCCTGGTGTCGGCGGCGCTGGTCGTCCCGGTCCCACCGCTGGGAACGTCGACGATAGCCGGGTCGAAGCCGGTGTCGCGGGCAACATCTTCGCCCATCTGCCCCGGAGCGGTGACGAGTTCGACATCGACATCTGTGTCGGCCAGCGCATCGAGCGCGTCACGAGCGCGGTCGGGTGCGCGCGGTTTTGCCCCGCGAGCGCGTGCTTGCTCGACTTTGTCGTCGGTCCCTTTCAGACCGACTCGTCCCCCCATTCCCGCTATCGGATTGACGACGACCCCTATGCGGCGCATACACACGGTTGAGCGAGTACGATGAAAAGCAAACCGGAACGTCTTAACCGTCGCCACTTCGAACTGCCGAGTATGAGTGTGCTACTGGCGCAAGCGAACGAAACGGCCGTGCAGGGTTCCGTCATCGATGCCGCCGGGTGGATTATCCTCCTCGGTGGCGTCCTTTTGACCGCGTTCTGGCTTCGCTCGCTCACGCGATAACTGCGACTTACTCCGGAGATTCGACTCGCTCGGCGAGCCACTGCTGGGCAGCCACGACGGCCTGTTCGTCCTTGCCCTGAATCTTCAGTCGGACAGTCTCGCCGGGATAGCTGCCAACTGTGACGCCGAACTGCTCCTGAACGTCGATGAGTCGCTGAATGAGTGCACTCTCGGGTTCGTCGGCCTCAATGGTTGCAGTGAAGCGGTCGGCACCGGTGAAGTCGTCGGCAATCTCCTCGAACATCCCTTTCATTTCGTCGGGAACACCTGGAAGGACGTAGACGTTGCCGATGACACAGCCCGGCGCAACACCGTTGGGATTCCGGATGAATTCTCCACCTGCCGGGAGCGCTGCGGTCCCCTCCGCCAGGTCCTCGCGGGTGTAGCCGCCCTCCTCGGCGAGCCACTGGAGTGCGGCTTCGTTCTCTTCGAGTTCGCTGCCGAACGCGGCAGCCACGCCGTCCATCGTGACGTCGTCGTGGGTCGGGCCGACGCCACCAGTAACGATGACGGCATCGAACTCGGCACGCTGTTCGTTCACCAGCCGAGCTATCTCCTCCACTCGGTCCGGGACGACCGTGACGCGGTCGACATCGACGCCGCGGTCGGCGAGCTGTCGGCCAAGCCAGGCGGCGTTCGTGTTGACGGTGTCGCCGGCGAGAATTTCATCACCGACGGTGACCAGCGCGACGCGCATATCTGTCCCTCGGGCCGGAGCGTAAAAGCACCACCGGCTCTCCTGACGACCGCGTCTACATCCCCGGCGGCGGGCCGTCGTCGCCGAACTCGTCGTCGTCGTAATCGATGTCGATGTCTATCTCCTCACGCTGGGCCTCTAACCCCCGTATCTGACGGAAGTAGTAGAGTCCGCCAACGGTCCCGACAAGCAGGGCGATGGCTGCCAGTCCGGCGAAAATCAACAGGTCCCGTTCGAGATAATACCGGGTGTTGATGCTCCCGTCGGAGAGATTCTCCCACCGAACGGTCATCCGGTTGTTCTCGACCGAACTGTTCCAGTTCCCGGGGCTGACCTGCGAGAGTAGCGGGATACCCACGCGTGCGCCGGGCGGCAAGATGACCTCGTGTGACCCCTCTGTGAACACTGGCGTGCTGAACTGCTTCCCGCTTCGTGATGCCGTGTACGCGACTTTCCCACCCGCTTCCGGAACGGTAATCTGTGTTTTGTCACCGTCTCGGGTCGCCGAGAGGTTGCCGTGTGACGCGTTGACTACTGTTCCGTTCTCGTATCGGTACTGGAGAGCCCGCAGGTTGACGGGATTGTCCCCCTCTATCGCGTCGCGTTGCCAGACTTCGACGGTTTCGTTCGACACGTTGACGACAGTCGCGTACGACGACCGTGAGATGTTAAACGTTGCATCCGCCGACGTGTCCCAGTCGTACGTTGCCTGTTCGTTTAGCTGGTCCTCGGGTATATCCGAGGAGCCAAACCCACACCCGGCTAACGCCGCGGCGAGCACGAGCGCACCGAGCGCGAGCAGGCGTTTGCGTCTCATGGCACGACACAGAGCAGCTCTGCGGGGAGGTACTCGCCGACGCTGGCGAGCAGTCCCGGTGGGTCGGTCCCTTCGCGGCAGACGACACTCTGTTCGAGCAACCCCAGTCGCTCGACGGTCACGATGTCCTGGGCGTGGCCAGCGCGGTTGATTGTCGCCCGGACTTCCGAGCGCGTCGCGCTGTTGATGTTCAGACGACCGGTCCCACGAGTCCACTCGTAGAGACGGTCCTGTTCCTCGTCAGCGAGTCGCGGTGGGTCGCCGGCGACGAATCTGAGCGGCATGTGCTGAACGAGTCCGAAGCGAGTTCGAATCTGTTCGGGCGACCCCTGGCCGAGTCCCAGCTGGTCGGCAGGAATCTGCACGCGCTGGCCGGCATCGAGGACGAACCCGTCGTCGTCCCACGACTCGAGCGTGCCGACGTGGACCTCACCGTCGTCCAGGTGAGGGGTGATCTCTCCCCACTCCTCGCGGAGCAGGTTCCGTGCGACGACGGCGTCGTCACCCTCGACGGTGACCGTCGGGAAGTCGTCGTCGCGGTGACCAACCTCGAAGGTAACGTCAAGCCCGTCGAGCGTGTTGGCGACCATCGATTCCAGACCGTCGAGAGCGCGGTCGCGGGCGTCCCCGGCGACGTACACTTTGGTAGCGAGTACGACCATCAGATTTCGGCGTTTGCCGTCTCCACGTTGAGTTCGTCGCGCAGTTCCTCGATGCGCGTTTCCATCGCCTCCACGAGGCGGGTGTTCTCGAGCGACTGGAGCTCGCTTCCACAGTCGGGACACTGGAAGCCAAAGTCCATTGCCTCGCCGAACTCGAAGCGAATACCACACTCCTCACAGAGGTAGAACTCGTGGTTACGCTCGTATTCCCGGCGGTTCTCCAGAGCGGTTAGCAGGCGATACATCTCGGATTCGAGTTGTTCGGGAATCGCGTCGTACTCGAAGGTCCACAGGTAGGTGAGCCAGCCCGAGTCCTCGTCGCGGAGTCGTCGGTACGTCGCCAGGTCGTTCTCGTAGAGAATGAAAAGCGCCCGGCGAACGTCGTTGAGTTCGAGCCCGAGTTCCTCGGCGAGTTCCTCGTCGGTCACTTCCCCGTCCGGGGGTGCTGCCGCGACTGGCATACCCTTCGGGCCGACGAGTTCGTGGAGGTACTTCTGTATCACAGGGTCCTCCAGGAGTTCCTCAAAAGCCATTACGGTAACAACCGGGTGTGACGTGGTTAAAACCATCGGGATGACCCCGTCCGCCGATTCGATTCAAACGACCAGTACTCTGTCAACCGTGGACTGAGAATATCTGGATAACGCGACCCGAACTATAGTAGCCACTGAAAGCCATTGCACACACGACCGCACGAGGGCGGTGCGGTCGGTGTGTAAATCGTTTCAGTTGTTACTATAGTGAGTCAGTGGTAGTTTTCGTACCGCATGCGGGAGATGGCATTTATATTCAGAAATCTGGGGAGTGGATTTAAAGAGTCAAGGTAGCGGTGGCGGCTGAGCACGCGGATCGATGTGTTAAAATCCGAGATCACGTTCTGACGGGACTTGCTCAACACTCTCGTTACACTTGGAGCACGATTCCATCCCATCACTGATGTAGGTCGTCCCACAGCCAGGACATGAGTAGAGCCTCGTGGACAGGCCGCCATCAGGTTCTATTTTGTCGACGGTTTGCTCGGACTGCCTATCTCTCACGAGATTGTAGAGCAACTTTGGGATGTGCCACGCCATTATCTCACCCGTCCTTCAGAGAGTTCACCCTGGTCATTCTGAATCAGGTTGAGTAGGGGAGTAATCTCCTCCCAATTCGGTCCCTTCGAGAGGTCACCTGACTCACGATCCCACTCGATAAACCCCATGTCGGCGAGCTTGGGAAGGTGGATGTGGTCCAGGCTGACCTGTGTGACATCACTGTCGGCGGTAGTTTCTTTCTGCTTCAGAAGGCCTAGCGGGTCGAGCTCGTCGTCATCCTGTGGATTTGCCTCGAGCATAGCGAGAAGCAACTGCCGTCGATACGGATTTGCCAGTGCCTCGAACGCTCGACTACCGTGAAAATCTTTGCTCACGGACGTTCGTACGAGCACCGAGGTGATAGGAAATTTTATTGACTGGTCAACCTCTTTTTCCAATTAGCCACTACTCGTATCGCGTCTCCGACGAGAGGAGGACTTCAGTGAGGACCTTCTCGTTGGCGCGTCGAATCCGATTCGAAAGGGCCTGTCGGGTGATGCCGAGTTCGTCGGCTAAGTCGTCGAGGCTCGTTTTGCTCGGTGTCTCGAAGTAGCCATTCCGGAGTGCGAGTACCAGTGCCTCGCGTTGTTCCTGTGAGAGGTCGAACCGGTGGCCGTGCTCGGTCGTCTCACTCAAGGTATAGGTTCGGTCGATGTGGACGGGAATGCCGTGCTCGATAATGTGGTTGTGGAACGTTGAGACCTTCTGGTGGTTGGGAAACCGTAGCCGAAACACCCACTCTTCGTTTCCACGTGCATCGAGGATAACCGCATCCGCTCTAGAAATACCTTCAATCAGGTCAATCGGTGGCTCCTTCCATTCGATTCGGTACAGCCTGGATTCACCAAGGCAGTCCAGTTCGAGAAGCTCTTTGACTCTGGAGTGAGACCATACGGTCTCCGCAAATGCCTCGTGGTTCTTCCCGGTTGCCCAGACAAAAGGCATAATCATCTCACCGGTCGGGACGATGCGTTCCAGTTCGAGTTGCATATCCGATTGCCCCGACAGCACTTCGCCGAGTTGGAAGTCCGTGGCCGGAATCGAGAACTCCAGGATGACGCTCATACTCTGGGGTAGAATCGCCAGTACCGTAGCGGTTTCTCCCTATCCTGGCGGTTTCTTCCCACTATTACGCCGGCCCCAAACCGGCCGCTGCATGTGTGCCGTGTATCCATCAGGCTACTTCTGACAGAGAACAGTCCGTTTCAGTGTCACAACCGGACGAACGACCTATCGACGGATCAATCAAGGGTGACAGCTCACTCGTCGCGCTCTTCAACACGCTTGCCCTCGGCCTGTGGGACGACTTCTCGGTCTGCGTCTTTCCACTCGCGGTCCAGTTCTGCCCCTTCGAACAGTCGGTCCAGAAAGACCGCCAGCGACGCCACCTCCGAGTGTGGCTGGTTGGTCACGCCCACGTTCCAGTCTGCGGCGTCGTAGACGTCCCACGCGACTTTTTCCGCACCGACGACGACCAACAGCGGGTCGCCGTCCTCGTGGCGCTCCCGAATCTCACCTTCGACCTCCTGAACGGGAAGACCGTACATCGTCAAGTGGGCGATTGCTCCGTTCCAGCGGTCGAGACGGGCCATCGGCTCGTCAGTCGTCTCTACCTCGAAGGGCCCGCCAAACCGGTCGGTGATGTCGACAATCGTGTCCGCGCGGCTCGCTCCCTCCTGGGCCAGAATCACGCGGTCGGCACCGAGTGCGCGCGCTGTCAGTCCGACGTGAGTCGTCATCCGTTCGTCTCGGCCCGGACGGTGGCCGAGACGGAGGACGGCGACTTCCGGTGTTCCCTGCATATCCGATCTCTGGGTTCCGGGCGATTAGGTGCTTTCGGAGCGCGACTGGTCACACGATCGTGACTGGGATATCGGTTCCGTGGAGAACCCGCTCGGTCGTACTACCAAGCAGAACCGTTTTGAACGACGAGTGGCCCCGTTCGCCGATGTATACGGTATCGATATCGTGCGAATCGATATACGCGAGAATCCGCTCGCCGGGAACGCCTTCCTCGATGGTGGTCGTCAGCTCTACGTCTGCTGCCCGAGCGCGCGCAGCTATCTCTTCGAGCGCTTTCTCACCGATTTCCCGAAAGTTCTCTCGAACCTGGTCGGGGTTGACGATAGCGTTGTCGTAGGCCGTTCGCGTCTCGATGACATAGAGTGCGTGCAGTGTCGCCCCGTGGAGAGCCGCGGCGTCGATAGCATGGGTTGCCGCCTCGGTCGCGTGGTCGCTCCCGTCGGTCGCGAGCAGGATGTGCTCGTACATGACTGACGTGAGGACGCCGACCAATAAAACGCTCCGGCGTCCAACCTGGCGGGTCGGTTACCAGAACGCTCGTCAGTTCCGGTCGCGCTGGCGCTCGCGCGGGTCTTCCACGAACTTCCGGCCGTTCAGTCGCTTCTTGTCGCCGCTCGCGGTCACGATGAGAAGTTCTGGCCCTTTGTGACGCATCTCGGTGACGTCCATCACTGTCTCGAACGACCAGCCTTTCACGCGGGCCAGCCCCTCCTCGTCGAGTTCGATGAACGTTCGGGGTGTTTTCTGGCTACCGAGTGACCACTCCTCGTCACCGAGTTCCATGGTCTCTCCGTCCATGCGCCCCCACTTGAACACGCAGCGGTACTGGGTCCGCGGCTCGTCGGCCCGGTCGTGGTCAACGCGCGTCGCCTGCTCGAAGTCGAAGCCACAGTGGTCGACCCACTTCTCGAAGTGGGCATGGTCGAATTGCTTGCTCGTGGCACCGTTGCGCGTCTCTCGCGTCCAGATAATGTGCGATTTCGATGGCTTCCCGCGAAACGAGCCGTTCGTCACGATTGCAACTCGGCTGTCCCCTGTGATAAGCGTAATTGCCACCGGTTGGCAATCCGACTAGACCGCATCGCCCACTGGCAGGAGCAAGCGGACCGGACGATTATAATGGTGGCCGAGCAAGTAGCACCTGATGAATCTCGAAGACCATGCCGAGGAACTCGCCTCCGACCTCGGCGTTGACAAAGCGGAGGTCAAAGACGATCTGGAGAACCTCGTCTCCTACAGCGTGCCGATGGACGAGGCAAAGCAGAGTCTCCGCCGGAAGTACGGTTCCGGCAGTGACTCCGGTGGTGGCGGTGCGCCACCGAGCAAAGACATCGCCGACGTGACGACCGACGACGGGAGCGTCTCCGTGACCGCCGTCGTCCTCACGGTCGGCAAGCGGTCGATTCGCTACCAGGGCGACGACCAGGTGATTCTGGAGGGCGAACTCGCCGACGAGAGCGGAAAAATATCCTACACCTCGTGGGAGCAGTTCGACATCCAGCCCGGCGACACCGTCAGTATCGGGAACGCCGGGGTCCGAGAGTGGGACGGCCACCCCGAACTCAATCTCGGCGAGAGTACGAGCGTCGAACCCATCGACGAATCGCTCGACGTGCCCTACGACATCGGCGGCGACGCCGCGCTCACCGAACTCGGACCGGGAGACAGGGGCATCAACGTCGAGGTGACCGTCCTCGAATCCGAGTCGAAGGTCATCGACGGCCGCGACGGCGAGACAGAGATTCTCAGCGGCGTGCTGGCCGACGAGTCGACGCGGCTCCCCTTTACCGACTGGGACCCACACCCAGAACTTGCGGCGGGTGAATCCGTCCGAATCGAAGATACGTTCGTCCGGGAGTTCCGTGGCGTCCCGTCGGTGAACGTCTCGGAGTTTTCGACGGTCGAACGCCTCGACCGAACTATCGAAGCGCCCGAGACGGCACAGCGGCTCTCGATTCGGGACGCCGTCGAATCGGGCGGGCTCTTCGACGTGGAACTGGTCGGCAACATCCTCTCGATTCGCGACGGCTCCGGCCTCATCGAGCGGTGTCCACAGTGCAGTCGCGTCGTCCAGAACGGCCAGTGTCGCAGTCACGGCGACGTCGAAGGCGAGGACGACCTGCGGACGAAGGCCATCCTCGACGACGGGACCGGGACGGTGACAGCCATCCTCGACGAAGACATCACCGAAGAGATCTACGGCGGTGACATCGAGGACGCAAAAGAACACGCCCGCGAGGAGATGGACAAGGAAGTCGTCGCGGACACCATCGCCGACCGCATCGTCGGACGGGAGTTCCGCATCCGTGGCTCGCTCAGCGTCGACGAGTACGGCGCGAACCTCGAAGCTGCTGAGTTCATCGAGAGTGAGGACGACCCCGTCGCGCGTGCCGAGGCGCTGCTTCAGGAGGTGACGACATGAGCGGAGCGAGTCGCTACGCGACTCGGAACTGTGAGCGGCGCGGAGCAACGCTCCGCGAACAGTCGGGCGGTAAAACCGCACGACGGACTGTGTCCGCGAACAAGCGAGTGCGAGCGCCGGAGGTGGTCGCATGAGCGAAAGCGACCAAAGCGGTGCCGGCCGTCGCGAAGTCGCGTATCGGCTGTTCGCCGCCGAGTTCGACGATTCGGACTTTTCGTACTCCGAGAGCGACGAGGAGCGCGCACCGAACTACGTTATCACACCGACGGGCGCGCGTGTGAACCGACTCTTCGTCGTCGGCGTCCTCACCGAAGTCGAACAGGTTAGCGAGGATGTCTTGCGCGCCCGCGTGGTCGACCCGACGGGCGCGTTCGTCCTCTACGCCGGCCAGTACCAGCCAGACGAACAGGCATTCCTCGACAGCGCCGAGACACCGATGTTCGTCGCGCTGACCGGGAAAGCCCGCACCTTCCAGCCGGACGACTCCAATCAGGTATTTACTTCGGTCCGACCGGAGAGTATCAGCGAAGTCGACGCCACGACGCGGGACCGCTGGACGGTCCAGACCGCAGAGCAAACCATCGACCGGGTCGGTCACATGGCGACGGCGCTCTCGCTGGACGTTCGCGGCGACGACCTTCGAGCGACACTCGAAGACAACGGCGTCGACGACGGACTGGCTGCCGGCATCCCGCTGGCTATCGAGCACTACGGGACGACGGGTGCGTATCTCTCTGCGCTTCGTGACCTCGCGGTCGACGCCGCGCGTCTCGTCGCCGACGAACTCGACGAAGTGGAAGGACTCTCGCTCGACCCGGACCAGGGTGACGACAGTGACCTGCAGTCGCTGGCCGACACCGACATCGATGCGGCCGCCTCAGCCGACGATATCGCTAGCGCAGCAGCGGAATCGAGTATTGACGACGACACTTCGAGCGAACCGGAAACGGTCGATACGTCGACGGAGACGGCAGAGGCCGAGGGCGACGCCGAACCGACCGACACGACAGTTGAAGCGTCGACAACGACCGCGGATACCGTTTCGGAGACCGCCGAGACAGACGCGACGACAGCAGATTCGGAGAAGACGACCGCGACAGAAGCAGACACATCCGCCGAAGCACCGACCGCTGAGTCATCCACAGCAACCACAACTGAGGCTACCGAATCGGAGCGTGGCGAGACAGACACCACCGAGTCAACGGCAACCCCCACTCCTGGAGCGTCGGAAACCGGGGTCCAGGAGACCAGTGCTGGCGACTCAGGAGCGCAGACGACAGTATCATCCGACGACACCGACGCCGGTGCGGACACCGAAGGCGACGACATCGGTGACTTCGAACCCGGAGAGTTCGAACTCGACGAGGACGAACGCGAGGAAATCGAGGAGGAGTACGGCACCGAGTTCCAGAGCGGAACCGACGTGCCAGACCCCGGCGAGTCAGACATCGAGACGCCCGACCCGGAAGAACTGGCCGAAGCCGAGCCCGACGGTGAATCCGTCGAAGAGACAGCAGATACCGCTGGAACGGCCGAACCAGCCATCGACTCTGAACCGGAACCAGAACCCGAGGCCGCTGCCAGCACCGACAGCGAACCAGACGACGCCTCGGAGTCCGCCGAAGATATCGACCTCGGAGAAGTCACCATCGAAGTCATGGAAGAACTCGACGACGGTGACGGAGCAAACCGCGAAACGCTCGTCGAGACGCTGGTCGACCGCTACGGCGTCGACTCCGACGAGGTGGAAGACGCCATCCAGGACGCGCTGATGGACGGCCGGTGTTACGAACCCGACGACGCGACTGTCAAGCCTATCTGATGTCGGTCGAACCGGTCCCGGATTCGCCCGCCGCCCTCGTCGACTGTGACGACGAACGAGCGCTCGTTGTGGCCGACTTCCACGCCGGTATCGAAGTCGGACTCCGGCGGGACGGTGTCGAACTCGACAGCCGTGCCGACGAGCGCCGCGAGCAACTGCTTTCACTCGTGGACCGGACGACGCCCGACCAACTGGTTTTTCTCGGGGACCTCGGCCACGCAATCGGCACTCCGTGGGACGATGAACGCGAGGAAGTCGATAACTTGCTCGCTGCTGTCTCCAAGCGCATTCCCGTAACACTCGTGAAAGGTAACCACGACGGCGACATCGAGGGACACGTCGAGCGATTCGAGGGCGTGGAGCTCGTGCCGGGACACGGTACCCGACTCGGGTCGGTTGGCTTCGCACACGGACACACCTGGCCGAGTCCCCACGTACTGGATGCAGATATTCTCTGTACGGCTCACGAACACCCGGTCGTCAAACTCGAAGACGAAGTCGGCGGTGGTCGCGCCGAGCGCGTCTGGCTCCGCGGGGACTGCAACCCCACACCGTTCGAAGAGTTCCACGACCGCGCCATCGCCGGACCAGAGGAACTCGTCGTCTTCCCCGCGTTCAACGACCTCTCCGGTGGGACGTGGGTCAACGTCGCAGGGCAGGAGTTCCTCTCGCCGTTTCTCCCCGATGCACTCGTCGACGGGCAGGCGTATCTGCTCGATGGGACTCGACTCGGCCGGTACGATACCATCTGAGCGGCCGCGATACTGCTGAGGTTTAAATACCAGTACGTGACCAGCCCTACCCATGCGCTAACAGTGGCCTCTCGGGTGAGTCGCGGTAGTGTGACACGCCATCCGGGAACCGCGCGCAAGCAGTGTCACCTGTTCGCAACCGTCCCGACGGGCTTAATCGGCTTAGCCACCAACAGCGGGTAATGACAGACGGTGAGGCCGCATCGGGCCCGGCGGCATTCGCCGCGCTCGGGTCGACTGTCCGAGCTGCCCTCTCCGAGCGCGGGTTCGACACGCCGACTGCACCCCAGCGAGCGGCGATACCACCGCTCGCAAACGGCGAAAACGCCCTCGTCGTTGCACCCACTGGCAGTGGCAAGACCGAGACTGCGATGTTACCGGTCTTCGACGCCCTCGCTGACGAGGACCGGTTCGGCATCGGCGCGCTCTACATTACGCCGCTCCGTGCACTGAACCGCGACATGCGCCAGCGGTTAGACTGGTGGGCCGGCACACTGGACCTCGACGTGGACGTTCGCCACGGCGACACCACCGACTACCAGCGCCAAAAACAGGCAAACGACCCGCCGGACGTACTCGTCACGACACCCGAAACGCTCCAGGCGATGCTGACGGGGAAGAAACTCCGGCGAGCGCTGGCGGACGTCGACCACGTCGTCGTCGACGAAGTCCACGAACTCGCCACCTCCAAACGAGGCGCGCAGCTCACTATCGGACTGGAGCGGCTTCGGGAACTGTCCGGACCGTTCCAGCGCGTCGGACTCTCCGCGACCGTAGGAGACCCAGACGAAGTCGGTCGGTTTCTCACTGGCAACCGCGGCTGTGAAATCGTCGAAGTGGACGAAGGCACAGCCTTCGACGTGGACGTTCGCTGTCCGACAATCACCGACGAGGACGAGCGGCTCGCGAGCGAACTCGTCACGCAGGCGGACGTGGCCAGTCACGTCCGCGTCATCGACGAACTCGTCACCGACCACGAGTCGACGCTCGTGTTCGTCAACACCCGTCAGACCGCCGAAGCACTCGGGTCGCGGCTGAAGAAACTCGGCACCGATATCGGCATCCATCACGGCTCGCTCGCCAAGGAAACTCGAATCGAGGTCGAGTCGCAGTTCAAATCCGGCGAACTCGATGGATTGCTCTGTACGTCCTCGATGGAACTCGGTATCGACGTGGGCCACGTCGACCACGTCGTCCAGTACAACAGTCCACGACAGGTCTGTCGCCTCCTCCAGCGGGTCGGCCGCGCGGGTCACCGCCGCGATGCCGTCTCTTCTGGCACTATCGTCACCAGCCATCCCGACGACGTGATGGAGTCACTGGTCATCACGCGCCAGGCCCACGCCGGGGAAGTCGAACGCGCCGACATCCACTACGGCAGTCTCGACACCGTCGCCAACCAGATTGCCGGATTAGTGATGGATTTTGGCGAAATAGGTGCGATGAAGGCCTACGATATCGTGACGCGGGCGTACCCGTTCGAAGAGCTCTCGAAGTCCGCGTTCAAGCAGGTGATTCGAGAGCTCGCAGGCAATCGCGTCGTCTGGCTGGAAGAAGAGGAAGACCGCCTGGAGAAGCGCCAGGGTACCTGGCAGTATTTCTACCAGAACCTCTCGATGATTCCCGACGAAGCCACGTACGACGTGGAGGACGTGGCCAGTGGGAAACAGGTCGGAACGCTCGACGAACGCTTCGTCGTCAACTTCGCCGCGCCCGGCGAAATCTTCATCCAGCGCGGCGAGATGTGGCGCATCACCAACATCGACGAGGAAGAGGAAATCGTGACGGTGTCACCCATCGAAGACCCAGCCGGTGAGGTCCCATCCTGGACAGGTCAGGAGATTCCCGTCCCCAGCCAGGTCGCACAGGAAGTCGGCGAGTTGCGCGGCGTCGCCGGCGACCAGCTCCGCGATGCGCCGAAAGCGGCCGTCTCCCGTGACGTACAGCGCCGCTACGACGCGGAGGCAGAGACCATCGAATCGGGACTCGGCCCACTCGCAGACCACGCCGACACCGACGCGCCCATCCCGACGGACGACCGGATTCTCGTCGAGTTCAGCGGCCGCGCCATCGTCGTCAACGTCTGTTTCGGCCACAAGGTCAACGAGACGCTCGGCCGACTGCTCTCGGCGTTGCTCGGGCAACAGAGCGGGTCGTCCGTCGGGATGGACGTAGACCCGTATCGCATCGAACTGGACGTCCCACGGGGAATTACGGCCGGCGATGTCGTTCGGGTCCTCCAGGAGACGGACCCTGACCACGTCGAGCACATCATCGAACTCAGTCTGAAAAACGCCGACGCGCTGAAGTTCAAACTCGCACAGGTTGCTGCGAAGTTCGGCGCACTGAAGCGCTGGCGGGGAACCGGCCAGGCCCGCTTCGGCCGGAGTCGATTGCTCGACGCGCTCGAAGACACGCCAGTCTACGACGAAGCAGTTCGGGAGATACTCCACGAAGAGTTGGCTGTCGAGGAAACAGCGACCCTCCTCGAACGAATCCAGTCCGGTACGCTGGCCGTCGAAACGGGTGGTGATCATACGCCAATCGGCACCAGCGGGCGGGGTTCGGGGACGGAACTACTCACACCCGAAAACGCCGACGCGAGCGTCATCCAGACGGTCAAAGACCGCATTCAGAACGACCGCGTCATCCTCTTCTGTCTTCACTGCCAGGACTGGCAGACCAGACGAGAAGTTGGTCGCGTCCGCGACCAGCCCGAGTGTCCACAGTGTGGCTCGACGCAGATTGCCGCGCTGAATCCGTGGGACGACGAGACTGTGTCGGCGGTCAAAACCGACGAGAAGGACGACGAAGAGGAGAAAGCCACTGAACGGGCCTACCGGACGGCGAGTCTCGTCCAGAGCCACGGCAAACGAGCCGTCGTCGCACTCGCTGCACGCGGCGTCGGTCCACAGAACGCCGCGCGTATCATCAACAAACTTCGAGAGGACGAGGACGACTTCTACAGAGACATCCTCTCCCGCGAGCGCGAGTACGCCCGAACGCGGTCGTTCTGGGAGTAGTATCGGCGGCGGCCGTGTGGTCACTGATTGTCGAGAAGGGGCGAAGCAACCAGCGTCGGCGACTTCGTTGCGTCCTCGGTGAGGTGCATGTCGCTGCCGAACGTCGAGATGAGTTCGAGATTCGTGCGAACGTGCTCGGTTACGTCCGGTATCGTGACTCGACCACCAGCCAGCGCGAGCAGGACCATCAGCTGGTCTGCCATGTGAACGTCGACCGGAGCACTGATCGAGTGAAACGACAGAAACTGCGCAACGGCAGCCTCGGCGACTTCCTCAGACGGGAGCCCCCGTTCGCCGAGCTCGTCGAAGCCGGCGAGCGTTCGGTCGTAGACCCCTCGAAGGAGAATCGACGACCCCGGAGAGTCGCTCGGCACGTACGCGACATCGTCGACACTGACGGGAAAACCGTCATCGTCGAGCAGGTCCGCCGCGTGGGACGCCTGGCGGTCCGCCACCGAACTCTCTTCGAGGTCTTCGGACGCTTTCGAGTATATGTCGACTCGCTCTAGACTGCCTCTCGCGTCTATCTCCACGGGTTGGCGTGTCCACGGAGTGGTTTCGAGTGTTGCCGAACCACCTCCTGCGGGATAGAAGCCCGTTCTGTCGAGCGTGAGCGACGCGTCGATGCCGTACCTGGCGAGCAACGGCAGCTTGACGTACTGGTGGTACTCGATTGTCGGCGACCACTTCACGTTGGTTCCGCCGGTCGCAGTCACGCAAATTGGCTCGTCGCAGGTCACCCCGATTGGAAGCACCGTGTCGAACAGGAGCGTGAGGCTGCCAGCCGTCCCGACCGCTGCGGAGAGGTCCGTCCGGCGGGTGTCGCCCGGCTCGAACGTCAGCGAGTCAGCACCGAGTTCGGCACCGTCAACCTCGGCATCACAGAGGTCGGCCACGAGTTCTACCGTCGCCAGGTGCTGTGGGCGAAGCCCCGGGTTCGGCCGGTTCCCTCGAATATCGTCGATACGAAACGGCGTATCGGTAATCGTCGACAGCGAGAGTGCTGTTCGGAGTAGCTGTCCGCCGCCGGCAGCCCCGTCGATAGTGAGCATCGCTAGACGGTGTCTGCTTTCGAGCGCAAGAGCCCTGAATCTGTCCGTCCCCGCCCGCGGTCGCTGTGCGTCCGCACCACGCGGAGAGGACTGGGAAACACTAAGAGTCAGGGCCGCCACCCACCTGCCAATGCGACTGGAGGACTACTGGGGAATCGGGCCGAAGACCCGGGACCTGCTGGCCGAGGAACTCGGAGTCGACGCCGCAATCGAAGCAGTCGAGACGGGCGACGTGCGGACGCTCGTCGACGCTGGCATCCCGCGCGGTCGGGCGACCCGAATTCTCCGGCACGCACACGGCGGTGCGGCGATGGACCTCCTGGCGACTCGTGACGCTCGTAACGTCTACAAGGACTTGCTCGATATCGCCGGAAACTACGCCGTCACCGAGAGCGCGGCTGACCGCATCCGGATTCTCACGCCACTCGACAGTGCAGCGGCGATGGCTGACCGACTGGACAGCGTACTCGACGCCCGCGACACGTGGGAGGGGCTAGGCGAGTCCGACCAGACGGCCGTCATGGCTGCCTTCGAGTCCTACGACAGCGTCGCTGGCGGTCGTATCTCAGCTGTCCGGACTGCGCTTGCACTCCAGGAAACGGGCATCGACGAGGGCATCTTCGCGCCGATTGCCGATTTCGACGCAGATGCTCTGTCGGACGCCGAGGCTGCACTCGCCGGCCTCGAATCCGGCGGCGACCGAGTTGGTGAGGGAGCCGACGACCGACTCGACGAACTCCGGGCCAACCTCGCACGTGTCGAAGACCTCTCGGCGACCCCCGGCGAGGTACTCGAAGCAGTTCGCTCGGGCGCGCGCGGCACCGACGAACTCCGGGACTCCTTCGCCCGGCACGTCGCCAGCGAGAGTAGTGTCGATATCTCCCGAGTGCGGGAGGCGATGCCGGGTGAGGCGGCGGACGCATCGGCGTTCGTCGGCGAGACACTGCGGTCGCTGGTCGGTGACCTCCGAACGGCGGTCGAGGAGCACGAACGGGAAGTCAGCGAGCGACTGGCAGGTGTGCTCGAGGAGGCCGAAGCCGAAATCGAGGCGGCAGTCGAGACAGTCGACGACCTCGCCTTTTCGCTGTCACTGGCCCGCTTTGCGCTCGCGTTCGACCTCACGCGACCGCGCTTTGTCGACCAGCAGGTCGCCGGTGTCGTTCAGGCCAGAAACGTCTTTCTGGAGGACGCTGGTGCGTCCGTCCAGCCGATTACCTACGCTGTCGGCGACCACGACCTGACGGTCGCGAGTGCGACTGCGCCGCCCAGCGGGGACCGCGTTGCAGTCCTGACCGGCGCGAACAGCGGCGGAAAGACGACGCTGCTGGAGACGCTCTGTCAGGTACAGTTGCTCGCCCAGATGGGACTCCCGGTACCGGCCGACGACGCCGAGGTGAGCGTCGTCGACACCATCGTCTTCCACCGCCGGCACGCGAGTTTCAACGCGGGCGTCCTGGAGTCGACGCTACGTTCCGTGGTGCCGCCGGTGACCGACGAGGGTCGTGCGCTGATGCTCGTCGACGAGTTCGAGGCGATAACGGAGCCGGGAAGCGCTGCGGACCTCCTGCACGGCCTGGTCTCGCTGACCGTCGAGAAGGGCGCACTCGGAGTGTTCGTCACCCACCTCGCCGACGACCTGGAGCCGCTGCCGGAGCAGGCCCGGACCGACGGCATCTTCGCGGAGGGGCTGACGACGGACCTGGAACTGGAGGTCGACTACCAGCCGCGCTTCCAGACCGTCGGTCGGTCGACACCAGAGTTCATCGTCTCGCGACTGGTCGCGAACGCGGGCGACCACGCGGAGCGGGCGGGCTACGAGACGCTCGCCGAAGCCGTCGGGGAGAGTGCCGTCCAGCGGACGCTGGCCGACGCCAAGTGGACGGAGTAACGAAGGGCTACTTTGAGGTGACTGGGGGACGAAGTCATCACCATGGGACTCAAATCACTCCTCAGAGTCGGATATCTCCTGCTGGTTGTCCAGGGATTGTTGAGCGTCTTTCTCCCGAAGAAAGCACTCAAACTCGCCACAGCCGGGTGGCGAGCGGGCTTCGAGAACGTCGACGAACTCGAACCGCGCGAGTGGTACGTCGAGGTGACCAAAATCACCGGTGTCGGTATGCTCGCCGCCGGACTGACGGGACTGCTCGTCACCAGCGCCGAAACCGCCGAGAAAGAACGGTCGAAGGCCGCCGCAGAGGCCACAGCGGAACGCGATAGCGAAACCGAGACCGACGAGTCGGACGATGACGACGACGAAGATGACGATGGCGGACCCGTGTCTATCGACATCGACAACGAATAGCAAAACCCGAACTGTTGTGGCCAATCAGGTCGCGCTCTCGATGGCCTGGTCGAGGTCCGCAATGATGGCTTCGGTCGACTCCAGACCGACCGAGAGGCGGATGAGGTCTGGTGTCACACCTGAGGCTTCCTGCTCTTCTTCCGTGAGTTGCTGGTGGGTCGTACTTGCCGGGTGGATGATGAGTGTCTTCGCGTCGCCGACGTTGGCGAGGAGACTGGCGAGTTCGGCGTTTTCGACGGTCGCCTGCGCTGCGTCGTAGCCGCCTTCGAGACCGAACGTTATCATGCCGCCGTACCCCCCGTCGAGATACTCGCTGGCGGCGTCGTGGGTTTCGTGGTTGTCCAGTCCCGGATAGGTGACCCACGACACGTCGTCGTGGTTTTGCAGATGTTCCGCGACGGCCATCGCGTTCTCGCAGTGCCGTTCCATCCGCATCGGCAGGGATTCGACGCCCTGAATCGTCTGCCAGGCGTCGAAAGGCGACTGCTGGTTGCCCATGTCACGCAGGCCACGGGCGATGCCGGCGTAGGTGAACGCGGCGTCACCGAATGTTTCGGCGAAGTTAACGCCGTGGTAAGCGGGATTGTCGCCGGCGATTTCGGGGAACTTCTCGGCGTGGTCGGCCCAGGGGAACGAGCCGCCATCGACGACGACACCGCCGACAGTCGTGCCCGAACCGTGAATCCACTTCGTCGTGGAGTTCCAGACCAGGTCCGCGCCGTGGTCGAGCGGATTACAGAGATAGGGCGTCGCGAAGGTGTTGTCGACGAAGACGGGGACGCCGTGGTCGTGAGCGATATCGGCGATGCGCTCCATGTCCGGCGTGACGAGCGCGGGGTTGCCGATGGTCTCGTAGTGGACGTACGCGGTGTCCTCGTCGATGGCTTCCTCGTAGGCCTCGTAATCGAGCGTGTCGACGAAGCGGGCTTCGACGCCCTGCCGTGGAGCGGAGTGAGTGTAGTACGTGTAAGTCCCGCCGTACAGCGAGGAGGCAGTGACGACGTTGTCGCCGGCGTCGGCCAGCAGGAACGTAACGAGGTTGAGCGCCGCCATCCCAGACGACGTCGCGACAGCACCGACACCACCTTCGAGGGCAGCGAGTCGCTCCTGAAGCGTCTCGACGGTCGGATTCATTAGCCGCGAGTAGATGTATCCTGGCTCTTCGAGCGCGAACTGCGCGGCGGCGTCGTCGGCGTCGTCGAAAACGTAGGAAGTGGTCTGGTAAATCGGCGGCGCGCGTGACCCTGTCGCCGAGTCGGGTTCCTGTCCTGCGTGGAGGCTATTCGTGTAGATGT
>JAZKTK010000153.1:0-4985 GCA_036625595.1 Haloarculaceae archaeon | reverse complement strand
AACTCGGGTTAGGACCGTGGCAGGGTCCTGTGATACCACTACACCACCAGCGCGCAGTACGCTCACCGCGAGCGCCTCTTGCACTACTTTGTTGGAGGGATGGGAGATAAAAACGTTCCGAATCTCCGGACAGCGACGATATCGAATAAATCCGGCCCTACCCGCCCTCCAGCGGTTCAACGCCTTCATACTACCGTCTGAACGGTCGGAACGGTATTGACGCTCCCTCTCCGAATTACATGTGGTACGTCAACATGTCACTAATGGACCGGCTCAAGGGAGCGATTGGCAGCGACGAGGTCGAACGTGAGTTCAATTACCACTGTCGCGAGTGTGGCACAGAGTTCAAGACAGCAGAACACAGCCGTTCGAACGTCGAATGTCCCGAGTGCGGGGCGTCGGGAACACGGTCGTTATCGAAACTCTAGCCAGACGAGGCCGCTGCACCGTGAGACTGCGGCCCAGGGGTGGACGACCCCAGCAATTAGGAGCCGTCGAATCGTAGACGTGACCATGACAGCGAGTGGCTTTCTGACCGTCTCGCCCCGAGTTGAGGGGAGTATGGCACCGGAGATAGCAAAAGCCGTCGACGCTCTGGAGGAGTTCGACGTGCGCTACGAAACGACGGCGATGGGAACCATGCTCGAAGCCGAAAATGCGGCAACGCTCTTTGCCGCTGCGCAGGGTGCACACGAAGCGGTCGACAGCGACCGCGTCGTTACCTTTCTCAAAATCGACGACAAGCGCGCGACCGACGACCCGATGGAAGCGAAAGTCGATGCGGTCGAGAAAGAGTTGGGCCGCGAGCCCAGCGGTGGCCCGGAGTAGCGCCAGGTCGGGGGAGTCCAGACCCGCGGGTTCTTAAGTGAGAGTGAGCGAAAGGCGAAGTATGGAGAGTCTCAACAGGATGGCCACCGAGCTTGTCGACGAGGCCATCGACTTCGCCGAGGAACTCACTATCGACGTCTACGGACTACAGGGCGATGCCGCGGTTCTCGACTTCGGCGTCGACGTACCGGGTGCTGTCGAGGCCGGCCTCCTCCTGACCGAAATCCAGACGGCCGGGCTGGCGACGGTCCAGACGCGAATGGACACCGTGGGTGGTGCGCCGACGCCCCACGTCGAACTCTCGACGGACCACCCCGCGCTGGGGCTGCTCTGTGCCGGCAAGGCGGGCTGGGAACTCAGCGTCGACGGCTTCGAGGGACTGGGGAGCGGTCCCGCTCGCGCGCTCGTCGCCGAGGAGGATATCTTCACACGCGTTGGCTACCGCGACGACTTCGACTTCGCCGTTCTCGCCGTCGAGAGCGACACACTCCCCGACGAGGACGTGGCCGCAGCGGTCGCGGAACGCGCTGGCGTCCCGGAGAGCGGTGTCTTCCTCCCCACCTTTTCGACGGCCTCCATCACGGGCAGTGTCGTCGCCGCTGCTCGCGCTGCCGAACTCGCCACCTTCCGACTCTCGGAACTGGGCTACGACCCGGCCGAAATCCTCTCCGCGAGTGGGTCCGCACCCGTCGCGCCCGTCGCGGGCGACGAGGAGGCGGCGATGGCTCGGACGAACGACGCGCTGGCCTACGGCGGACAGGTTTCGCTCACCGTCGACGAGCCGTTCGACCGCTTCGACGAACTCGTCTCGACGGCTGGCGAGGAGTACGGCCGGCCGTTCGCGGACATTTTCGACGACGTCGACTGGGACTTCGACGAGTTGCCGGTCGACCTCTTCGCACCCGCCCAGGTGACCGTCGATGTCGTCGGCGGCGACACCCACGTTGTCGGCGAGACACACGAGGACATTCTCGCCGAGAGCTTCTACTGAGATGCGCTACAAGGTCGTTCCCGCCCCGGCCGACCGTGCGCTGTTGACCGACGTTCACGAGGCGCTCCCGCTGGTCCCGGGCAGTGTCGAGGACTGCTGTACGCGCATCCGCGACCGGACGAGTGTCCCCTCTCGTGACGAGGCCCGCGAGTGGCTCACCTTCGCGACGGCGCTTGGACTGGCAGCGGAAACCGAGCGTGGCTATCACCGTGTTCGGGACCCACCGGGCGACGACACCCTCACCCACAATTTCAGGGAAGGCATCTTCGGCGTCGAGGAAATCCTGGCTGTCCTCGACAGCGACGCCCCTCTCGACGACAGTGCGGTGTTCGAGTCGGTCCGCGACATCGTCCCTCGCTGGGAGCGCAACCGCTACGCAGACTGGGAGGGCGAGTGGACCGAGCGCGTCGGACTCCTGCTTTCGTGGTGTGAGGTGTTCGAACTGTGTGCGCGCAGCGACGGCGGGTACGTACTCGCGTAAGCGGCGCCCTTTTGCACACTCGGTACCTACCTTGGACCGATGCAGTCGTCCGTAGACGCGGTCCTGTTCGACATCGACGACACCCTCTGCTCGTACCGGCGCAGCGGTGGCGATATTCTGCCGCTGGCGTTCGAACAGGCCGGTGTCGACCCCTTCTTTACCGTCGATGAGTATATCGACCGCTATCGTGAATTCACAGCTGAGAGCGACGACATGCGAGACCTCCGCGAGCGGTGTTTCGCGACCTTCGCCACCGAGCGCGGTCACGACCCCGATGTCGGACGGGCGGTCGCGCGGGCGTACGAATCAGAGCGCGACCACACGAACGTCCGGTTGTGTCCGGGTGCCCGTGAGACGCTGGCGATGCTCGACGGCGAGGTGGCGCTTGCCGCCGTCACCAACGGCGCACCGGAGATGCAATCGGTGAAACTCGATACGCTGGGATTCGACAATGTGTTCGAGACAGTGGTCCACGCTGGCTACGACACCGCGCCAAAACCCGACCCGGACCCGTTCCACGCCGCACTCGACCACCTCGATGTTGCGCCTGGGCGAGCGCTCCACGTCGGAAACTCACTCGTCTCCGACATCGCCGGTGGCCGGCGTGCTGGCGTCCAGACAGCGTGGATTCACGGCGACAGCGACCCCGCCGAGGCTGACCCCAGACCAGACTACGCACTGGCGACGGTCGGTGAGTTGCGTCAGTTCTGGCAGTGACAATCGTCATTCCACGCCAGTCACGTCGGTGACGGTCCCGACACCCTTCGAACTGCCCTCGCGGAAGACGAATCGCTGCCCTTCTTCGACGAGGTAGGGTCGGAACTTGAACTGGACGCGAGCCTTTCCGGAGTCGCCGGGGAGGAGCTGTCCCCCCTCGGGATAGAACGCTGCGGCCTCGCTGGCCGTTTCAAGGTGGACGACTGGTTCGTAGCCGTTGCCGATGCGAGTCGGGTGGTTCAGCACCATCACCTCGGCCTCGAACTCCCGGACCGGGTCGGGGTCTGCCTCTCTGGGTAGCAGAACCATCCCGCGTTCGATATCGGCTTCGTTGACGCCTTTCAGCGCGATGCCGACGATGCGGCCGGCACTGGCCTCGTCGACGCGGTGGTAGTGCATCTCGATTGAGCGGACCTCTACGTCCCGGAAACTGCCATCCGCCATCGGGCCAAGCAGGAGTTCGTCGCCGGCCTCGACTTCACCAGACTGGATCGTTCCAGAGGCGACGGCACCGACGCCAGTGACACTGTAACTCCGGTCGACGTACATCCGAAACTGGCCATGCTCTTCCGAGCCGGTTGTCTTCGGCAGGCGCTCGAACAGTTCGTCGAGCGTATCGAGGCCCTCGGTCGTGACGGCACTCGTCGTCAGGATGGGGACCACAGTTTCGGAGATCTCGTCGAGAGCCGCCTCGACGCCGTGGCGCTCAACCCGGAGTGGCGTTTTTTCGGCATCCCGGAGCAGCCGTTCGACCTCCCGTTCGACTTCGAGCAGGCGCTCCTCGCTGACGATGTCGGCTTTGGTAATCGCGACGATAGTCGGCAGGTCCGTCGCCAGCAGGATGCCGAGGTGTTCGCGGGTGGTCTTGGTCGGGCCGTCGTCGGCGGCCACAGTCAGCAGTCCGTAGTCGAGTTTCTGCCCGACCAGCCCGCGGATTGTCGTTCGAAGCCACGGCTCGTGGCCGACGGTGTCGACGAACGAAACCAGGCGGTCTGCCTCCTCGACGATGCGTGCGCGGTCGCCTTTTCGGTGCGGGTTGTCCATCCGGACGGGACCATCCTCGTCGAAGCCGTAGACACCGTAAGAGAGGTCTGCGGAGAGACCACGTTCGATTTCGTGGGGTTGCACGTCGAGGAAACTCCGGGTGCCGCCCTGGCCGTCGTCGGCTTCCCCAGTCACGAGCGACCCGACGAGCGTCGACTTGCCGTGGTCGACGTGGCCCGCCGTCCCGACGACGATGTGGGCGTCGTCAGTCATAACCGTCCCTTCGCAGATGGTCGCGACGCCGACGAGTCCACCGGCAGAACCGTCGTCGTCGGTGTCGGCGTGGCCGTCCTCGTCGACGCCCCACGTCTGTACCTCGTCGATGTGTGCGCCGGCCTCTTCTGCGAGCAATGAGAGGACATCCATCGATTCGGAGAAGTCCTCGGGGGCGATGCCGGCGATGCCGCCATCGTCAGTGACACCGACGACGTACGTGGCCTCGCCGTCACCCGAGAGCACGCGGTGGCGCAACTGGGCAGCGAGACTCTCCCGTCGGCCTTCTGCGAGGTGCAGGTCTTTCGTGAGCCGCTCTTTGAACTCGACGCTACCGCCCTCTCTTTCGCCGCGGTCGAGCGCACGGCGAAGGACGGCCCGGTCGGGGCTCATGCGCGTGGCTTACGGGCCGGCAGCAATAAGCTTTCCCCGGGTTTGTGGGGTTCTCGCGGCCGATTCACTACTGATGGCTTGGTTCAGCAACTATTGCGAACTATTGCCACAATAGCGACGTACAGAGTGGATGTAAATGACAAGGGAATTAATTATAAAATCACTCACAAGTTATAGGTGGAACAGGCACAGTACCATGGTCTTCAGTGGATACGCGCCGTCACTTCGGAGCGAATCCACGCTCCACGACCGTTCTGAGTTTTAGAATACTGGCGTTTAACTGACAGGCATCTGTATTAGAGGGTAGGAATCGGTCGG
>JAZKTK010000152.1:0-5034 GCA_036625595.1 Haloarculaceae archaeon | reverse complement strand
GACGCCGTAGTCGAGCATCCGCTTTGCCACGTCGGCGGCGTCCTGGTCGCCCGCACTCGCGACAAACTCGTGGTGGAAGGGGCCAAACGGCACGTCGTACTCGATTTGCTCGGCGAGATAGTTCGCGTTCAACACGGCTTTCGCACTGGCGTCAGCCAACCCCGAATCACCCAACCGGGCGATGTAGGCGTAGGTTTTCAGGAGGACCAGCCAGTTGCCCTCGAAACCGTGGACCTTGCCGATAGTGTGCTCGGGGTCGAAGCGTTCGTACGTGCCGCTCGGTGTTTCCCGGGCGCGAGGCGCGGGCAGGAATGGGGCGAGCTCCTCGACGACCCCGACTGGACCGGCACCGGGTCCACCGCCGCCGTGTGGCGTCGCAAAGGTCTTGTGGACGTTGTAGTGCATGATGTCGAATCCCATATCGCCGGGTCGAGCCTGCCCGAGCAGCGCGTTGAGATTCGCCCCGTCGTAGTAGAGGAGTCCACCGGCGTCGTGGACCAGGTCCGCGATCGCCTCGATGTCGCGCTCGAAGAGTCCCAGCGTGTTCGGATTGGTGAGCATCAGCGCGGCAGTGTCCTCGGTCACTGCCGCGTCGAGTGCATCGAGGTCGACGCGGCCGTCCTCGGCGCTTGGCAACTCGACTACGTCGAAGCCAGCCATCGCCGCGCTCGCGAAGTTCGTCCCGTGAGCGCTGTCCGGAACGACGATTTCCGAGCGGTCCTCCCCGTTGTGGTCGTGGTAGGCTTTGGCGACGAGCACGCCCGCGAACTCGCCGGCAGCGCCCGCCGGTGGCTGGAGCGTCACCGCGTCCATCCCGCCGATGCGCGCCAGGTAGTCCTGGAGCCCCGCCATGACTTCGAGTAGTCCCTGGACCGTCCGCTCGTCGCGGTCAGGGTGGACTGCAGCACTGGGCAGGGCAGCGAGGTCCTCGGTGAACTTCGGGTTGTACTTCATCGTACACGACCCCAGCGGGAAGGGGCCGCTCTCGACACCGTAGTTCATCTGTGAGAGTCGCGTGTAGTGACGCGCCAGTTCCGGTTCCTCGAGCGCCGGGAGTTCGACCGAGTCGCGAGTCAGGTCGTCTGGGAGCGGCCCGTCGTCGCTCACCTCGACTGCCGTCGTGTCCTTCTCGGAGAGGAGTGGCTCGTAGCGGTCGTTTTCGGACCAGCGGGCCTGTTCGTAATTCATCGTGCCACCTCCTCGACGGCGGCGACCAGTCCATCAACGGCGTGTTCGTTCGTCTCGGTCACACAGACTTGCACGAGGTGGTCGTCGATAGCGTGGACGGCATACCCTTCATCGGAGAGGTCGGCAGCGATGGCGGGTGCTGGCTGGTCGGTGTGTGCGACGAACTCCCGGAAGTGATGGCGGTCGTGGACCGGTGCCTCGATACCGACAATCTCGTCGAGTCGCGCGGCGGTATCGCGGGCCCGCCGGACTGAACCTTCCGCGAGTTCGACCAGTCCATCGGGACCCAGCATGGCGACGTGCATCGCAGTCCGAAGCGCGACCCACGCCTGGTTCGTGCAGATGTTGCTCGTGGCTCGCTCCCGGCGGATGTGCTGTTCGCGCGTTTGCAGTGTGAGCGTGTACGCTCGCCGCTCCGTGCTGTCCTCGCCCGCACCGACGAGTCGACCGGGGACCTGCCGGAGGTACTCCTCGCGCGTGACGAACAGCCCAAGTCCCATCCCGTAGGCCGTTCCGAGACCCAGCGTCGCAGCGTCGCCGACCACCACGTCCGCGCCGACATCGGCCGGACGTTCGAGCAACGCGAGCGCGACGGGGTCGGTGCCGAGACAGAACAGTGCGTCGGCGTCGTTGGCAATCTCCCCGATAGTGTCGAGGTGCTCTTCGACGACGCCCCGGACCGTCGGCGTCTCCGCGTAGACCAGCAGCGTCTCCTCACTAGCGAGGTCAGCGAGTGCGCCGACGTCGACGCACCCGTCGTCCATCGGATAGCTGTCGACGGTCAGGTCGACGCCGTCGGCGTAGTTTGCGAGCACCGAGCGTTTCTCCTCGCGGACGTGTTCGGGCACGAGAACACGCGACCCGTCCACGTCGCGAACGCGTGCGGCGAGTGTCGCTGCCTCCCCCAGTGCCGTCGCCGCATCGTAGACAGAGCAGTTCGCGACCCCCAGGCCGGTCAGTTCGACCAGCATCGACTGGTACTCGAAGAGCGCTTGCAGGAATCCCTGTGCGATTTCCGGCTGGTACTGGGTGTAGGAGGTCAGAAACTCCTGGCGGTCGGCCAGGTGGTCCACGAGCGATGGGACGTAGTGGTCGTAGTGCCCCCGACCGAGAAACTCGACCAGGTCGTCGTTGCGTCCCAACGCCGCCCCAACCTCCTGGCGGACGGTTTGCTCGCTCCGAGCATCGATACCGAACGTCCCCTCGAAGGCAACGCTGTCGGGAATGTCGAACAGGTCGCGCTCGCTGTCGACGCCGACGGCATCGAGCATCGCCGCCCGCTCTGTCGCGGTGTGAGGGGCGTACGGACTCCCTCGATTGTCTCCGCTCATAATCTCTTGGCCGTGTTTAGACAGGCCGCTACACAACGTTTTCGGGTCCACCACTCGCCGGGACTCTCTTTCGGTTCACGTAATCTCAATCAGATAGTCTCCCTGTTCGATATATCGATATACAGTTTACGGCGCGAATTCTGTGGCTACCGCTGCAGTCACCAGAACCAGAAAAAACAGCCGCCTCACTCGATTTGCTCGGCGTACTCGTCCGGCGAGAGAAGGTGGTCCAGCGACTCGTCGGGGTCGAGGGCTATCATCCAGCCGTCGCCGTAGGGGTCGTCGTTGACCAGTTCCGGTTGATCGAGCAGAGCGTCGTTCGTCTCGGTGACCGTTCCCGCGAGCGGAGCGTAGATGTCCGAGACTGCTTTGATAGATTCGACGACACCGAACGATTCCTCGCGGTCCAGGTGGTCACCCTCGTCTGGAAGTTCGACGAAGACGACATCGCCGAGTTCGTCCTGTGCGAAATCGCTGATGCCGATACGGACGGTCCCATCTTCGTCCCGCGCCCATTCGTGGGAGTCGAGGTAGCGCAGGTCGTCGGGTATCTCGAAGCTCATGAGAGAAATGGCGTCGTGGTGGTACGTGCCTTCTTCGGTTCGCCGCGGATGACGACCCGCACCGTTCGGTCCGCCTCGGCGTACGCCACCGGCAGGTACGCAAGCGCAATCGGTTCACCCAGCGTCGGGCTCATCGTCCCGCTCGTCACTTCCCCCAGCAATTCCCCGTCCGATGTTGTCACTTCGTAGCCGTGACGCGGAACGCCTCGGTCGATGAGTTCCAGACCGACCAGCTTCTGCTCCGGCCCCTCGACAGCGATACCTTCGAGGGCATCACGGCCGACGAACTCAGTGTCGAGCTTTACGACAAAGTCGATGCCAGCCTCGAAGGGATTTCGGGGATTCGTCTCGGGGTGAAAGTCCTGACCCGAGAGAAGAAACCCCATCTCGAGGCGCAGCGTGTCGCGGGCACCCAGCCCGCAGGGCTGACAGTCAAGCGTTTCCCAGACCGTCTCGGCAGCGTCCCAGGGACAGAGAAGTTCGAATCCGCGTTCGCCGGTGTAGCCGGTCCGGGCGACCAGCGACTCGATGCCACCGACTGCGCCGCTAGCGATATCGAATCGGTCCATCTCGAGGAGGTCGACATCGGTTTCGGCGGCCAGCAGTTCCGGGGCATCCGGTCCCTGGACGGCAATCATGGCGTACTCCGTCGTTCGGTTAGTGACGGTTGCGTCCAGTCCCCACTGGTCGCAGTGGGTGACCCAGCGGTCGGACATCTCGCTGTCGTGGCCCGCGTTGGGAATAAACAGGTAGTCCGCGTCCGCGCTCGCGGGAAGATTGTAGACGACGGTGTCGTCGAGGATGATGCCGTCCTCGTCGGTGATGGCGGCGTACTGTGCTTCGCCCGGGTCCAGCGCGAGCACGTCGTTGGTCGTCAGTCGCTGACAGAGCCGGGCGGCATCCGGCCCGGAGACGGCTATTTCCCCCATGTGTGAAACATCGAATTTACCTGCCGACTCGCGGACTGCAGTGTGTTCGGCACGAATCGAGTCGAATTCGACGGGCATCTCCCAGCCGCCGAAGTCGGTAAACTGTGCCCCGCGACCGTCGTGAAGGTCTCGCAGGGGCGGTGTCCGGAGTGTCATGCCGCTATCCTCGCCTGCCGGCGTCCTAAGTCTGTGGGAGTGGGAGCGAGGGTAAACATAATAAACCACATATCGCGATAGTAAATAGGAACGATGCGGCAAATTCTCTCGAGTGTAAAGAACCCACCCAGCATGGTCGACAATGTCTGACCGGCCGCTGTAGTCGGTTAGAGGAGCATAGCGACGATAGCAACAGAGAGTATCAGAACGAAGGCGTACAGGAGCGCGACAACGACATTCCGCCGGGTAGCACCGGGAGCCATTCCAGGGACGATACCGCGACGCGGGACTGGTTGGGACATCAGTCGGTTCCAGTCGCCGTGGTGCTCTCATCCTCTTCTGGGGCAGTCTCACCCGTCGAAGTCGACGATTCCGAACCAGATGAATCGTCAGTGGTGGTGTCGTCGCTGGTCGTATCCGTGGTAGTTTCGTCGTTCGTTCCGCTTTCGGTCGGCCCGCTTTCTGTCGTGTCGTCACCGGTCCCAGATTCCGTGCCCGCAGCAGTCTCAGACTCGGTATCGTCAGCGGTCTCAGACTCCGCGCCGTCGTCGGTCGCGGAGTCAGTACTGTCGTCGGTCGTTTCACTACCAGTGTCGGCGCTACTCTCGTCGACCGTCTCCGTGTCCGTGCTAGATTCGTCGGGACCATCGTCGGTAGTCGGACTGGTGTCGGAGCTCGTGTCCGGTTCACTCCCATCAGTGGTGTTGCTTCCGCCGTCGTCACCGGTGATGACAGCGCTGTCGTCGTCTTCTCCGGTCATCTGCTCGCCAGCATCCGAATCGGACGTGTTGTTGCCGTCACTGGAGACCGAGTCCTCTTCTGCCAGGTCTGAATCACTCGTCGCCGTCGTTCCGTCACCAGTGCCGT
>JAZKTK010000002.1:0-75637 GCA_036625595.1 Haloarculaceae archaeon | reverse complement strand
ATAATCGAACCACGCAAGACCGTCCCGCGAGCAATCGCGGCAAGCATCATCACGGTCACGATCCTGTACGCGCTGGTGATTGTTGCGATGACCAACTCGACGGTGCCGCCCGAAGTGATCGCACAAGAGGGCGAAACTGCCATGGGGAGGGTTGCGCAAGGTTTCCTCGGCCCTGTCGGACAATCACTAATCGTTGCTGGAGCGGTTTTCTCGATGGTGTCTGCGTCGAACGCGTCGATTCTCGCGGCCTCATCGATCGGCTCGCTGATGGGGCGACAGGGGCAAGCCCCCCGGCCGTTTGCCCGGATTCATCCTGAATACAGCACCCCGTTTTGGAGTGTGACGACCGCAACGGGAACGATCGTCGCACTGATCGTGGCGTTCATCGCAGTGTTCCCTGCGGAAGGTGGATTGACGGATCTGAATCTCGGCTTGACCGCACTGACCGGATTTGCAACGCTGAACCTGTTGCTCCCGCTAGCAGTCGTCAACCTCGCGTTGATCGTCCACCGGCGACGATTCACCGATATCGAGCGCGGGTTTCGGGTACCCGGAGTGCCACTTGTGCCGATACTTGGGATTATTGCGAATCTCGGGTTAGTGTACAACCTCCCGAGGAGGGGAGTCGCAGTTGGCCTGATCTTGACTGGGGCGTTGATTGTCGCCTACCTCGTTTGGGGCGGTGCTCCCGACATCGAAGAGTTAATTCGAGAGGTGCCGTCGCCTGAAGTCACAGCGGCAAGCAGTGGGGCGAGCGGAGCAACAGTTGCCGACCAGGGCGAAGCGGAGAGCGAGTCTGTCCCGATCGGTGAGGCGGCGGATACCGAAGAAGCGGAGCCGTTTCGGGTACTCGTGCCGGTCGCGCGGCCCGATAATGCCCCGAAGTATCTGCGACTCGCCGACGTACTCGCATCTGGCAGTAATCGAGACGTGGTTGTCACTGTCCTCACTGTGACACAGATCCCCGAGCAGACGCCGCACGAGGTTGTTAGCGATATCGCCGCCGAGCGAGCAGATCGTATTAGCGAGGTGTTGGCTGCTGATGAGCATCCCGTCGCGTACACGGTTACTGCCCATACCTGCCGTAACATCGCGTTCGACATCAACGAGACCGCCCGCGATCAAGGGACTGACCTGATTCTGATGGGGTACCCGGAGGAAAACGAGGATATTACCAGACAGGTTGAGTACGGAGCACCGTGTGACGTCGTCTTCACGAGTGGATACGAGGGCGACCCAATCGAGACGGTGAATGTGGGTGCTGGCGGCGGCCCCCACCATCGCGCAGCGCTGTCGGTGGTTCGAGTATTGGGTCAGCAGGGGGCGGATATAAACATCATCACAGTCGACCCTGCGGGCAAGGAGCCACCGGAAGACCCCGCGGCTACCGTGTCCGAACTGAATGGTATTGAGGATCTTCGAATCCGGACTGTTGAGGCGGGAACGATTGCTGACGGACTCGTTGATACGGTAGTCGAGACTGGCGGGCTCCTTGTGATTGGAGCGTCACGTGATCGACGGTTTCGTCAGTGGGTGTTCGGGAGTACGCCTGATGCAGTCATCGAGACTGCGCGAGCAGCAGATGTGCCGGTAATCGTCTACGCGAGCCAGAGTGGCGTCTACGAGCGGTTCGAGGACTACCTGTTCCCAATCTATCGATTCCTGCGCAGGTTGATTCAGCGTCGCGGCGCGACCCCTGATCAGAGTCCGCTGGAACAGTAATATCTTCGCACAACTAGCTGATTCTGTAGCTTTTCGTGATTAGAATACACATAGTCTGCTGAATTCATCCTCGGTTGCTTGCAGGTAACTTAACGTAGACTATATACGATGTCAATTACCATCTTCACCGTTCGTCTGAACTGACCGCAGACGGTCTTTCTGAGTGAGCGTCGGTAAGTACTGAATATGTGTCGTGGGTCTTGCATGGTTACCTTTGACAACTTCATAAATTCGGTAGTTGTTTCACGAGTGTGGCAAGGACTCCTATGACTATTCGCCTGATGGCGTCGGGATTAAAACGATTCTTTCGCGCGACGTGTTTGAACCCCGGCGAGTCCATCTTAGTTTTCCCCATCGGATTTCTTTGCGCCACAGAGCGATGCTGCGGAGACTTCTCGTAAAAACTAAGTTACTCTCGTAGAACGAGACGACACCGATCTCCTTGTCCTTAGCCGTAATTGAGCCAAAACTCGCCCACAACCTCAATACTGTTCAGCCCAACATGTGGCTGTGACACGCGAGGCTGCACGCACGGGATTCGAGCAGTTCGTCGAGGACGCTATCGACGTCACCGCCGAGCAGTTTAGTGTTTCGCGGGCGCTCCGACAGGGCGTTCGCGGACCTGGTGGGAAAGCTGTCGACCAACTGTTGAAAGATTCCGAGACGCTGTGGCGACGGGTCGTCCAGCCGGAGCTCGACGCCTACCGTGACCAGATTCTCACGCAGTTCGACATCGTACTCGATTACGCTGAAAGCGACGCAGGCATCGACGCCTACCGCAAGGAGTTGCTGGCGGTCGATTCCTACGCGGAGGCCCTTCGCGATGACATCGGAATCGAGCGGCGAGCGGAGCTACACGACCGACTGGTTGCCCGGCAGCAGGGGCTCGGTGATGCGGTGGTACCAATCGTCGAGGCGGAGGCCGACGACTTCTGGCAGGCAGCAGCGGCGGCGTTCGACCGCGAGCAGGCGACATCGCTCGTCGAAGACCACTTCACGTTCACGACGCCGCTGCGCGAGCATCGGTCCGCGTTTCGGATGCAGACGAGCTTCGACCCGGGAGACGTTCTCGGCGGCCTGGGTTCGCTGCTTGGTAGTGGATTGCCGACAGTCGAGGTGGAGTACACCGACGAGGCACTGCGGTCGATGCGCCGGGCCGAGCAGACGGTCATCGCAGAGACGAAACGGGAACTCGACCACCACTTTTAGGCGGCGACCCAGCACCAGGCGGCAAACTGGGCGAATGCGAGCGCGACCATTGCGGTGACAGTCGGCCAGGGGACGCGCCGTTTCGTGTAGCCGAGCGCGCCCACGACGAGCAGCGGCGCGGCGACGACGCTCGCGAGTGCGACCGGTCGCGGGAGGACGGTTGGCTGGAGGACGACGACGGCGATGGCCGCCAGGAGTGCTACGGCGACGTAGGTGGCACGGAGTCGCTGGCGGGGCCACTGGACGGCCAGTGTGTTCTTCCCGACGGCAGCGTCGGCCTCGCGGTCGGGCCACTGGGTCGCAAAGAGATTCAGGAGAACAACCAGAAAGAACGGAATCGAGACGAGCGCAACGTGGCCCAGTGGACCACCGACGACGGCTGCGCCGTAGACCGGGAGGACGAGTCCGCCGAGCGCGGCGTTGTCGAGTTCCCCCCAGCCACGCCAGGCGAGTTCGAGTGGGCCAAGCGAGTACTGCCAGCCGAAGACGGCGATGAGTGTGAGCAAGGCGAGCGCAACCGGTGGGAGGACGCCGCTCGCGCTGAACAGGAGTGCCAGACCGAGTCCGAGCGCGAGCAGCCAGGCTGCTGCACGGAGAACGACACGGCGGTCGAGACCGGAGGCAGGGAGTGCGCCGCTTCCGCCGGAGAAGGGGGTACGGTCGGTCAGCGCATCGGTTTCGTAGTCGGCGTATTCGTTGGTGTAGTGGACGCTGACAGCGACCGGCAGGAGCGCCCCGAGTCCGGCGATAAGGGCGGGCAGCGAGACAGTGACACCGCTGGCGTCTGCAATCTTCACGCCGAGTGCGTAGACGCCCGCGATGAGGAGTAACTGTGTCGGACGACTGGCGGCCCAGAGGACGCGACTCTTTTCCAACCGTTCCATCGTCGGGTATTGGGGCGGACACATCTTCACTCACACGCCCCAGAAGACGGCGATGCCGAGCGTCGTGACGACGGCAAACAGCAACTGGAGCGGGCCGCCGACGCGGACGTAGTCAGTAAAGCGGTAGCCACCGGGACCGTAGACGAAGAGGTTGGTCTGGTAGCCCACCGGCGTCATGAAGGCCGTCGAGGCAGCGAAGGTGACCGCGAGGACAAAGGAAATCCGGGGTGCAGCGAGCTGGACAGCCGTCTCGTAGGCGACCGGAATCATCAACACGACGCTGGCGTTGTTGCTGATGACGTTCGTCAGGAGTGCGGTGACGACGTAGACGAGCGCGAGGACGCCAAGCGGGGGCAACAGGACCGCCGACCGGACGACGAAGTCCGCGAGCAGTGTCGCGCCGCCGGTCACTTCGAGCGCGATACCGAGCGGGATGACGCCCGCGAGGAGGAAGATAACGTCCCACTGGACGGCGTCGTAGAGCTCTGTGGGCTTGAGACAGCCGGTGACGACCATCCCGAGCGCGCCGGCGAGTGCGGCAGCAGCGATGTGGATCGGCGTCACTGCTGCCGCCAGGACAACGGCGGCGACGATTCCGACGGCGATGGCCGTCTTCGACTTCCGGAAGTTGGGGCGTTCGACCTCCTGTGCGACGATGAAATCGGGATTGTTGTTGAGGTGGTCGATGCTCGCTGCGTCACCCTGGACGAGCAACGTGTCTCCGACGCGAAGCTTAACGTCGTCCATCCGCCGGTGGATGACCTCGTCACCGCGCCGGATTGCGAGCACCGCTACGTCGTAGCGCTGGCGGAAGTTGGTGCCTGCGAGCGATTCGCGGACGAGCGCAGATCCTGGGGCGATGACGACTTCGACGAGGTTGCTGGATTCTTGGGGGGATTCGAGTTCTTCATCGGTAATCTCGACTTCTGGGAGTGGATCGAGACCATCCACGTCGAGCAGTTCGACCAGCGTATCCCGGTCGGTCCGTAGTGCGAACACGTCGCCCGCTTGAATCATCTTCGAGCCGAATGGCTCCATGAACGTGCGGTCCTCGCGAATCATCTGCAACAGGTCGACATCGAGGTCAGTCTCTGCCAGCGCCGAGGCGACGGTCTGGCCGATCAGCGGGGAATCCCCGCGGACGACCACTTCGGTGAGGTACTCGCTCATGTCGAACTCGTCAGTGAGGTCAGACCTGGGTTTGATTCGGGCCGGTGTGAGCCACCGACCGACTGTCATCAGATACGCTGCACCGACGACGGTGAGGACAATGCCGAGTTGCGTGAACTCGAACATCGAGAAACCCTGGTTGGTGCCTTCGAGGGACGCAAAGAGGTCGCTGGCGAGGATGTTCGTTGACGTGCCGATAAGCGTCAGCGTGCCGCCGAACATCGAGGCATACGAGAGCGGGAGCAACAGTTTCGAGGGGGAGTTTTTCGCCCGGTGAGCGAGGTCTGTGACCATCGGGAGGAGGATGGCGACGGCGGCAGTGTTGTTGATAAAACCGGAGAGTGGGCTGACGATGCCGATTGTCGCACCTAACTGGCGGGATTCGCTGTCGCCGGTCAGCCGGGAAACGAGACGGCCGAGACGCTGGATGACGCCGGTTCGCTGGACGCCCGCAGAGAGGATGAACATCGCTAACACGGTGATGGTCGCGGTGCTGGCAAAGCCAGAGAGGCCGCTGTCGAGTGCAACCGAGAGGTCGGCCCCGGCTGGCCGGAGGACGAACAGCGGTTGAGCGAGCAAGCCCGCATCCGCCAGCGCCTGTGTGACTGGGTCAGCGAGCAACAACGTCACGAGAATTCCGATTGCAGTGATGTCGACGGGAACCGGCTCCGTGGCGAAAAAGACCAGCGCCACGAGAATGAGCACGAAGACAACGGCCATCGCCGGCGTAACTGCAGGTGACACGTCTCGATACTCTCTCGGACGGGCAAAAAGAACAGCGATGGCAGCGCTCGTCGCAGTTTAGCGCTCGTCGTCGCGCAACTCCATCCGGGCAACGAGGTCGTAGGCGTCCTGCCCCTTTCGGATGCCGTCGAGGATGGCAAAGGCGTCGGACGGCGAGAGGAAGTGGCGGGTCACCGCACGCCCGAGTGGAGTTGGCTCCAGCCCATCGATAAACTCGTATTCCAGCAGTTTGCCCAGGGCGTGTTTCGTGGGCACCTCGCCGACCATCGACTCGTTGAGTCGTTTCGCGCCGGAGCCAGCGACGGTGATGTTCGCCAGCGTCTCCGCGACGGCACTTTCCTCGTCGTACCGGGTCGTCACCGACTCCATCTCACCCTTCAGCAGTTTGAACGCGACCTCGTCTTCGGTCATCTCCTGAGAGTTGTGGTACACGCCGTCCGGTTCGACCAGTACGTAGACGGTCCCCTTGTCGTGGTAGTCAGGTCGACCCGCGCGGCCGAGCATCTGGTGGAACTCCTGGACGCTGAGCCACTCGATGCCCATTGCCAGCGAGTCGAAGACGACCTGCGAGGCAGGGAAGTCGACACCGGCGGCGAGTGCGGCCGTCGTCACCACGGCGGCCAGTTCCTGGTCTGCGAACTGCCCCTCGACGCGCTTGCGGCGCTTGTGGTCCAGTCCGGCGTGATACGGTGCCGAGGAGTACTCCAGTTTGCGTGAAATCTCGTGACAGCGTCGCCGTGAGTTGGTGAAGATGATGGTCTGGCCACGGTAGCCCTTGCTCGATTTCGTGTCGAACGCGCGCCTGACGAGCTTGTTCTCGATGTTTAATTTCTCGCGGCCCTCCGCGAAGGTGACGTGGCGTTCGATGGGGACGGGACGCTCCTCGAACTCGATGAGCGTCGCTTCGAGGGCAGCGGCCAGCCGCTTGGGATTGCCCACCGTCGCCGAGAGATAAATCCACTGGGTGTCGCCCGTACTCAGTTGCCGACAGTAGTATTTCAGCCGCGCAATCAGCCCATCTAGGCGGTGGCCCCGTTCGTCTTCGCCGAGGGTGTGAACCTCGTCGATGACGACGGTGCCGATGTCGCCGAGGTCGCGGCCGACGCGGAGCGCGTGGTCGATACCTTCGTAGGTACCGACGATGATGTCGGCTCCGGGGTCGAAGCGGTTGCCGTCGTCGTTGATGCGGCTGGCACCGACGCGGAGGGTCACGTCGGCGATGTCGCCGTAACGGTCCTCGAACTCCTCGTACTTCTGGTTGGCAAGCGCGACGAGCGGGACCAGAAAGAGGAGTTTCCCCTTGCCGTTGAGCGCCCGGTCGAGGCCGGCCATCTCGCCGACGAGGGTCTTTCCCGTCGCTGTTGCGCTTACGACGAGCTGGTCCTCTCCGTCGGTCGCGCCGTTGGCGACCGCGAGACTCTGGACCGGGAGGAGCGTATCGAATCGCGACTCCAGTTTCGACTGGATGCCGGGGTGGAGACTGAGGTCGCTGGTCGGGACGGGGTCGACGTCCTCGACGGTGGCGCTAATCTCGTCGAACTTTGTCAGGTCGGGGTCGAGTTCCCCTTTCAGGAGGTTTTCGATACGGTCTAAGTCCTGTACGTCGAGGAGGAGCTCTTCGAGGCGTGCGCGGGCGTCACCGGTAATCGAGCCGTGGTAGGCGAGTTCCTTGTCCAGGCGCTCGCGGGCACAGTCCGGACAGATTTCCTCCTGGTCGGCGCTGATTGCTGTCTCGGCGGTGATTGGCGAGTAGCGCCCGTCTCTGGCGCAGAACCGACAGGTGCGGACGACCTTCGCGTCGAGCTGGTAGGCGTCGAGCATCGCGCGCAGTCGGTTGCGGCCGTGGACGGAGGTCTGCTCGGAGATGCGGATGCGTCCGGCCCGCCGGGCGAGTTCGACGAACTCGTCGGGGCTGCGGAGCTCCTCACTGGTGCCGTCGATGACCCGGAGTCGGGCCGGTCGGGGACCGGCGTCTATCTGCTTGAGTTCGAGGCGGCCGTGGAACACTCGGTCTCCGTCGCGCTCGACGACAACGCGGTAGTCGTCGCCGTCTTCGTGGAGAAAGAGCGTGTCCACGCGAGCGACCTGCTGTGACACAGGCACTAATACGCGGTGGGCGGTACTTCAGTTGCTCGGAGCAGTGCTGTCATACTGTCGGCTGTACCATCACGGAAGAAGTCGGCTCCCTGGGGCGCCGAACATCTCCACGTACTTACAGCCACCAGTATCACTCCTCGACCAGCTGAATCTCGTCGTCACCAGTAGGAACAGCGCAGATGAACGCTCCCTCCTCGTCACTGTCGTTGCGGTACCAGTGGACGACGCCGGCGGGGATGTGGATGGCATCGCCAGCGCTGACGGTGTATTCCTCGTCGTCGATGCCCACGACATACTCTCCACTGAGGACGTACTGTTCGTGTTCGATGTCGTTTGTGTGTCTCGGCACTTCGCCACCGGCAGCCAGCGTAAAGCGCCGGAGTGCAACGTTCGGCGCGCCGTGCGTCTCGTCGATGAGGATTCCTTTTTCGAGGCCAGCGGCAGCGTCAACGGGCTCGTACTCGATATCATCGTGGCGGCGAAGCAGCGCTCGTTCGGCGTGGTCGTGGTTGGAATCGCCCATGCAGTACCGTTCGGTGGCGAGCGGCTAAGCAGTGTCGACGGAACGGTCGTTCCACACTGCCGTCGAACCACGCTTTAAGAGTGCGCCAGTCGTAGGCTGAGGTATGCGTCGGTTTCGTATCGGCTCTGCCTTCGGCATCCCCATCAAACTGGATCTGACCTTTCTGCTCGTCCTCCCACTGTTTGCGGTGGTCATCGCGATACAGGTGGGAACCTGGACGGGGATGCTCAACCAGTTCTGGGCGGCCAACATCGACCCGGCTCCGCTCTCGGACCCGCCCGTCTCGTGGATACTCGGGCTGACGGCTGCTCTCGGCCTTTTCGCTGGTATCGTCCTCCACGAACTGGGGCATTCGCTCGTGGCGATGCGCTACGGCGTTGCTATCGACTCGATTACGCTCTGGCTCTTTGGCGGTATCGCCCAACTGGAGGAGTTCCCGGAGGAGTGGCAACAGGAACTGTACGTCGCCATTGCCGGTCCCATCGTCAGCGTCGCACTGGGTGTGATTTCCTACGGGGCGTTTCTCCTCGTGCCGCCATCCGAGACACTGGCGCTGGAGGCGATTCGATTCCTGCTTGGGTATCTGGCCGTGATGAACGTCGCGCTGGCAGTGTTCAACATGCTCCCGGGGTTTCCGATGGACGGTGGGCGCGTCCTGCGGGCGTTGCTCGTTCGGAACCGTCCGTACGCACAGGCGACGAAGATTGCTGCGGAGGTCGGCAAGGTGTTCGCTATCTTCCTCGGACTGGCCGGCGTGTTCGTCGTGTTCAACCCCTTCCTGATTGCGCTTGCCTTCTTCATCTACATCGGCGCGTCCAGCGAAGCCCAGCAGACCATCATGCGCGCGGCCTTCGAGGGCGTTACGGTTGCCGACATCATGACGCCGGCCGACCGCGTCGAGACGGTCGACGAGGACACCTCGGTCGCCACGCTCGTCGAGAAGATGCTCGCGTATCGGCACACCGGCTACCCGGTCGAACGAGACGGTGAGATTGTCGGTATCGTCACGCTGGAGGACGCACGTGCAGTCAGGGATGTCGAACAGGACGCGTACACCGTCGGCGACGTGATGTCGCGGGACATTCACACTGTTCACCCGGCGGCCGATGTCATGGAGGCACTGACGGAGATGCAGGAGAACAGCATCGGCCGACTCATCGTCGCCGACGAGGAGTTTGTGGGGCTGTTGACTCGGACGGATATCATGACTGCCCTGTCGATTATCAAAACGAGTGGACAGTTCGATAAACCCTCGACTGAGGCGGGTGAGGCCGACGGCTGGCAGTCACAACCCTGAAAGCCAGCACACTGATACCGCGTGCTGGTGTATACTATCCGTATGAGTAAAGACCCGTCCGACCTCGACCCCGAGACGCTCGTCCATCTGGGCTGTATCGCGACGTTGAATCGGGGCGATGTCGAGAAAACACACCAGTTCTACACCGACGATGCGACCTACTCCACTGCTGGTATCGAGGACGGCACTGTCGAGGACCTCGTCGACCAGGCCAGAATGTGGCAGCAGGCCGTCCCCGACCTCGAAGCCGACATCACGGAAACTGTCGTCGACGATGGGGAAATCACCTTCGAGTACGTCGTCCGCGGCACCCAGAAGGGCGAACTCGCAGACATCCCGCCGACGGGGGAATCCTTCGAAGCGAAAGGCGTCGGCGTTGCCACACTCGAAGAGGGCCTCATCGACGAGTACACGCTCGTCTTCGACCGCTTCGGGATGTTCCAGCAACTCGGCGTCGTCTGAGAGTCGTCGTTTCCGTCTGTCGCATCCGTGAACACTCTGTGTGACACTGATACGGACCTATATGCGAATGTATGTTGTTGACGTCGGTCGCGATGAGTTCGATTCCACATGCTCGAAAGATGGAGGGAAACAGACGAGCGAACCCGTCTGGCAGGGCGGCGAACGCGGACGGAGCGTGAGCCAGAAGACGACGAAGCGTGGCTCGCTGTTCAGGAGTTCTGAGCGAGAGACCACGGTATCTTTTTAGAGAATACGATTTGGTAGCTCAGGCTGTGCTTCCGCTGCTCAGTGGCCGGTCGTCGGATTCCACACCGAGTTCACCCCAGAGACGCTCTTTCGATACCTGTCCGAAGTCGGCCTTTCGGTGGCAGGGGAGACACAGCGAAATGACGTTGTCAAGACGGTGTGCGTCGGTCTTCTCGCATCCGTCGCTCTCGGCGAACACCCGCACCGGGACGATGTGGTGAACGTCCGGATTGCGGCCGATGTCGGCTTTTGTCGCCCCACAGAGTACGCATTCGTGTCCGTCTCGTTCGAGCGCCTCTCGACGGACACGGTTCCACCCCGGACCGTAGTTGCCCGTGTCGCCACCCTTCCAGTTGGGGTGGCCGTCGCCAGTGAACGTCTCTGAGAGCCAATCGTATCGACACTCGTCACTGCAGAGTGTTGCTTCGCCGTTGATATGACTCGGATAGCGTTCGACAGTTTTGTCACAGACAGCACAGTCTACCTCTACTTTCCCGCCATTCCACCGTGGATGGTCGTCTTCTCTGATTATAGGTGGGTCCCGCCAGTCTTCTGTCTCGACACACGATGGACAGTACAACCCTTCTTTTTCGGATGGATAGTATTCAAATTCATCACCACAGAACTCACACAGTGTTGTGTCTTTCCCGCCGTCGTAATTTGGATTTTCCGCGCCAGCAAACGTAACTGCTTTTTTACGACACGTTTCAGAACAGTATTTTCTCTCGTACTCACAGTAAAATGCTGACTCGCACTCGTTGCACTCTCTGTTGGGCAACCGCTCGTCGTGGACTGAACTGTGGTGTACTCCCAGACCCCGCCTACTGTCGAAAGTTACCCCACAAGTGGGACAGTCATGTTCCACCATGTTACCGACGGTTACGTTTCGTTATTATTTGAATCTCGGCCTGCCGCAGTGTAAGTGGACGTAATAGCCGTCTCTATTGTAGCTATAACTGATGGTTATATAATTTCAAGTCCGGGCGCGGGAATTGAACCCACGTCTCAGCCCCCACAAGGCTGAAGGATACCACTACCCCAGCCCGGACACGCTGAGGCGCATCAAAAGGTAGGACTGTGGCACCTGAAATACGTTACGACTCTCAGGGGTGGCGTCACAGTCTCACACACCCTTTCGAGGGGCTTTTGCCCCTCAACCCCTTACTGTCGGGTACGCGTGGCCATCACGGACAAAATCTACATCAAGAACCACCAGCAACTCGTCTCACAGATCGAGACCTCGTTCCCCAAGAGTGCCTTCTCAGGGGCGACGCTGGACATCCTCTTTCAGGGTGAGGGACTGGCCAAACTCGACGACGCCACACAGGACCGCATCCTCGACTTCGCAGAAGACTTTCTGGACTGTGACTGCCAGGCCAGCCCCCACTGTGGCTGTGCCGAGGAGAAGTTCGTCCGCTACCTGCTGGAACTGCGCGAGCAGGGGCTTGGTCCCGACGCCATCGTCGACGTGATGGGCGACGACTACATGCTCTATGCGTATCCGGGCGACGTACTCTCTTTTCTCGACAACAGCGTCCGGACGCTCGAAGCAGTCGAGACGCTCGCAGATGTCGAGGGTCACCATGACGCGGCAAAACAGGCCCAGCAACTCCGTGGGAACCTCGTCCGGTAAAACGGCGATACCCCAGAACAGCCGCGGTCAGAAGTTCGATTCGTCGAAGCTACTGCCGATGCGGTAGGAGGGTTCGCCATCCTCCTCTTCGCCATCTAGGTCTTCGAGTTGAACGACGTCCTCCTGGTCGGCCTCGTCGAGCTCCTGACGGAGCTTTGTCACGTAGCGCTTGTGCTCTTCGAGTTGTTCGCGGAGGTGTTCGGCCTCCAGTTCCAGTCGCTCGTGTTCGCGGACGAAACTCTTGGGTACCTCGACCTTCGGCGGGAAGGTTTCGGCCGTGCTGCTGGCGGAGCCGCTGGATTCGCTGACCTCGTGTTCTGGGACGACTTCGACCTGGCCATCGTGGGCAACGAGCATGTCCACGTAGTCCCGGAAGACGGCAGACAGCGAGATGTCACGCTCCTCCGCGATATCCCGGAGCGTCTCGAACTTCTCCTGGCTGACGCGAAAGGAGATTGTTTTGTTTTTGTTGCCCATTGCTAGCGTCCTGTCGTCGCTCCGTCCACTTAACGGTTTGTCAGACGATTACACGGAACTGACACGTGCGGAAAAAACTAGACGGCGGCGGGACTGCAAGTCGAAGTGGGCGTCCTGGCGATCAGTCTGCGCTGGCTTCGGCCTGTTCGCCTTCGAGACTTTCGAGGGCGTCTTCGACCATCCGCTTGTAGTTCTCGACGGGGTGGTCGTACTGCTCGTGGGCCATCTCGACGTACTCGTCGGCGGTGTCGTCCCGTTCGAACGCCTGAATCCGTTCGATGGTCCGCTCTGCCGTCTCGACGACCCAGCGGTCGCGCTCTCCGTCACCGACTTCGTTGATTGATTCGGGACGGACCGAGACGTTCACCTCGCCCTCGTCGGTTTCGTAGGTCCGGGGTTTGCCCACGACGGCGACGTAGGCAGGTGGTTCGAGTTCCCGGAGCATCGAGGCGGCATCGGGCTGGTACTGGCCAGCGTAGGTAAAGAAGGTGTCACCGTTCGGGTCGACGACCCGGCCTTGCCAGTATTCGGAATCCTCGCCCACGTCCTCGGTTTCGGTGAGTGTGCCAACGATGAACACGCGGTTCGCTCGCTGCCCGGTCGGCAGGAGGACGTAGACGGGCGCGCGCTCGTCGTCGCTCTCTTTGAACGTGTACGTTGCGTCGTTGAACTCGCGTGCGAAGACGCGGCGGGCGACTTCGCGGGTGGGTGTACTCGCCATCTAGATCGACCTCGCTTTGATCAGGGCAGCTTCAGGGTCGACTGCATCGGTCAGCTGTTCGGTCTCGTTCGCCAGGACGTACCGACCGAGCGTCGGCCCCGTCACGCGGTAGTATCGTCCGAGCGTCTTCTCGCGCATCTCGTCGGCGACGACGGAGGTGTCGAGTGCGTCCATCGCCATCTCCTTTGCTTCTTCGAGCGGAATGCCTGTGAGATTCTCCGTGGCTTCCTGGTCGAAGATGACCTCGTGGACGCTGTCGCCGTCGTCCAGCACGCCCTTGATGCGGAGGTCGAACTCGCCTTCGACTTCGCCGTGTTCGCTGCAGCGGCCGTTCTGGAGGACGCGCGTGCAGTCCTCCTCCGGACAGCGCTTGATGAGTCCCGACCCGGACTGGATGTCGACGAGTGCGCCTTCGACTTCGACGCTGTCGTCGCCGACTTCGATGTCCTCGTCGAGTTCTTCGATGGTCGTCGTCCGGTTGAGTTTCACCGAGAACCGACCCTCGTACTCGTCGGTGACGACGTTTCGCAGGCTGTAAACGTTCCCTTCTTCGAGTTCGGGGAGGTCGGATTTCGACCACTTGGTGAACTTCACAGTTCCCGTCTCGTCACCGAGCAGCCCAACCTGTGCAACGGCGTCGCTCCGGGCGTCCCAGAGTTCGACAACCTTCGCGGTGATGTCTATCCACTCCTCGGCGGTGTCGATATCCTGGACTTCCTTGGTCTCGTTGCCCCCACCACCCATCAGGTCGTCGCGGTCCATGCCCGCGTCGTCGAGATAGGTGTTGGTGACGCTGCGCCGTGCCTCGCTAACGGGCACTTTGTACTCGTCGACGAGCGTCTCGAGTCGCTCTTGGACCTCCTCGACGGTGAGGTCGAGGCGGTCGGAAAACTGGTCGTGTATCTCCTCTGCGTGGGTACGCAAATCTGTCTCAGTCATTGGTGTTCACTGTCTCCGCGTTGTTTTCGATGGGAGACATACGCTGTTTGGTTCCCACTGGTATAAAAAGTTCCGTAGGCGGGGTGAAAGTGGTGCAGTCGGGCGGTGACCGACCGACGTGAACGCCTCGGATACCTCCGTTTCGGTTGGCTTCGCAGTTGCCGACGGGATTTTGTGCGTGCCGGCCGAACGACCTGCAATGACCGACCGGGACCGGCTGACGCGCTTTTTGCAGACCACCATTCGGAACGCGGGCCGACAGTACGAGGAGGCCCGGCGCGCGTTCGATAGCGCACGCCAGAGCGCGCTTGCGGACCTCCCGACTGACGACGAGGGTCGGGCCCAGATCGTCTGCCGCCGCTATGCCGAGCGCCGGGCCGCCAGACTCGACGCCGACGCTCGGCCGGCCTGTTTCGAGAGCGACCACCCCGACTGCCAGGGCTGTGTCGAGGACATCCACGCCGGCTGTATCGAGACCTGGGAGTAGGCCCGCATCGAGCGTTCCACCGGGGATTTAGTGGCTGTTTGCCGTGGTGTGGATATGGACCTCCCGCTCGTTGCTGTCGTGCTGGCAGGCGGTCAAGGCACGCGTCTCTACCCAGCCAGCAGCCCCGACCGACCGAAACAGCACCTCTCGTTCGGCGATGACCGCTCGTTGCTCACTCGGACTGTCGACCGGACTGGCTTCGCCGAGGAGACGTACGTCCTGACACGGCCCGCGTACGTGGATGACGTGCGCGACCATGCGCCTGCAGCTGGTGTTCTCACCGAACCCGAACCCCGGGACACTGGACCGGCGCTCGTCTACGCGGCCCACCGCATCCACGAGCAGATTGGTGACTGTGTCATGCTCTCGCTGCCAAGCGACCACTACGTCGCGGGCGACTTCGCAACCACCGCCCGAACTGCTGCCCGCGTCGCTGCCGAGACAGAGGGACTGGTCACCGTCGGTGTCGAGCCGAGCCGGCCAGCCACCGGCTACGGCTACATCGAACCCGGTGAGCAACCCAACGGCTTCGCCCGAGTCGCCCAGTTCGTCGAGAAACCAGACGAGGACACTGCAAAAGCGTATGTCGAGGCGGGCCACTACTGGAATGCTGGCATCTTCGCGTGGACGCCGACCGCACTCCTCGACGCTGCACGCGACACCCCACTGGAACCGCTGGTCGACGCACTCGACGACGGCGAGCCTGAACGTGGGTTCGGGGACGTCGAGTCGGTGAGCATCGACTACGCCGTCCTCGAACGCGCCGACGACGTGTTCGTCGTCCCCGCAAGTTTCGAGTGGGACGACCTCGGCTCGTGGGACGCCGTCGGTCGCGTTCTCGACAGTGATAGCGACGGTACCGTCATACTCGGTGACGGTCTGACAATCGATGCGTCAGACTGCGTTCTCGCCTCGGATGGTCACGTCAGTGTTGTCGGCGTCGACGGTCTCGTCGTCGCCTCATACGACGGGAAGACTCTCGTTGTCCCCCGCGAACAGTCCCAGCGCGTCCGCGAAGTTGTCGCTCAGTTGGACGAGGAGTGACCCGTCGAATTCGCGGACCAGTATCAAAATTGAGAAAGAGATATATTGCTGGACGTTCAGTATCGAACGATGCACGCACTCGTTCGCTTCTGGGTCGTCGTGCTCTCGCTGCTGACGGGAGTTGCGTCGCTCGGATATCTCTCGTTGTCCTTTCTTTTTCCAGAGGTGCCGGTGTTTGCGGTCGATTCGGCCACGAGGCTGTTCGTAGTACTCGTCGCTGCAACAGCGATTGGTGTCGTCGTCTGGAGTTCACTGGCTGAGGAAGATATCGTTCTCGACCAGTCGCGGAATCAGCCCTGAAACGGTCGGGGAATTCGGGGGTGAAAACAGCACGGTGAAGGGAAACATCCATTACGCGACGACTGTCTATGAACGTAGTGAGTGCCGGTGTCTCACCGAGCGGAACGAGGTGAGGCTCGGCACGCGAGCGACCGAAGTGAGCGATGCGCGCCGGTGGTCTAGTGGTAGGACATGAGCTTCCCAAGCTCATAGCCCGGGTTCAATTCCCGGCCGGCGCAGTACCGACACGAACGCCAGTGAATGTCGTGTACGAGCAGCCGGGAATTGAGCAAGCGAGTCGCAGCACCCGAGCGGAGCGAGGGTGACCGTCTCGCAGTCGGGTTCAATTCCCGTAGCGACTGTGTCGCGACGACCTTCGCGGAATCTTTGATTTCGCTCAGTCCCGACCAGCGAACTCCTTTGTGCCTCTGAAATCTAACAAGTGTCCACTCTTGTGTGGCAAACGGACCATATTTTATCGTGCAGTCCTAACCGCTGTCCATGTCTGACGTAGCTCGTGCTGAAGACCCGCTGGATCTCTCCCTCTCGGAGTCAGAACTGGAGGCGTACCGCGAGCACATCACGTCGTTTATCGAAGCGTCGACGGACGCTGCTGGCGTCAGCGAGGCGATTATCGCCCTCTCCGGCGGTATCGACAGCACACTCACCGCGTATCTCGCTGTCGAGGCGCTCGGTGCAGACTCGGTGTACGGACTGGTCCTGCCGAGCGAAGTCAACCGCGAGCAGAACATGAGCGACGCCGAGCGCGTCGCCAGCGAACTGCTGGGCATCGAGTACGATGTCGTCGAAATCGGGCCGATGGTCGATGCCGTGCTGGAGGGGACACCCGAGCCGATGCACGCGGACGATGATGACCGTGCCCGGACCGCGGTGGGGAACCTGCGTGCACGCATGCGCGCAGTCCTCAATTATTTCGCGGCCAACAGCCGGAACGCGCTCGTGCTGGGCACTGGAAACCGGAGCGAGGCACTCGTGGGCTACTTCACCAAGTACGGTGACGGCGCTGTCGACTGTCTGCCGATTGCGCCGCTGTACAAACAGCAGGTCCGACAGCTGGCCCGTCACCTCGGCGTCCCGGACAATTTGGCAGCCAAGACGGCGAGTGCGGAGCTGTGGGCAGACCAGACCGACGAAGAGGAGATGGGCGTCGACTACGACACGCTCGATTCGATTCTGGCACTCCACGTCGACGGGCCACTCTCACCGACGGCGACGGCACACCACATCGGCGTCGAGGTAGACCTCGTCGAGCGGGTGGCCGGGCTGTCCGAGCAGAGTGCACACAAACGCGAGTTCCCACCGGGGCCGGGGGCGCTGTACTGAGTGGTTAGCTTTCGGTCGTGACGATGATGCGGATGAAGTCGCCCTGCTCCGGACGCTGGTCGCTCGACCCCGAGAGTTCGTACGTTTCTGGGTTGACCGGTTGCCCGTCGACGGTGACCGTGACGTTCGTGTCGGCGTCGCTGTCACGGTAGGTCGTGCCGTCGAAGGTGACGCTGTCGTCGCTCACGTCGATACCCAGCGTCGCCATCGCGTACTCCAGTGTGACACCAGCGGCGTGTTTGTGCCAGACGCGCCCGTCGCCACCTTCGAAGTGGAAGGCTGCGAACTCCCGGGGGCGCTGGAATCGGCTCTGACTAAAGTCCAGTTCCTGCCCGTCGATGGTGACGTTGATGAGACCGTGCCCGTGTTCGCTCTGACTTGGCTGGCCGGGCGTCTGTGCCACGTCGATGCCGTTGACCGTCCCTGCCCCACCAGCACCGCCGGCACCGTGGACGAAGATGACGTAGCCGACGATGGCGACGGCTACCGCGAGGACAATTCCGAGGACGACCGGCCCGGTTGGCAGTCCCTCGGTGTCGTCGCCGGTCCCCAACTCCGCTTCGACCCGGCGCCTGTCTATCGTTCCCAACTCCCCTTCGTGTTCGTTCCGGAGGTGTTCGAGGTGAGACCGGTCGTCCTCGAACGAGTCGCCACAGTAGTTGCACTCCGGCATTGTCCTCTCGAACGAGTCTGAGACATTCAGCCGTTTCGGTTTGGCGGTTCGAACGACTCGACGAGGCTCCTGAATGCCGTGGCCTCGCGACGCTCCTGCGTGTCGCTGTCTGCCCGGTCGCGGATGCGTCCCTTGATAGCCCGGATCGCGTCGGGGTCGTTGGCCGCAATCTCTGCTGCCACTGTCGACGGGTCGGCGACGATGCGGCTGACCAGCCCCATCTCGAGTGCTTCCTCGGCGTCGACAGTCCGACCGGAGAGCGAGAGGTCCAGTGCGTTGCCTTCGCCGACGATTGCTGGCAGGCGGGTGGTCCCGCCCCACGCGCCGAACAGGCCCAGCGCGACGCCGGTTTCGGCCAGCGTCGCTGCGGGCGTGGCAACGCGCACGTCACAGGCGAGTGCGAGTTCGACACCGCCGCCGCGTGCCGGGCCATCGATGCCGGCGACGACTGCCCCGTCGTAGTCGGCGATAGCGTTTGCTGCATCCTGGCCGCGCTCGGCGAATGCAGCCGCCTCGTCGCTGTCGAGGTCGGCGACGACATCGAGGTCGGCACCGGCACAGAATGCATCGCCGGCTCCCCGGAGGTAGACGACCGGTTCGCTGGCCGTCTCGAATGTCTCGGCCAGTTCGCCGAGCCCGTCACGCGTGAGTGCGTTGCGACGGTCCGGACGGTCGAGAGTAACGACGCGGTAGTCGTCCTCAACTGTACTCCGTATCATGATTTCTACTTCCTCCTCGTTTCCAAAGGTCTTTGCCTTCCCCGCCGCTAGAACAGTCCGATGGAGGAAGCCGCGGCGGTCCGCCGAGCCGCGATGGATGCAGTCGGCGACGTCGAACCTGCACCGCTCCGGGAGCGTATCGAAACACAGCTCGGTAAGGGGTCGATGGCTCCGGGTGTGTTGACGATACTCACTGTCCGGGCTCTCGACACAACCAGTGTCGACGCTCCTGATGGAGCGTTATCAGAGCCCGTCGCAGAGCGTGCAGCCGGCGTCCAGCTCATCTACGACGGGCTGCGACTGACCCGACAGCTTGCCGACGACGAGCCGTGGCTCTCGGGCGACAAAGACGACGGCGACCTCGCGGTGCTGGCCGCCGACGTACTCGTTGCCAGGGGTTTCTACCTGCTCGCGCGAACGGAGGCTGCCGACGCTGCCGTCAGCACGGTTCGGGCATTCGGTCGCGACCAGACCGTCAGCCGCGAGACCGGCGACCCCGGGCTCGCGCGGAATCTGGAAGCGAACGTCCTCGAACTGGCCGTCGTCGCCGGCGCGACGCTGGCAGATGGCGGCGTCGCACCCCGTCTCCGAGAGTTCGCTGCGGACATGGCAAACGGGAGTCCGTTTCCGGACGCGGAATCGTTCTTCCCCGAGACGGTCACGGACACTATCGGCCGACTCGGGACAGATGCGACTGGCGGTGCAGGTGTGACAACGTCCGCCGACCAGTGATGCGAATCGAAACGCCTAAAGACAGTACGACGCAACAGACTCATGCGTGCCTGGGTAGCTTAGCGGTAAAGCGCGTCCTTGGTAAGGACGAGACCCCGGATTCAAATTCCGGCCTAGGCTTCATCCGACCACACTTCTGCGAGGCGCTCTGTCGCCGAGCGACCGCTGTGGTCGGTGATGCCGGACACGGTATTTGAATCCCTGAAAGGCGAGCGAAGCGAGTCTATCTCCGGATTCAAATTCCGGCCTAGGCTTTCTCTCCCTGTAATGTCCGGTAGTTATCGGGTTCTTCGTCGGTGAAACAATGTCCACCGCGCAAGAACGAGTACCCGGGTGTGACGGGTACACCGACGCAGTCATTCGATTATAGAAAAGTGTCATGGGTGACACAGTGCATTATTAAAAATTGGGTTCCACTAGTTCTGGCTTCTAGGCAGAGGTGTCGAAAATGACGCACAGCACTGAGAACAAAGTCGATGGAATCGTCCTAGTTACAGAGGACAGCAAGGAGTATCTAAACCCGAGACAGGAGGTAACCTACCGGGGGCACCGGAGAGAACTCACACCATCAGTGGTCATGGTTGTGACCGTGGCTCGTGACCTGCGGACCCTGCTCTGCAAACGTCCCCGGGTCGTCTTCGAACGCTCGCTTGCAAGCGTTTGAACAGAAGTAGTACGTGGTTCCCTCGTGCGAAGTGCTCGGACCGTCATCGTCGGCTCGCATCCCACACACTGGGTCTCGGTACTGTCCGGGTGCGCCGAGTCCCCGTCGGTAGACGAACAGGAGGAAGCCGGAGAGGGTGAACGCGATGAGGTTGAGGTAGAACGTGTAGTTGAGTTCGAAGTAGGTCTGCTCGGCCGCCGTCTCCCCGCCTGCAAGGTCGGGAACAATGCCGAAGGCGTCGAACAGTAACTCCATGAGGAAGCCGGTGAATGCCATCGTCACGAAGAAGACACCGAGAATGTACAGCATGATCTTCCAGCCGTAGTACTTCCGGTAGATGTTCAATACGGGAATCGTGATGAGATCGGCGTAGACGAACGCGATGACGCCCGCGAAGCTGATGCCACCGCCCCAGAGGGCGACCGCGAACGGGACGTTGCCCATACTGCCGACGAAGCTGATAACGGCGATGGTGACTCCCATAATTGCGTTCTCGGCAGTTACGAGCAGGCCATCACCCTGAATGAACAGAGTGTTCCACACCCACTGCGGGACGAAGACGATTACGAACCCTGAGATGAGAAAGCCCGCGATAACGTCCTTCCAGATCATCGACCACTCCTTGCGGTACTGATTACCGATTTTGTACCAGCCACCCCACGACAGCAACTCCTCGCGCCAGCCGCCATTGCTCGACGTTTCCTGCAGATACGTCTCCATACAACCCTCAGAACAGAATTTCAGCGTCTCACCACCATCGGTCGTGAGCGTGTACTCGTCTTTGCCCTCCATCCCGCAGGTGGGGTCTTCAGTGACGCCCGATTCCCTGTCGTGCGCAGTGAGCGTTGCTCGAATCTCGTCAAAGAGGCTTTCCGGGAGCGTCAGATGAACGATGACTGCCATGACGGCAATGAGGATGAGGCCGCCGAGCAGTTCAGCAACGAGGAACTCCCAGCCCAGCAGAATGAGAATCATCAATCCGAGCTCGACGATGAGGTTCGTCGACGCGAACATAAACGCCATGAAGTTCACGGCGTGAGCGCCTTTTTTGAACAGCCCTTTGGCGATGGCGACGGCTCCGAAACTGCACCCACTGCTCGCCGCACCGAATACGGTCGCTTTCGCTACTCCAGCAAAATCACCCTCGCCGAGAAGCTGTGCCATCCGTTCCTTCGAGACGTACACCTGCACGAGACTCGTGATTGTAAGCCCCATAATAATCGCCCACACCGCCGTCCAGAGAAATCCGACACCGATATGGAGTGCTTCGAGAACTCCGTTGAGTATCGTCGCCTGCATAGGTGTACCAACGGTGGGCTAATCTATTGCAATTCCCCTTAGAAAATCAATCCCATCTGGCATCAAAACTATGGAATCTAAGGGAGAAATCGAACTAGTACAGCGAAATCGAAGCCGCAACCGCATTGAATAGTGACCGCGTATTGAGAGCTAGAGGCGGACCTCACGGAGAAAATACATGTCAAACCAGACAGACGATACACGACTTGTCACGATTGTGCTCCTCATTATCGGTGCGTTCGTCATCTTCCCGCTGTTGTTCATGGGCTTTGGAATGATGGGATTCGGCCCGATGATGGGTGGAACGTGGGGGAGCGGAATGTGGGGTGGCGGAACGATACCGGGCTGGATGTTCATCGCAGGAATCGTGATGCAACTCCTGTTTCTGGCCGTCCTCATCGGCGGTGGCTACCTCATTTACCGGACAGTCACGGGACGCGATAGCGACTCGGATCAGGCGCTTGAAGAACTCCGTCTTGCGTACGCTCGCGGCGAACTGACTGACGAAGAGTACGAACAACGTCGGGAAGCCCTCGAACGAGATCTCTGAACAGGGCAGCACGGGTCTGCGTAATGGCTGGGTGCAGCCGAACATCGCTACATGCGACGGAAGCTTCTCTCCCAACGTGCGTAGACCAATAGACGCCGTGCCACGGACAGGTGGCCGGTGTTCACCCGGAGGGTTTTGCCGATGGAGCCCCGATATTAGGTATGCGACTGCGCGGCCGCCCGACGCTCCAGACGCTCGCCGTCATTCTCGTCGTCTTCCTCGCTCAGCAGGTCGTCAGCCTGTTCTGGACGGTCGAGTATCTCCTCTTTGTCCTCGATGCGACTGTGCTGGCGCGCCCGTGGGCGCTCGTGACGAGTATCTACGCCCACAGCGGCCTCCCACACCTGCTGGCGAACCTGGTCGCGCTGGCCGTCGTCGGACCGCTGGTCGCTCGTAAGACGACCGCTATCCGCTACCACGTGTTCTTTCTCACGACCGGCGCGCTCGCCGGACTGGCGGAGGTGTTTCTCGGGGGACTGGTCGGTCCGCCACACGCCGTCTGGGGTGCCAGTGGTGCGGTTCTCGCGTTTCTGGGCTATCTGCTCGGGGGGAACGTCGTCTCGACGCGGATTCTCGACCGCGTCCAGCTCTCCGCTCGTGCGCAGACTGTCCTGTTCGGTCTCATCGTTGTCGTGGTGACGGTGGTCGCCAGCGGTCCGGGCTCTGCGGTCATCGGTCACGCGACGGGGCTGGCCTGCGGACTGGCTGCCGGTCGAGTTGGTGCTCTCGACATCCCCCGGCGGCGGTCGTCGAGCGCGAGTTACCGACTCTGACTGTCAGTCTCCTCCGAGCGGAGATTCGAGAGCCACTCCCGGGTAAGTTGGAAGCGCCGGTCGAGAGCCATGACAGTGCGCTCTGCCACTCGATTCAGCCAGGCGCTTTCCCCGTTCTCGTCGGTCACCTTGTCTGCGAGCGCGATACTTATTACTGCAAGCCCCACGCCGGCGACGACGTCGACGCCCCAGTGGATGCCGAGGAACATCGTGGCGACGAGGACGCCGAGTGCGATCGGCGTCGAGATGTACAGCCACGCCGGGTAGGTATCTCGCGTGCGGTAGGCGAGCAACGCGACTGTCGCCGCGATAGAACTGTGTAGCGACGGGAAGACGTTCGTGTTCGAGTTAATTTCGCCGGTCAGAATCTGCGAGCGCGGCCACCACTCGTACATCAGCGACTGAACTTCGGGATACAACAGGTTCCGCGGCCCGTAAGAGATAAACAGAACGTAACAGAGCACGCCGATGGTGTAGTTGAACGCGTAGGCAAGCATCAACGTCCGAAAGGACCCCATCCTGTCTTTCGCCAAGTAGGCGACGAACGGAAAGACCATGAGGAACACGTAGCCGTAGACGTATACGAACGAAAAGAAGGCAATCACCTGGTCGGCGGGAACGACGCCGGTGTACTCCTGAATGCTGGCGGTCAGTTGCGTGATTCCCGGGAGGGTGAGGAAGCGACCGGTCAGATACGCCTGGAGGTTCGCGACCAGGTCCCCCTCGATGGAGTAAATAAAGCCGGTCACCTGCCAGTCCAGCAGCCAGGAGAGTATCTCTCCGCGCGTTCTCACGAAGGAATTTAGCGCCAGTACGATTGCCAGCAGCAGTATGTAGGGGTACACCTCCTCGAGGCGATTCACGAGATTTCGCCGTAACCGACCGAGACGGCCGATGCCGATGATAGTCAGCGAAAAAAAGAGGAGGAGGGCACCGACGACGAGGACAATCTGTTTGAGTAAGCCAAGCGGAATCGACAGTATCATCTAGCTATCATCCTCCCTGTGTCGTCGTATTTGAAGCCCGCTTCTCTGAACAGTTCCCTGGCTCGTTCCCCATCGAACGTCCCGTCGCTGCCGATGAAGGGAACCTGTGGGTCGCGCCCCTGCCAGGCGAGGTCTGCGGGAACCCAGTCGGTGCCGCTCAGCGGTGTCACGCCCGGTGTTGCGTAGCCATCTAGCGTCTCCTCGACGATCTGTTCCTTGTCGAGCAGTCGCATAATCAGCCGCCGGAAATGTCCGTTTCCGAGTGGAACCTGTCGGGTGTTGAAGCCGACGTGATAGAACGTCCGTGAGTCGGCCGTGTACAGTTCGAGACTGTCGTACTCGCCGACCCGGGAGACGCTGTTCGGAGAGATACTCATCGCCGTTGCGTCCGCCTCGTCGGCGGCGACCAGTTCGACTGCAGCGGCGTCCGAAGGGACGATTCGGACTGAGAGTCGATTGAACGGGACGCCGCCGGCGAAGTACTTTGCAGGCTCTGTCGAGGGCTCGCGGTGCAGGAAATGGTCGTCGAACCGAGTCAACACGAGCGACTCGCCGTTGGTCGCCCCCTCGAACTGCAGGACGCCGCTACCCATCGGCTCGCTGTTCGGCGTGACGAGCGCTTCCGTCGGGTACGGCGTCATGTTCAGTCCGGCTGCCGACGCCCGTGCTGTCATCGACTCCCAGACGTGCGCCGGGAGTATCGGTACCGTCAACGCTCGTCGTGCAACCGCCGGGTTCGTATCTCCAAACTGAAGTTCGACCGTCCGCGTGTTACGAACGTCCGTCGATTCGACCAGTGCGGCACGACCCCGGAGGCGCGGTGCCGGGACTTCCGCTTCGCCGTTTTCGAGCGTCGTATCGTTCAGAAAGCGGAAGGTGAAGGCAACATCGCTGGCGGTCAACGGCTGCCCGTCGTGCCAGCGCAGGCCAGACCGGAGGCTCACTGTCGCTGTGGTGGTGCCGCCAGACCGCTTGATGTCCCACCCTTCGGCCAACCACGGGTTGACACCCCCATCGTAGCGGCGACCCAGTGGGTCGTACAACAGGTCCGTGAACGTCCCGTAGTAGCGGTGAACGGCCGACAATGGGTTTAGATTCTCGGTTGGCTTCGCGTCGGTCGTCGTGACGCGGAGTCGACCCTCGCCGTCGTCGGCACGGTCGCGCTTGTCGAGTGCGATGAACGCCAGCGGATTCGTCGGCGAGAACTCGTCCCATCCGGTGTAGCGGTCGGTGCGTGCCGTCCAGATGTCTTTCGGAAAGGCGACCACGCCGAACGGTTGCTCACGAGCAGTTTTGCGCTGGATGTCGTCGACGGCGAGCTGTCGGTCGCTGTCGGTCGCTGCTCGCTGTGTCCCGAGCTGCTCGTCCACGGTGAGGTCCGTGTAGTCGAAGGGATTCTGCCAGCCCGACTCGCTGGTAAACACCGAATGCATCATCGGACGTATCATGTCGGGGTCGTCGTGAGCCGGGTACTCGTCGATGTAGATGTCGTATTCGTTGTTCATCAACACGTCCTGGCGGAGCTGCGTTCGGGATTCCAGCTGAACGCGTGCGTCGATGCCGACATCCATCAACCGGTTGACGAGCTGGCGCGCAATCTGTGTGACCACTGGGTCGGTGTCTGCGGGGACCGACTTGACCGTCAGTGAGAGCTGGGAGGGACCGCCGCCACCGAGGAAGTTTCGGACTGCGCCGACGCAACCGCCGGCCAACCCTGCACCGACACCTGCCGCAGTCCCGAGGACTGCACGGCGGCTGACGGCCCGCTCCTCGTTGGCGTGCTCACCGCTCATCTCTGTTATGTCGTACAATAGTTAGTTCATATATAAGACTGCTGATTAATCCCGAAATCGCAGTACAGATACGGGGTGTCGGTATCTCGCTGTATGGGTATGTGAGGCTCAGTAACATGGACTGTTTCCGCCGCTTTGCCACTACTCGAGGATGGAATCGAGTGCCAGTGGCACGTCACCACAGGTGTAGCCCGCGACGGTTCCGTCGGGTCGCATTCGGTAGACGACGGCTGGCTCGTGTCCGGCCGCCGGCTGGTCGGCGGCGACGGCGTTCCACTCGTCGTCCCGAAACGACGTGCAGTCGGCGAAAACCACCGCGTCTGCGTGGGCGCTGAGCTGGTCGTTCGTCTTTCCGCCGACCGTCTCTCGGAGTGCGGCTGCAGGCGTCCCTGCCCGCCGACGCGTCGGCGGTTCCGGTCGTGTCACTTCCACGAGGCTATTCGGTTTGTGGACGCGGAAATCGAGCGCGTAGCCGGAATCAAGTGCGACCTCGGGGGTGTAGTCGTAGCCGGCGTCGGTCAGGAGTTTGGCGGCGTTGAACTCGGCCATCGTCGCGCGCATCCGCACGAGGTCGACCGCCTCGCTGGTACCGAGTTTCGACGCCATCGTGTACCGGTGGTCGTCCAGGTCCGTTGCCGACAGCAGCCGCTCGTAGAACTGTAGTCCCTCCTCGCGGGTCGCGTCGGGAAAGCCCGACGCGTGGTCCCGGAAGAAGGCCCGCGTCGTCTCTTTGCCGTCTTTCGAGAACAACACCGGGAGAAAGTACCACGAGACGTAGGCGTACTCGGCCAGCCACGGGTCCGAGACCTGAAGTTCGGTCAGCAACTCCCGCTGTGCCCACCGCGCGATGGGATAGGGGACTTCGGAGAAGGTGTACTTGTCCGTCCGCCAGAGGGTTTTCGGCGTCTCGGTGTTGCCCAGCCAGAACGCGTCTTCACCCCACGCAAAGAGTGCGAGGTCACCGTTGTCCATGCGGAGCTGGCACGCCTCGTACCCCGGCGGTGGGTCGTGAGCCGGCGCGCGACGGTTGGCACCGAAGCGGCTGTTCAACGGCGCATAGAGGTCTCGGTCGACCCGGTCACTGGTCCACGGCCGCGTGTCGCGGCGAAATCGTATCGGCCCTGCCACTGGGGAGTTCTAGGTCGGTGAGCACATATATACTGTCGGCCGCCGGGCCGCACGACGCCATCTGTTCTCACCCAGCTAGCGACTAGTCCCAGTTTCGACCGCCCACCTGTGACTGCCTGCTTGTCGGCATAGGTCAAAGCCGCGTTTCACTTTGCGCTATGTTATAGCTACTCTCGACCACACGTTGGGTTATGACAGCCCATAGTGCACGCACGCTCGCGGTGGTCGCACTGCTGGTTGGGTCAGTCGTCGGTGGCGGCCTCGTACTGGCAGCCGTCGATTCAGCCTCACCCGGCTCGTCGGACCACGCTCCGGCGGAGCAAAACCAGACTGACCAACGTGGAGCGACACCGGTATCGTTCCCCGCAACGCAGCTGTCGGCCGACCAGGCGACGGTCACCCAGTTCCAGAACCGCACCGCGTTCGAGTCCTACGTCGCCGAGGGCCAGCGTCGCGTTGCGTCCGGTCGGTTGTGGCGTCCGACGGCGGCACTGGACACCGCGAGACCATCTCTTGAAACTCCCGACCGCGTCGAGGCAACAGCCGGCGACGACGGTGGCGCTCCGACAGCCCCATCGCCCTCACGCATCGCAGGGACAAACGTCCAGGTCGATAGCCTCGACGAACCGGATATCGTCAAGACTGACGGGTCGAATTTCTACTACGCACCCCAGCGGAACCACTTTGCTCCCGTTCGTCCGGAGCCGCGACGCGACGTGGAGTCGGCAGACCCGCGCGAGCACGAACGGCCCACCACACACGTCATCGACGCGACCGACCCCGACGCACCCGAGGTAGCTGCTCAGATTGACACGTCCGGGAAACTCCTCCGGACCGGCGACCGACTCCTCGTCTTCGAGAACGAGCGGATAGTCGGCTACGACGTGAGCGACCCCCAGCGTCCGACCGACGTGTGGTCACAGCCGATGAACGGGACGCTCGTCTCCGCACGAGAGCACAACGGGACGGTCTATCTCGTCACCGAGTCGTCGGTTGGGCTCGGGACTGCATGCCCGATTCGACCGCTTGGCGGAGACAACGCCATCGCCTGTACTGACATCTATCGTCCGGGCACGCAGATTCCAGTCGATGCCACGTACGCCGCGTTCAGTATCGACGCCGACGATGGGACAGTCCGCGATTCGGTGAGTTTCGTCGGCACCGCTCGAAACTCCGTCGTCTACATGTCGCCCGACGCGCTGTACGTGACCTACACGCAGGAGGCCGACCGTGCGAAAGTGCTGGGGAACTACATTCAGGCGTTCGACCGCACACCCCAGTCAGTCACCGACCGCGTCAGCGAAATCCGGTCCTATGACATCTCCACGCAGTCGCAACTCCGCGAGATGCGCGTGGCGGTCGACCGGTGGCTCCAGTCACTGCCCGCTGACGAGCGCCACCAGGTCGAGCGGGACTTCCACGAGGGACTGGCGGCGTACTTGAGCGAACACAAGCGCAATCTCACCCGGACGGGTATTGTCCGGATTGACGTGTCCGACACCGACCTGTCGGTCGGATCGACCGGTGTGGTCCCTGGTGAACCGCTCAATCAGTTCTCGCTCGATGAGCACAACGGGACGCTGCGCGTCGCGACGACCATCCCGCGGACGGGCGACGGTGAGAGTGAGAACGACCTCTACACGCTCGGTGCCCGCTCGCTGGAACGACAGGGCTCGGTTACCGGAATGGGCACGGATCAGCGGGTCTACTCCGTTCGATACGTCGACGACATGGCCTACGTCGTTACCTTCCGACAGGTCGACCCCCTCCACGTCGTTGACCTCTCTACCCCGTCGAATCCCGTCGAACGGGGTACGCTGGAACTGCCCGGCTACTCGTCGTACCTGCACCCAATCGATGACGACCGTGTGCTCGGTATTGGCGAGGAAGACGGCGAGGTCAAGGCAGTGCTGTTCGATGTCAGCGACCCGGCGAATCCCACTATCGCCGACTCGAAGCGCTTTGACCAGCACTACTCAGCGGTCAGCCGGAGTCACCACGCGTTCCTCATCGACCGGAAACACGACGTGTTTGTCCTTCCAGCGGGCCAGCAGAGTCTCGTCGTGGACTACACTGCTGACTCTCTCGAACTGGAGATGACCGTCCGGACGGACATCCCCGCCACCCGAACTCGCTACGTCGAGGATTCGCTGTACGTCTTTGCTGGTCGTTCTGTGACTGTCGTCGACGAAACGTCCTGGACCGAGACGACGACGCTCAATCTCGACGAGTAGGGCCGCCGATTCTTTTTTTGGAATCTTATTACGATATTAACCGATGCATTGATATGTATCAGTTGGCAAGTGTGAGTGTGGTTCACAATGTCGATGGGCGCATATGACGAAGCCGAGCACGAACGCCGGGAACGAAAGAACAGCGAAGTCGACGCGAGTTTCGACGACGAGCGCGACGAGTACGAGGGCAGCGTCGAGTACGAAGGCGGTGACTCGGCTGAAGAGCTCCTCGACCAGTTCAAAGAAATCCAGTCGAGCTAGTTCTCTCTCCGGATTCTAGGCAGGGCAACAGCTAGTCCCGTTACCGTCAGGACCGCGATAACGTGGCCGACGACGGCAGCGAGTAGCACCGGCTGGTCCAGGAGAAAGGGAACGAACGCGAGCTGGAGCAGTCCGAACCCGAACGCTTCGAGGTCGGCTCTGCGCAGCGACCGGCGTGTTTCGGCGTCGAATCGGAACCGTGCCGACCGCCACAGCGCCGTAATCGACGCCCACCACCCCGTTCCGATGCGGTAGCACACGTCCCACAGTATCAGGAGCATCAGATATACCACCAGAATCGGCGGTTCAGTGCCGAACAGCCGCGTTACAAGTGGCTCTGTGGCCGTCCGGGGGTCCCAGACGAACAGATGCGTGATGAGTGCGATGTAGGCCAGCACCGAGAGGACGACCTCGACGTTCGAGGAGAAGAGCAGTCGTCGGTAGGCGTCGGGGACATCTTCACCACGGGTCACGCGAGCGATGCGCAGCATCTCGGCGCTCCCGACAGTCGCGACGGCGACCGCAATCGTGCCCGCGATGGCAGCCGTCCAGAGCTGGTAGTACCACGCCAGCAGGAGGATGGCGACCTCGAACCCGACGAACTGGATAGCCAGGGCGACCGTCGGGCTGATGTGGATACCCGGGAGCGCCCCGATGATACTCTCGTAGACCCACGTCTCGCCGTATTCCGGGGGGACTCTCTCGCCATCTTGGCGGGCGGTGCCGTCGTCCTGTCGTGGAGTTTGTCGGTCGTGCTCGCCGCCGGCCATCAGGCCTGGCCCCCGGTCTGCTGGACGGCTTTTGCGGTGGGGTCGCGCTCGCCCTGGTTGGCCGCAAGCGCGCGCCTGACGGCCGTCACGAACGGCGTCACCTCGAAGTCGAGGTGGTCGCGGATGCTGTCGTCCCGGACGACGACGGCGTTCCGGAGACCGTCGATGAGGGGGCGCGCCACCTCGGGGTCCACGTCGGTGACGAACCCGACCCAGTACGAGGAGAGTCGCGGCGTCAACACGGGAACAGGAACAATGGTCGGTGGCCGCCGTCCCATCTCGCGTGCAGTCAGTCGGAGGATTTCACCGTAGGTCAGCACGTCCGGACCGCCAATCTCGTAGGTCTCTCCCGCCGTTTCCGGGTGGTCGAGCACCCCGACGAGGTAGGAGATGACGTCGTCGATAGCGATTGGCTGACACTCGTTTTGCACCCAGCGCGGCGTCACCATTATCGGTAGGCGGGAGGCCAGTTGCTTGACCATCTCGAAGCTGGCGCTGCCGTGGCCGATGATGATGGCTGCCCGAAGCGTCGTCAACTCGTAGTCTCCCTCGCCGAGTACCTGTTCGACTTCGCGACGCGATTTGAGGTGCCGAGAGAGTTCTTCGCCTTCCTCGCCGAGACCGCCGAGGTAGACGACGCGGTCGACGCTGGCCGCACTCGCGGCGTCGGCGAAGTTCTTCGCTGCGGTCCGGTCGCGCTCCTCGAAATCTTCCCCCGCTTTCATCGAGTGGACGAGGTAGTAAGCCGCGTCCACACCGGCGAGGGCAGCGTCGAAACTGCCCGGTTCCAGCAGGTCGCCTTCGAACACCGTGACGCTCTCGGCGGCGTCGTACCGAGTTCTATCTCGGACGAGCACGCGCACATCGTGGCCAGCAGCCAGCAGGGCCGGGACGAGCCGACCGCCGACGAATCCGGTTGCCCCCGTCACAAGTACATCCATATCTAATCCGTAGGTCTCTGGCGTCTTAATTCGGTGGCCCGACTGCTGTGGACCACCCCCCTCGCCGCGACGACGGAAACTGTTTCAGCCTTGGTCCCCCAGGACCAGCTATGGCACGCCAACCCTGCGACGGGTGTGGCAAACAGGTATCGATAGCCGGCGGTATCGCAAACATCTGGACGCTCGAAAAGGATACCACCGGTGGCATCGAGCTGGAACTGGCCGACGGGACCGAGCACTTTCTCTGTTTCGAGTGTATCGAGCGGTTGCCCGACGACCACGATGTGACCGCCGAGGACGTGGCTGCGCTCTCGGAGTGACTGGGTTCCATCCGATAGCTTAAGACGGGTCGCGCCACTCCCTTCCGGTGTGGATACGTCGCGCATCTTCGAGGAGTTCCCAGCCCCCAGCTATCGCGGTGCCCAGGAGCAGGCACTCCACGACATCGCAGCTGCCTTCGACGACGGCAACGACGTGGTGCTGGTCCGCGCGCCCACCGGCAGCGGGAAGTCCCTGCTCGCTCGGGCCATCGCCGGCTGTGCGCGCCGCACCGGCAGTGGCGACCCGACTGCACCTGCTCGCGCCTACTACACCACGCCGCAGGTCTCTCAGCTCGACGACGTCGAGAGCGATTCGTTACTCGCCGACCTCTCTATCATCCGCGGGAAGAACAACTACTCCTGTATCCTCCCCGGCGAGACGGATACACCGGTCAACCAGGCTCCCTGTGTCCGGGAACGGGAGTTCGACTGCGAGGTCAAACACCGCTGTCCGTACTTTTCGGACCGGACTATCGCTGCCAACCAGTCCATCGCGGCGATGACGCTCGCGTACTTCATGCAGACTGCCGGCTCGGACGTGTTCGGCACGCGGGACGTGGTGGTCATCGACGAGGCGCACGGGCTCGGCAACTGGGCGGAGATGTATGCGACCATCGAGCTCTCACCCGAGACTGTTCCCTTCTGGGACGAGGCGAAAGCGCCGGATATCGAGGATTTGGACGACGCCGCCGAGTACGCCGACTACCTCCAGACGCTGAGTACGCGCCGGCTCGAACAACTGCGGGGCAACGCCGAACTCACGCCTGAGGAGGCCAGCGAACGCGACCGGGTGAACGAACTCCGCTCGGATTTGAAGTGGTTCGCCGAGGAGTACCGCGACCCCGAGAGCGCGACGACGTGGGTCGTCGACCAGCCCGACGGCGAGGGAACCCGCGTCACGATAAAGCCGATGAGTCCCGAGCGGTATCTCAAACACACCGTCTGGGACCGCGGGACGAAGTTCGCACTGCTGTCGGCGACAATTCTCAACAAGGAGGCGTTCTGTGCGAACGTCGGCCTGGCACCCGAAAACGTCGCGCTGGTGGAGGTACCCCATACCTTTCCCGTCGAGAACCGACCGCTGTACGACGTGACACAGGGGAAGATGACCTACGAACACCGCGAGGAGACGCTCCCGAAGATTGCGCGCACGCTCGTTCGTATCATGCAACACCACCCCGACGAGAAGGGGCTGGTCCACTGTCACTCCTATGCGATTCAGGACCAACTCCAGTCGCTGCTCGCGGATTTCGGCGTCGGGTCGCGGGTGCGTTCCCACGAGTCGGCAGACCGCGACGGGCAACTCGCCGCGTGGAAGCGCGCTGACGACCCCGACGTGTTCCTCTCGGTGAAGATGGAAGAAGCGCTGGACCTGGAGGGCGACCTCTGCCGGTGGCAACTACTCTGTAAGGCGCCGTACCCGAACACCCGCGACTCGCGAGTCGCACACCGACTGGAGGAAGGGCAGTGGGCCTGGTACTACCGGACGGCGCTCCGGACGGTCATCCAGGCCTGTGGGCGCGTCGTGCGCGCCCCCGACGACCATGGGGCGACGTATCTCGCGGACTCCTCGCTGGTCGACCTCTTCGAGCGAGCGCGAACGGACATGCCAGATTGGTTCCGCGAACAGGTCGACCGGATGACGCCACCAGATCTGCCCGAGTTTGCACCTGGTGAAGCGCTGGGTGGTGTGTCGGATGCGCGGACACGGAGCCACTCCCGGTCGCGGACCCGGTCACAGTCAGCGACCGATGACGGGGACCACCCGCTCTCGGACGTGTGGGACTGACGGCGGGCGTCTTGCTCGCGGCTTAGAACAGCGCGGATACGCCGTAGATGACCGACGACCCGACCATCAGGAGGACGAAGAGGATGGCGATGATCTGCTGTTTGTTCATACCTGGCTGTATGCACCCGGACAATTAGAGTTTTCGTGCCGAAGGGCAACTCGATGGTCGAGTGTCGTCTCCGCGTTCGTCGTCTTCTGCGAGCGACCGACCGAGGTTGTGTCAGGCATACATCTAAATCGCTTCGTCCCTTCCATTCGCCATGGCCAGAGAACTCAAACTCGAGCAGCTGTACACGTTTCTCGAGGAAGTAGAGTACCCGCATTCGGTACAGACAGCCGCTGAAGCGTTCGACGACGTGACGCTCTTACTTGCTGACGGGACAGTGAATCTCGGCGAGGTCATTGCCGATTCCAGCAGCGATGAGTTCGAGTCTTCAGACGAACTGGCGTTGGAAGTGATGTCACTGCTACCCCGACGGGCCGTCGGCGAACCGTTCCAGTCCGAAGGCGAGGGATAGCCGGTGACTCCTGAAGGGTGTCGGCAGACGGACTAATTTACCCGTACGTCGACGACGACGTGGACGACGCCCTCGCTGTACCCCTTGACTTCCCGCACGTCCAGTATCTCGACGGACCGTCCCAGTTCGGCGGCGGCATCGTCTAGCCGTCCGACTGGGCGGTCCGGGACCAGCGCTTCCGGGGTCGCCTCGTGCATGTGTAGCGTGCCGCCGGGTGCGAGTACCGACAGCGCCTCTGGCAGGAACTCGTGAGCGTCGTAGTACCCCATCACAACCCGGTCGAACTGCTCGCCGTCGTAGGAGTCGAGCACGTCGCGGTTGTCGGCCCGGTACGGCTCTACCCGGTCGGAAACGCCGTTTCGCATCGCGTTTTCCAGGAGATACTGGAAGGAGTCGGGATTGCGTTCGATGGCGGTGACGTGGGCACCGGCGCGGGCTATCGGGAGCGTGAAGTAGCCGATGCCGGCGAACATGTCGAGGACGCGCTCACCGTCCGTGGTCACGTTGCCCATCCGCGCCCGTTCGGCCTTGTTGCCCGGCGAGAACATCACCTCGGCTACATCCATCGCGTACTCAGTGCCGTGCTCGCGGTGCACAGTTTCTGTATCGCCCTCGCCGGCGACGACAGTCACATCGGGTTCGCGGTGCTGGCCGTCGATACCGCCGCGGGAGAGGACGGTGTCTGCCTGGCCGTGCATCGCCAGCAGCGCCTCGCCGACCGCCTCGGGGTCGTGTGCATCGCCCATCTCGACCAGCACGACACTGCCGAGAACGGCCCACGACGACGGCGCAGTCTCTATCTGGTCGTCCGTCCACCCGTCCGCCTGAAGATGATCGGCCAGCGTCCGCAGGCGTGGCTCGCCTTCCTCGCGGATGACTTTCAGGATCTGTGTCTCGGTGGGCGTCTCGGTGACTGGAATCGCCACCGTCTCACCGCTTGCCTCGAACACCGACCGGTCGTCGTCGTAGACGCCCTCCGCACGGAGCGAGCCGATAGCCGCCTGTGTGCGTGCTTTCTCGACGACGGCCGCGAGAAATTCGTCACTCATCGTCGGGTACCACGAACACGCCGGCGTGGCTCTTTAGCACCGGCACCTCGTCGGCGTCAGCGTCCATATAGTCCGGCCGAGCGATGGTCTTCGCCTCGTAGGTTTCAGGGTCGAGTACCTGGACTGCGCGCTCGTCCTCGATGGCGACGAGCGTCGTTTCCTGGGCGTCCTCGCGCCAGCCCAACCGCTCTGCGTCGGGCGCCTCACCGTCCTCGAAGGGCGCTTCGTAGCGCTCGCCAGTCGCCAGGCGAGTTCCCTTGAGGTTCCCCTGGACGCTGGTCACCAGTACCGGTCCGTCGTCGTCGTCGGGGGCGATGACCTCGCCCGGGCGGTAAGCGGGCAGACGGGCGGCGTATGCCATCCGGTAGAGGCGCTGGCCGTCGTCGTCTTCACTGACGAGGCGACGTGCTTCGTCGACGGTGCCGCCGAGTTCCCGGACGATGCGGTCGGCGATGGCGCGACCAATCTGACTGGTCGAGACTTTCACGTCGACGCCGTCGCGGGCGTCGTTGATTTCGCTGATGAAGGCGTTGCGGTCGCCCTTCCCCTCCCGGTCGTCGATGTACGCTTCGGCGATTTCGACGGCGCGGTCGGTCTCTTCCTCGGTCGGCGTCCGCTCACGGGCGCGAATCTGCACCGTGGCGGCGTAGGAACCGCCGGCAATCTGCCCACACCGCGTGCACGTCTGGCGGCCGATTTTCACCGGCACGGTGACTTCTTCGGCGACCGGCGTCCCGCGGAGGACGCCGGAGAACTGGCAGTGCATCCGGATGGTCGTCTCGTCGACCTGTTCCGGGCTGACCTGCCAGGAGATGCTGGTGGCGGCGACGTGGACCGAGAGCGCTTCGGTCACCTCTTCGATGGCGATGTCGGTGTAGTCCTCTGCGCCCACGTCGACCCAGCGGTTGCCGCGGTGGACCGCGCCACAGCGGGCACAGACGTTGACTTCGACGCGGTCGGGTGCGTCAACGAGGTCGTACTCGTCGAGATAACAGGCGTCACAGAGTGCGGCATCCGGCCCCTCCACGTCGAGCGATACGTCTCGCTCGATAGCGTCCCCACAGCGCGGACAGAATTCCCCGGAACGACTCATTGAACCTGGCTAGGCCGCTGTGGCGTTTAAGTTGTCCGTTCGATGGCTGTCACACTGCACGGGACGGCAGTGTCGTTTAGTTCCTTCCGGGCGTATCCCCCGGTATGCAGTGGCGCACTGATTGGGGACTCCGCGGACGGATGGCTCTCACCATCCTCTTGCTCGGTGGTCTCTACGTTGTCTTCCTGGCTGTCCTCTGGACGGCCTTCCAGAGCCTGCTAACCGTCGTCCTTCTTTTCGGGTCGTTCTCACTGGTGCAGTTTTTCTACAGCGACCGCCTCGCACTCTGGAGCATGGGTGCCAGTGAAGTCGACCCGACGGAGTATCCCGAACTCCACCGCTCGGTCGACCGCCTCGCACAGCAGGCGGACCTGCCGAAACCGACGGTCGCCGTCGCGGAGACGAGCGTGCCAAACGCCTTCGCCACCGGCCGTTCACAGGACACCTCGACGGTCTGTGTCACCGCGGGTCTCCTCCAGACGCTCGACCGCGCGGAACTCGAGGGGGTCATCGCTCACGAACTGGCCCACATCAAGAACCGCGACGTGGCCGTGATGACCATCGCCTCGTTTCTGTCGACGATTGCCTTTCTCATCGTCCGCTGGGGCTGGTTCTTCGGCGGTGGACACAACCGCCGGGGCAACCCCTCTATTTTCGTCGCTATCGCGGTCTCGCTGGTGGTGTGGGTCGTCTCTTTCCTGCTCGTGCGGGCGCTATCGCGCTATCGCGAGTATGCGGCCGACCGTGGTGGCGCGCTCATCACGGGCAACCCCGGCGCGCTCGCCTCCGCGCTCGTGACTATCGATGGCCGGATGGACAGAGTTCCAAAAGAAGACCTGCGCGAGCAAGCCGAGATGAACGCGTTTTTTGTCATCCCCATCGACCGCGGTTTCGTCGGCCGCATCGCCCGCACACACCCGCCGACCGAGAAACGGGTCGCCAAACTCCGCGACCTCGAACGGGAACTGGAGATCTGATATGGGACTGTTCGATACGATAAAACAGATTCTCGGCGTGAAAGCGGAGGTCGACGCGACCCGCGCGGCGAACCCAGACGACCTCTTCGAGATGACCTCGGCGTACATCACGATGGAGGCGAATCTCGATTACGTCCCTGCCGGAGACGCCGCGCTGTGTTTTAGCGGTGTCGACAGCACGCGGTTTGCACAGGCGGTCGAGGAGGTCGAGGCCATACTGTCGGTGGGTGAAGAAGAGACTGGGACGGTCGCACAACTGCACGAGGACGACTACGGCTACCGGTGGATTGTCCTGGAAGACGAGACGTTCGAAGACCTGGTGACGACCATCCACTTCGCGGTTCGTACGCTCGTCGACCACGGGTTCGGGTCGCGGTTACTCGCTGCCGTCTTCGCGTTCGAGAAACCCGAGGAGAATCGCACAGTCTACTGGATTTACTCGTTCCGACGGGGGTCGTACTATCCGTTCGTCCCCGAGTCGGGCCAGGAACGGGACAGCCAGACGGAGTTCAAACTCCAGAGCGTGCTCGACGGCGAACTCACCCTGGAGGACGACCAGGCGTACTGGTATCCGCTGTGGCCCGACACGCCAGGCGGCCACCCCTGGGAGTGACAGCCGCCGCGATTCCCACCTTCTCGTATCAATCCTTGCCGACTCTGGAAACTATCCGCCTCACGTCATGCACTTTCACTTTCACTCTCCTGTTAACGGGGGTTTATGTGACAGGGGGCGCAACGACCGGGTATGTCCACAGGTGAAGACCTCGAAGACCTCCCCGGCGTCGGGCCGGCGACAGCAGAGAAGCTCAAAGACAACGGATTCGACAACTACCAGGGTATCGCCGTCGCCAGTCCCGGCGAACTCTCGAATACGGCCGACATCGGGGAGTCCAGCGCTGCAGATATCATCAACGCCGCTCGTGACGCCGCTGATATCGGTGGCTTCGAATCTGGCTCGACAGTCCTGGAGCGACGCGAACAGATCGGCAAGCTGACGTGGGGCGTCGACGAGGTCGACGAACTGCTCGGCGGGGGCGTCGAGACCCAGTCTATCACCGAAGTGTACGGCGAGTTCGGGGCCGGCAAGTCGCAGGTCACCCACCAGCTCGCGGTCAACGTCCAGCTTCCGTCCGAGTACGGCGGTCTCGAAGGCAGCTGTATCTTCATCGACAGCGAGGACACCTTCCGCCCGGAGCGTATCGACGACATGCTCCGTGGCCTGCCGGACGACGCCATCGAAGCGGCGATGGTCACCCACGAAGTCGTCGAAGAGGAAGCCGATGCCGACGCTGACGATGATGGCCTGCTCGAAGACCTGCTGGAAGCCTTCCTCGACAAGATTCACGTCGCAAAGGCGTTCAACTCCAATCACCAGATTCTCCTCGCGGAGAAAGCACAGGAAATCGCCGGCGAGAGCCAGGACGGGGAGTTCCCTGTTCGACTGCTCTGTGTCGACTCGCTGACCGCACACTTCCGTGCGGAGTACGTCGGCCGTGGCGAACTCGCGGACCGCCAGCAGAAACTCAACAAACACCTCCACGACCTGATGCGCGTCGGCGACCTGAACAACACCGCTGTCGTCGTCACAAACCAGGTCGCTGCCAACCCCGACTCCTTCTTCGGCGACCCGACCCAGCCCATCGGTGGCAACATCCTCGGCCACACCTCCACGTTCCGTATCTATCTCCGCAAGTCAAAGGCCGACAAACGCATCGTCCGCCTCGTGGACGCGCCGAACCTCGCCGACGGCGAGGCTGTCATGCGTGTCAAGGGCGAGGGGTTGAAGGCAGAGTAACGGAGCGGCTGATTCCCGCCTTCTGATATGTGTCTGACGGGGGACGGTGAAAGTGTCTCCCGTGAGATGGAACCGCACGACTGAGCGCGGGTTCGAGCCGAAATGGACGGGTCAGGAATCGTCGCCTTCGGCGACCCACAGGTCCGGAATGGCGATACGTTCGTCGATAGCGAGAGTCCCGTACTGCTGGTGGACCCACCAGACGAAGACAGCGATACCGGCCAGCAGGCCAACGAGCATGACGACGCCACCTTCGGGACCGAAACTGCCGCCAGTGAGAAGCGTCGGGCCGTCGGGTTCGACAGCGAGCAGGGCGCTGTCGGTGCGGAGGCCGCTGACCGGCAGTCCGAACACCGAGCCGACGGTGAAGTTCCAGCCGACGTGTGCGCCGATGGGGAACGCAAGCCGGTCGGTCGCGGCGTAGGCGACGCCGAAGAAGACCCCAGCGACAGCGATATTCACCAGACTGAGTGCTGTTCCGCCGGGATTAGCGGCGTGGAGCAGGCCAAACAGGGCTGCCGTGAGTGCGATAGCGCCGACGACGGCGCGGCGGTCGGTCGAACTGTACTGGCGAATCCCTTCGGCGATATTGACGAGCAGATACCCCCTGACAAGCACCTCTTCGAGCGTTGCGAAGACGGTGAAAAAGAGAAAGCCATAGAGGACACCGACGGCGGTCGACCCCGCGTCGAACGTGAAGTCAGGGTTCTCGACGGCGTACGTAGCGCTGACAGTAGCCAGCCCGCCGACGAGGAGCAACGCGACGGCGACGGCCACCATCAGACCGCCGACACCGAATCCGACGAGTAGGTCCAGCCCCCACTGCCGGTCCAGCGACAGCCCCACGTCTCGAATTCGGCGACGGTCGATGAACCACGTGAGTGCGACCAGCCCGACGATAACGAGTGAGAAGGCAGCCACCTGCGGGAAGATGCTGGGGAGACCGAGGACGCTGTTTACCACACCGACGAGAGAGAGAACGAGCGTGACCACCAACAGGAGGAGACCGGTCGTGGCCAGCACTCGAAACAGCGCACGCAGTCGCAGCTCCTCGGAGTTCCAGAAGAGGCCCTTGATGCTGCCGAGTATTCCGCTCATGCACACCGACAACGGTGCGGCGATGATAAATCCACACGGGTTCGACCCGGTTCGAATAGTGCCGCAGTAACGGAGACGATACCGGGTGACGAACGTGTAACGGAAACCCCTATGCGTGCTGCCGGGCAATGGCGGAACATGACGAAGCGACACGTGTCGTTGCCACCCGCTGCCGAGGAAGGGGTACAGGAGTTCATCGACGAGGTCGACACCCGTCTCGCCAGCGACGAGGACACCTGCGAGGTCGTCAAGGAGACACTCGTGGACCTGATGGGTGACCGCGATGCCTACGAGCGCTGGCAGGCCGGCGGCGACGTGACGCCCGCTGAACGGGTCCGACTGCAGGGGTACAACCCCTGCAACGCGACCCTCGAAAGCGAGTACTACGCCGAAGTCGAGACGATGGACGCGGACTTCCAGCAGTCGAAGTACCTCCAGTGGCTCTGGCGGCAGTTCGACGCCACTCCGATGGCCGACAACATCGCCTTCGCGCTCCGGTTTCGCCGGATGCTCGCCAAACACCTCTTCGAAGAGTGCGGTGACAACTGCCGATTTTTCAAGGGTATTACCTTCACCTACGGCCACAACATCACCGTCGGTGACAACGTCGTCGTCCACGACGATGTTCACCTTGACGACCGCGGGAAACTCAGTATCGGCGACCGCGTCTCTATCTCCGACAACGCCGCGATTTACACGCACGACCACGATGTCGTCGACCAGACTGTCGTGACCAACTACCACACCATCATCGAGGACGACGCACGCGTCACCTACGATTCGATGGTCCGCGCCGGCGTCAAGGTCGGCCGGAATTCGGTTCTGGCCGCCAAGTCCGCACTCTCGAAAGACATTCCGGCCCACCACATCGCCGCAGGCTCTCCCGCAACGAGTATCGCGATCAAAGACGGCTGGGAGTCGGTCGCCGACCCGCTGGAAGACGACAATGTCGACAGACGCGAGGAGCGTCGCATCCCCACCGAGATACCCGACAATTTGAACGTCTTCGACGAGTTCCAGCGTGATTTGACCCCACCTGACGCCTGAACTGTCGCTACGGGAACGTCGAAGTGCTGCGATAGCGCTTCAGTAGCTGTCGTTGTCGGTCGTGGTGAGAACTGCTCCGTCGACGACCTTTTTCTTCGGGAGTTCGAGTTCGACACGCGTTCCGTTATCGCGCCTGTGGAAGTGAATCGTGCCGTCGCACTGTTCGATAATCCAGTTGACGAGCCACAGGTCGACACTGCTTCCGTGTTCGAGCGAAGTCTCTTCGTCCTGTCTGAGCGGCACGAGTTCACTCTCCGGGATTCCCGGCCCATTGTCTTCGATTGCGAGTCGAATTGTCTCGTTCCGTTCGAGCGTGATATCGACCCATGGGTCGTTGGCGTCGTTGTACTCGGCGGCGTTCTCGACGAGTTCAGTGAGGGCGCGCTCGAGTTCCTCGCTGGCGTACGCAGCACACTCCGCTGGCAGGTCGACCCTGACTGTCGTTTCGGGGAATCGATCACGCACGTCGGCAGCGACTCGCTCCACGAGCGGGACGATATCCTGTTGTGACGGGGTTTCGCTCCGTTCGATGAGCGCGGCGATTTCTCGTGCAGTCTCGCTGGTCTCTGCGATGGATTCGGCCTTCTGGACAATCTTGGCCAACCCCTCATCTGATTCTCGTTCGTTGGCGAGGCGCTCTGCGTGTCCCATAACGACGTTGAGGTCGTTGCGGATGTTGTGTCTGAGAACGCGAGTGAGAATCTGTCGCAGAAGGTCGAGTTCCTGTCGCTGGTGTTGGAGTTTCTTCTCGCGCCGGATACGCTCGGTTATCTCTGCATTGACCGAAATAAACCCCTCTATTTCGCCACTGTCGAGTATCGGTGCAATCGTCTGTTCGACGACGTATCGCTCGCCGTTTTTGCGCTCGTTTATCACATTGCCGTCCCAGATGTCTCCGGCAAGAATTGTCTTCCAGAGGTCTGCGTAAAACGCCTTGTCGTGCTCGCCTGAATTGAGGATTCGGGGGGTGTTTCCGATTGCCTCCTCGGCACTGTACCCCGTCGTCTCCTCGAAGGCACTGTTGACAAACTGGATTGTTCCGTCTGTCTTTGTAATCGTAATCGAGTGGCCAGAGTGTTCGACTGCCTGTTTGAAACTTCGGAGTTCGCGCTCGCGCTTTTCGAGTGTCGACACCTGCGTCTGGAGTTGCTGTGCCTGTCTGCGCCGGATGAGCAGCGTCTCCAGCCGTCGCACGAGCACGGCCTGGCTGACGGGGGCGTCGATGACATCGTCGAGTACCACCGGCGTCTCGCGCTTGCCGAGCGTCCGGAGTGATACCGACGAGTTGCTCGAATCTCGACGAAGAAGAACGACCGGACAGAACACAGGAGCCTCCCGCTCGACGACCGCGCGAAGGTCGTCGACGTGCTCGGTGAACAGTCGGTCCTCGACGAGGTAGAGGTCGGCATCGGTGACGGACTGGTTGGTGCCGACGACGTACCGATCGTCGAGCATTGCCCGGAGCGCCGACCGATTGCCCTCGTCACCGACGAGTAGTTGCACTGTCGACCGCTCGTCGCTCGGTTGCGCGACAGCGCCCGGACCAGTGGTGTCGTCGTCCTCAGTCATCGGTCTGATTCCCGCGACCCGGGTTCATCTGTGGCGTCCCCTGCAAAATTCCCGATGCGTTGGTCAGCGGGTCGCCGACGTGGATGCCGCCGTCGAGGTCGAACTCTCTGAGTGTGTTCTCGAAGCCGCCTGCCCGCTTTTTCAGGACCCCGATGATTTTCTCGAGTGTTCCCTCAGTCTCGATATAACTCAAAAAGAGGATGTTGTCGGCGATGTAGCTGAGGTTCGTACTCGTTGCCGTCCGCATGCCGGTTATCTGTGACACTTCGTCAGTTATTATCACCGTCACGTCGCGGTTCTTGAGGTGCCGTGTCAGCGCATGTATCTTCTCGACGAGCGTCGCATCTGTCCCCTGAATCGACATCTTGTACCCGTCGATACCGTCGATGAGGACGACTTCCGAACCGGTCCGGTCGATTTCGCGCTTGACCGTCTGTGCGAACTCTTCGGCCGACTGCGCGAGCGGTTCGACCGCTCTGAGCGACACCGCCCCCTGCTCGCGCAGGTCCGAGAGTGGGATGCCCATTGATTCGGACCGGTGTGTGAAGGTGTCCGTTCCCTCCTCGAACAGGTAGGCAATCGAGTCCGTCCCCTGGTTCGCAGCTTCCGCGAGAAACTGTGTCGCCGTCGTTGTCTTCCCGACACCTGTCGGACCGCTGATGAACGTCACCGTCCCTTTCTCGAGACCGCCGCCGAGCAGGTCGTCGAGGTTATCGATTCCGGACCTGATACGGGACGTCTCCAGGGTGCTGTCGAGCTGTTCCGGAATCAGTGACGGGAACACCTCGACACCGCTGTCTCTGATTGCGAGACCGTGGCTGCCGTCTTGCTGTCCGAACCCACGGTGCTTTGCGACCTTGAGCCGTCGACCCCGGTCCGTGTGGGACAGTTGGATGACCCCGTCGCTCAACGAGCGCATCTCAGTCTGGTACCCGGTGTCGCTGGACAGCGTTGCGGTCCCGACGACAGTCGTATCCCGTTCCTTGAGAAACCGCATAAACGAGAGAATTCGCTTTCGGAACTGGTGTTCGTTTGCTTCGATGTATCGCAGTTGCGTGATTGGGTCGAGGACGACCCGGTCGGGATTGATATCCCTGATGGCGTCGTGGATGTCCGCTGTGTATCGGTCACGTTCGACTGCGCCCGGCTCGACCAGGTCGTAGTTTCGGTCCTCGGTGAAGAACTCGGAGTTCGGTCCCAGGTCCAGAAACTGCGCGTCCTGAATGTCGATACCGACCTGTGCTCCATTCAGAAGGATTTCGTCTCGTGACTCCTCGCCGTGAATACACAGTACTGTCTCGTCGTTGTCCATGCCGGCCTCGAGAAAGTGCATCCCGAGCAGCGTCTTGCCGGTCCCCGGTTCACCACAGACCAGATACATTCGACCGGACACGAACCCGCCGCGCAACAGTTCGTCAAGCCCAGTGATGCCGCTACTAATCCGCACGGCCGAAGTCTCCATACCCACCTCTCAGGCTGGTGCTTATATAAATATCAGGCGCGCTCCCAGAATGGAGTATTGGTCGTGAGAAACTCTCCTGGTGTCGAATATGTAGACGACGCGACCGACCGCAGCAACGAAATCAACGAGGTCGCAACCGCCAACGAGCAACAGACTGCCAAAGTGTTCAAAATCACCTCGGACCTGCGGCAACTCAGCGAAGAAGAACCACGCCGTGACTTCGAGCCGAACATCCAAGTACTGTGAACGCCTAGCATGGAACATGGAGGCTTGGGCCTGGCTCGCGGCGTACCTCATCGGGTTCGCGCTGCTGCAGCTGGTGCTGTACCGGTACTTCCAGCGGGGTGAGTCCACGCACGACGGGGAGTCGCGGGAACCGGGGTACAAGCGACTGGAAGGGTCGGCTGCCGCGACTGATATTGACGCCGACCGTGGCCCTGATGACGCCGTCGTCTGCCAGCAATGCGGAGCGCTCAACGACCGTGACGGCATGTTCAGCTACTGTCGCGAGTGTGCCGAGCCGCTGCGCTGACGGAGTTCTTTTGCTCGTTGGCTACCGACCCGTACGCAATGCGAGCTCTCGCTATCAACGTCGGTGCCAACACGAATGAACCGGGATTTCGTGGCCCCGTCTGGCCCGACGGCTCCTTCGAGTACATCCCGATTCCCGAAACCGAACCCGCCGTCGACCCGCCGACGTACGGCGACCTCGCGGACCACCTGACGACGACGATTCCGGACGCACTCTCCGACCAGCCCGTCCACCTCGACCCGGAGTTTCCCGAGTATCCCTGCTGTGAGCGCTACACCTACGGCGACGACCACGGTATCAAGGCCGGCCCGCTCTCGGAACTGACGGCGGGCGATTACGTCATCTTTTATGCGACGCTTTCAGTTCGTGAGTCGGCGGAGTGGCTCCCGCCGGAGTGGGGTGCGTTCTGTATCGGTCAGTTCCGACTGGCACAGGACCCACTCACCGGCGAAGAGTACGCGGCGCTCGACGCCGACGGGCGGGCACCGTTTGCGAACAACGCCCACGTTCGCCGCGAGACGCACGCGATGTCTCGGAACGGTGATTCCCGCCACGACGAGACGACTGATGCTCGCGTCCTCCTGACTGGTGACCCGTCTGAATCAGCGCTGTACGACCGTGCAGTACCACTCTCGAACCCGTCTGGCGGCGTCGACGCGAACGAACTCGTGACCGAGCTCTCGGCTGACTCCGGAAAGGGGCCGTGGTGGCGGCGTCCCCTCAGATTCGACGAGCGGGCGACCCGCAAACTGCTCGCCGTCCGTGAATCGTTCGCGACTGGCGTGGTGGATTATCAACACTGAGAACACAGAGCAAACATCTATATCTCGATACGGCGTTGACCCTCGCATGCGACTTTCGAGTGGCGTCCCTGGATTCGACGAACTCGTCGAGGGGGGACTTCTGGACGACCGACTCTACGTCGTGAGCGGACCGCCAGGAAGCGGAAAGACGACCTTCTGCTCACAGTTTATCACACAGGGTGCAAAAGAGGGTGCGGACTGCCTCTACGTGACGATGCACGAGACCAAAGAGGAACTGATCCAGGATATGTCGGGCTACGACTTTGGCTTCGACCGGGCCGTCCAGTCCGAGAACGTACAGTTCCTGAATCTCGTTACCGAGGCCGGCAAACGGACGATAACTCAGTTCGGGACCGACGGTGGCCTCACGAATCGCCTGGTTGCGTTCATCGAATCGAACGACGTCGACCGGGTCGTCATCGACTCTACGATGCTCCTCCAGCACTTCTTCTCGGACATGAGCGACGAAATTACGGGCTTTCTCTCCGCGCTGAAACAGACTGACGCGACCACACTGCTCATCTCGGAGATGACCGACCCGACCTCCTACTCGGACGAACACTACCTCGCACACGGGGTCATTTTCTTCCACAATTTCCTCGATTCATCCGGAATGACTCGGGGGATACAGGTCATCAAAATGCGCGGGACTGCAATCGACTGTGATATCCGGGAGATAAGTTTTTCCGATCAGGGATTGCGCGTTCACGGTGACCGGAAGGTCCAGGGATAACATGAGCAAGTACGAACGCGCCTACGGAACCGACTGGGATGCACTCGACAAGGACGAGGCCATCGACCGCGCGTACGCACTCGGTGTCGCCACGTCTCTCGGGGAGTACCATCCGGAGGAACTCGAACGCGTTCGTGCGGAGATGGACACCTCCTACAACAAGAGTGTGGTCGACCTGGCCTTCGACGAGGGGAAAAACGAGGCCCGCGAGTTCGACGCGGACACTGCCCGTGGCGCAGACGCCCCCGTCTGGGCGGAACTCGTCGAGGGCGAGACGGTCACCGTCGACGAGGACGAGGTTCCGACCGGCGGCCGCGACGGGTTGCCCGACGCTATCGACAAGATGGATGCGCTCGACCGCCCGGAACCGGGCAAGAACGAAGCCGTCGAACGACCGGACTTTCTGGAAAAAGACTAGCTCATCCCAGCGCCGACACCAGTACTGGACGGTTCGCGTCCAGTAACACCGACTGCGTGACGCTCCCGAACAGGACTTTCCCAGAGGGACTTCGTTTGCGACCGCTCATCGCAATCGTGTCGGCGTCGACCTCGTCGGCAACTGCCAGAATCTCTTCGCTCGGGCTGCCGTGGACGCGACGCTTCTCCGTCGCGATACCTGCGTCCTCTAGCAGGTCGAGAACTGTTTCGACGCTCTCCGGATAGTCCGTCTCGTCGAAGAACTCTTCGGAACTAACCCGCCCACCGCCGTCGCCGACACTGTACGGCGCTTCGACGTTCAGCACGACGACTTCGATGTCGTCTGCGTCTCTCGGGAGATTTCTAACGTTCTGGGCTGCCTGTTCGGCGCGTTGTTCGTTCTCGTCTACCGGCAACAGTACGCGGTACATACACCCAGGTAACCGTCATCAACACGTTAGTGGGCAGGGGCGTTCTCAGGAAGCTACGTTCGTGGCGGCCTTTTTGTACACTCACTCGAAACGTCGGCGTTTGGATGGCAAGTCGCCGAGTGTCACCGCTTAGCCGAACAGTCGGCTGAGGAGTCCTCGCTTTGTCGCCGGTTCCGCGAGCACGACGGAGCTTTCCAGGTCATCGATAACGTCAAGATAGAGTGCATCACGGGCGAGTCGTGATAACAGCCCTCGCTCGGAGGCACCGAGCAGCACCAGCGTGTGTTCTTGGGCTTCCTGTTCGATTGCTGCCTCGACGTTGCCGGTGTCATCGACGAGTCGGATGGCGTCCTCGAGTCCGTGGTCGGCCGCCCAGTTGGCGAGGAACTCTTCGCCCTGTTCGCGCTTCTCGGGCCCGTCGACGACGTGCAGGAGGCTCACCGCTGCCCCCTTGACGTCGCGGAGCGCCCGTGCGACGTCGGCGCTCATGTCGTCGGAGTGGTCGCCCACGACCGGCAGGAGGACCCGCGAGGTGTCGAGGTCCCGGTCCTTGAGGACGAGAAAGTCACTGGGGAGCTGTCGTGTGAGGTCGTCGAGGGGGCGGTCCGCGCGCGCGGCCTTCCACACGCCGTCTTCGCCCCACTCCATCACCACGAGGTCGGCGCCCTTGCGTTTTGACACAGTGAATATCTCCTCGAACGAGCGGTGTGACAGCACTGTCGAGGTTTCACAGCTGACATCGTAGTTGTTGGCGATACCTCGCATATTCTCCATCAGCTCTTCCGATTCGTCGATGATGCGCCTGCTCTGTCTGACGCCGTATCCCTGTGAGGACTGACGGGGCATCTGGACGATGTGGACCACGTCGACGATAGCCTCGTCTCTGTCGCTTGCCAGCGTACAGGCGAATTCGACGAGTCGTGACTCCGTCCGGGGATTCGTAATCGGGACGACGATACGGAACGGGCCGTTTTCGGATTGTGTGGCCGGTTCTGCCGTGTCGATGAGAGGCACGTACGACCGTCCGGCGCGGCTCCCCATGACCCACTCCTGCATCGAGAGGCGACGGTTCGCGCCCTCAAACCGGGCCGATTCCAGCCGTTCTTCTGTCGTCTGGAAGTAGTTGACGACCGTTACCAGCACGACCCCGCCAGCGGTGTTCCCGAGCAACACTGGGATGACGAACTCGGTCATCCCGACAATCACCGAGAGCTCACCCAGCAAGACGAGATACACCATCTCGGTGTACGAGACCACGACGTGGAACAGACCACCGAGCGGAATCGACAAAAAGGCGAGATAGACGACGACGAGCCGTGAAATGGTGTCTCTGGCGGCGAAGCTGACCCAGACAACGCCCGCGACGATGAGTCCGGCGAAGGCAGCCTTGACGAACAACACCGTCGAGCCGGTTTCGATACCCTTCGAGGCGATGTCGGCTGCGGCCGACGCCCCGTCCGTCGAGAGGACACCACCCCACGCGAGTGCCATGGCACCGAACGTGCCACCGGTAAAGTTTCCGGCCAGGACGACCACCCAGTTGCGCAAGAGCGCCGGTATCGACGCGATGCGTTCGAGTGTCAGCGCGACCGGCGGGAGTGTGTTTTCGGTGTAGAGCTGGTAGCCACCGATGATGATGTAAATAAATCCGAGCGGGTACAGCATCGCGGAGAGAACGGGATGGCCGTCCGTCGACGCCGTCAGGGAGATGTACAGCAGGAACGTAATCGTGATTGCAAAGCCAGCGGCGAGACCGCTGAAGAACAGTTCCCGGCTTCCGGCGGTAATCTCTTCGTCGGCGGCGGCGACGATTCGCTGGAAGACTTCGTCAGCGGAGAAGCGGTCACGGACGACCCGACCGGCCGCGGGTGCGCCACTTCTGGACCGCTCGACGGCCTGCCGGACGCTCTCCTCGGGGTCTGTCTCTGACTCGGGCTCGGAATCAGCCATTCATCGGACGGATACACCCCCGCGGATATATTTCTGTGCATCGGCTGCCACGCCGAGCGTGCCTATCCTTCGCCGACCATCTGGTCGTGGTCGTCCCACTCCGTCTGCCTGAGTTCGTACTTCTGAATCTTTCCGGTCGAGGTCTTGGGGAGCTGGTCGACAAATTCTACCACGCGGACGGCCTTGTAGTCGGCGAGGTGTTCTTTGGTGTAGGCTGTTATTTCCTCGGCAGTCACGCCCGGATTCTCGGGGTCGCCGTTCTTCGGGATGATGTAGGCTTTTGGCGTCTCGCCCCACTCTGCGCTTGGGACCGGAATAATCGCCACCTCGCGGACTGCCGGGTGATTGTACAGACAGTCCTCTAGCTGGAGACTGGAGATATTTTCCCCGCCGGAGACGATGATGTCCTTCTTGCGGTCTTTGATTTTCAACATTCCGTCCTCGTTGAGCGTCGCGAGGTCGCCGGTGTGGAACCACCCCTCCCGTCGTGCCGAAAAGGCCTCTGCTGTCTCCTCGGGATTGTTCCAGTACCCCTCCATAATCTGGTTCCCCCGGACGACAATTTCGCCAATCGTCTCGTCGTCAGTGGGGACGGAGTTGCCCTCCCCGTCGACCACGTCGATTTCGGTCCCGAGCATCGCAAAGCCCTGTCTGTTCTTGATTTCGAATCGGGAGTCGTCGTCCTGGTCGAACAGTCGGTTGTAGTCGGAGGTGACGATGAGCGGGCCGGTCTCCGTCGAGCCGTACATGTGCTTGAAATACCAGCCGATATCGTCCTCCAGCGTGCGCATTGTCGCCTCGGGTGGTGCTGCACCGCCGGAGGCGATTCGAAGGTCGGCGTCGCCGGTGGTCTGGGGGTCGTGCGCCTCCCAGTGTTCGATGAGCATGTTCATTACCGTCGGCGCACAGCACATGTAGGAGACGTCTTCCTCGGCAATCTTCTCGAAGGTGCGTTCGGGGTCGAACCCACGGGCACAGATGTGTCGAGCGCCCACGCCCGTGATAGCGAAGATGTGTCCCCACCCGTTGACGTGGAACATCGGGAGCGTCCAGTAGTAGACGTCGTCGCTCGTAATCGAGTTCTGGTGGGCGGTGAGATACGCGTGAATCGTCTCCGTGCGGTGGGTGCGCATCACGCCTTTCGGGTCGCCAGTCGTTCCCGAGGTGTAGTTGATGGTGATAATCTCGTCTTCGGCCATCTCCGGGCGCTCGTGCTCGCCGGGGCCATAGTCGTCGATGACCGATTCGTAGTCGGCCCACTCCTCGTCGGTGTCGGCCTGCTCGGGGTCGGTACAGATGTAGGTCTCCACGTCGACGGCGTCCCGGACCGGGTCGACGTTGTCGACGAAATCGTAGTCACAGACGATGGCGTCGATACCGGCATCGTTTATAATATACTCGTTCTCGCCGGGTTTGAGCCGGTAGTTCAGCGGCGTGTGAATTGCGCCAATCTGGATGGCGGCGTAGGCTGTTTCGAGGTGGTAGTGTGTGTTCGGGTCCAGCACAGCGACGCGGTCGCCCTTCTCGATGCCGCGGTCCTGCAGCGCAGCCGAGAGGCGGTCGACCCGGTCACCGAGTTCGTCGTACGTCAGTCGGTCGCCCTCGACGGTGAGGAGTGCCTCGTGGCCACCGAAGTTCTCCCGTGCTCTGTCGAGGAACTCCGTAGCCAGCAGTGGCTTTTTCATGGTCTATTCAGACCTCACGGTCCGGATTCCAAAAGAACAGAAGGTTGCTATGTCAATGCCCGCCGGGACCGCCCACTCGGCTTCGTTGGTTACAGCGAGACGACGTCGTGACCGTTCTCACCGGGTGCGGTCGCGTCGCGGTCGCTGTACCCCTTTCGGCCGATTGCCTCTTCGCCGAGCGCGCTGTACACTGACAGCCGCGCGTCATCTTCGGTCTCGAACTCTTCGTTCGGCAGACATTCGAGGACCTCTTCGAGAGTGGCTGCACCGTTTGGCAGCTCGAGTTCCAGTTCGCCGTGTTCCTCGACGAATTCGGCTGTCGTGCTCGGGAACGTGTGCGTTGCAAACGAGTCGTCCACGTCGCTGATAAGTCTCATATCTCTGTCTCGGGGTGCGGCGACACATAAACTTCACCATCTATCATTGCATAACTGAATTAGGTATTCTAGTGCATCTAAGGAACAGACAATCACCCCCGACTCACTCACACAGCCGAGCAGAAACACCGATACCCGCGGGGGCCGACCGTCCAGTATGGTAGTCGCGGACCTCCACGTCCACACGACGAACTCCGACGGAGCGCTCACGCTGGAGACGATACCCGACGCGGCACGCGAGGCCGGTGTCGAGGTTGTCGCCGTCACTGACCACGACCGGCTCCACCCAGGGCTGCAGACGCCGGTCGCAGTCGTCGGTGGTGTCACAGTTGTCCACGGTATCGAACTCCGGGTGCGCTCGCCGGCGGGAGAAGTCGACCTCCTGGGGTACGGCGCACGCCGAACGGACGCACTCACCGCGGAAATCGACCGTCTCCAGGAGAACCGCATCGAGCGCGCCCGCCGCATCGTCGACTGTGTCGAGGACCGCCTCGGTGTGTCGCTCGATGTCGCGTTCGAACCCGGTGTCGGTCGCCCACACATCGCTCGCGCTATCGCGGAAACCGAGGCCGACTACGAGTACGACGACGCCTTTGCCGACCTCATCGGCGACGACTGCCCCTGTTTCGTCGGTCGCGAGATTCCCGACTTCGAGACGGGACGGGACCTGCTCGCCGACGCCTGCGGGCTCGTGGGGCTGGCTCATCCGCTCCGGTACGACGACCCGGCGGCAGCGCTTGCCCTCACCGAATCGCTCGATGCCGTCGAACGGTGGTATCCCTACGGCCGGGAAGTCGATTTGCGACCCGTCGAGCGCGCAATCGAGCGACACGACCTCGTTCCGACGGGAGGCAGCGACGCCCACGAGGAGACGCTGGGACTGGCTGGGCTGGACAGCGAGGCCTATCAGTACTTTCGCTCGCACGTCAGGTTGTAACTCGCCGCGGCCGCAGGGTTCAATGGTGTGCCGCCCCAAGGAACGCGTATGCAGTGTCACTACTGCGACCGCGAAGCCGATATCGCCGTCGAGAAGGACGGAATCAAGGTCGGCGTCTGCAAGACGCACTTCCAGGAGCAGATGGAAGACCTCGCCGACGCGGACTGGCTCGACGACGTCGAAGACCAGCTCGACATCGACCGCAGGGAATGACGCCGCTGTCTCCCTCTGCCTGATTTTTTTCGTTCAGTCGTCGACCGGACTGGCGCTGCTTGTCGTCGTCTCTTCAGCGATGCTGTCTGTCCTGCCGATAATGCGCTCGTTTGCAGCCACCCAGCGCAACAGCAGGAACGCGAAGACGTACTTCGCGAAGATGTCCAGTCCGGAGTATCCCCAGGACGTGAGTGCGACGTCGAGGACGGCAAATCCCTCCGCGCCGAGCGCCCACAGAATCGGATAGCCCAGCCACAGCACGACAGTCAGCACCTTGAGCGTCCCGAAGATCTCGCTTGTCCCGGCAGCGTTTGCGTCTGCAGGCCACTCGACCAGCAGGACGTAGAGCACCGCGACGAAGAAGGCACAGCTGATACCGTAGAACACCCATCGCAGCAGGTACGAGCCGGTCGTCAGTGCGGCGGCCAGTCCGGTGATACACATCCCGATGTCCATCGTAATTGCCGTTGTGAGCTTTGCCCGGTTCGTCCCGGCGAGCAGTCCGAGCGCCGCGAGAATCATCGGCGTCGAGAACGTCCACGTGAGATATCGACCCCACGGTGAGAAGACACCGCCTTCACCGGCGAGGGCGTGCCCTGCCGGCATCTCCAGGAATCCCACGGTCAGCCCGGAGACGAGTCCGACGTAACTCGATATCGAGACCAGCGGCACCAGCAGCGTGGCGACCCAGATGAGCTGTGCCCGTGGGTCTTCGATGTTCCGACCCATATACACAAAGAGGAGTATCGCTAGCCCCGCGAGCGCGATATTCGCCCACAGCGACGACGCGAGCAGTGCGTCGTCGTGGATAAACTCGAACGCCTCGCTCTGTGTCATCTGGAGGATAATCTCTGGCTGTACTACCGTCACACCGTTTGTGAGTGTCTGTATCATGGTGTTCGCTGGGACCGCTATCTACGGGTGGTCTACTGCGACGTACCGCGGGCTCCACGTTCGGTGCCACTGTCCCGTCAGATTATCACTACACATACACGTTTGGAACGTGCTAATAAAAGGTGGATGGGCTAAATAATTGGTAGCAGACTGCTTCTGAGAGTGTCCGCTGTCACCTTCGAAACCCACGCGCCGTCGGGAGCGACCTGATAGTGATTATTGCGGTACGTTTCGGCACGGCCACGAAACCTCGGCTGCGCCGGCTCTGACTGACTGGATATTTCTTCATCCGGCGGTGCAGACTCGCAATACTCACTATGAGCCACTCACTCTTGCCTGTCCAGTTTGTCGAATCCCGCTGACAACACTCTCAGCAGGCCGTACCAGACAGTGGCTGGAAGCGAAGTTATTCTGCGTCGACTCGGCAAAAAAGACGGTCGCGTTCGGTTCGCGAAGACGACGGAACTCGATGTGGAGCGTTACTCCTCGTCGTCGTGGAGTTCGTGACTGTCCACGACGAGGACGGGCAGGTGGGTCCGTCGCAGGACCTTCTCGGCGACGCTGCCGAGGATGACCCGCGAGAGGCCAGACCGCCCGTGTGACCCCATGACGACGAGGTCGATGTTCTCCTCTTCGACGAAGTTCCGGATTGCCCGGGCGGGTTCGCCGATACGAATGTGCTCTTCGTAGTCGACGCCCCTCTCTTCGGCCGCGGCGGCGACGTAGCTGGTCGCTTCGTCGGCGTCGTCTTTCACCTCGGGCATGTCGTCGAGGTGGCCCTGTCGGATGCGGTCGACCTGTTCGGTGCCCAGCCCGTAACTGGTCGCGTCGACGTCGATGACGTACAGTGCGTGTATCGTCGCACCGTACTTTTCGGCGATGTCGACGGCGTTGTCGACTGCTACTTCCGAGGTCACACTACCGTCTGTCGGAACGAGTATATTATCGTACATTGGTTAGTCGTCCGCGGGGGTCTCCTGGCCCCCGTCGGCAGCGACGACGTCTTCGGCGGTCTGTTGCTGTCCCATCGGCTCGGGACTGTGACACTGGCGGACGATCTGCTTGGTCCGCTCGTCCGGTTCGGGGGTCACCAGCGAGACGACGATGGTGACAAGGAAGACAAGCGGCGTGCCGATGAGTGCCGCGCCGATGCCGGGCACCCACTCGGCGAGCAGCGGGCTGAACGGCTCGGCGAGGACGGTGGTGTTGATTGTCGCGAGCGTCCAGAGTGCCAGCCCGGTGATCATCCCGGCGAGTGCGCCCTGGCGGTTCGCGTTCTCCCACCAGAGACCGAGGAAGAACATCGGGAACAGCACCATGCCCGCCAGCGAGAACGCCAGCGCGACGAGCTGTCCGATGAGCGCCGGCGGGTCCAGCGCGGTCAGGGTGACCAGCGCACCGATGCCGATGATGGTCGCACGGCCCAGCAGGACCTGCTGGCGCTGGGTCGCGTCGGGGTTGATGAGTTCCGAGTAGATGTCGTGTGAGACCGCGGAGGAGGCCGTGATGAAGAGGCCTGCCGTGGTCGCGATTGCGGCGGCCATCGCACCGGCCGCGACGAAGCCGACGAACCACTGCGGGAGATTCGCGAACTGCGCCGCGAGCACGACGATGACGTCACCTTCCGCGCCGGTCATGCCGCCCTCGGCGGCGAAGGCGCTGGCACCCTGCGTGGTCTCGAAGAGGTCGACACCGAACGCGGCCATCGCGGGTGCGGCCCAGTACAGCAGCAGAATGAAGAACAGTCCCCACACGGTCGACCAGCGGGCGGTCCGCTCGCTTTCGACCGTGTAGAAGCGCACGAGGACGTGCGGGAGCCCGCAGGTCCCGACGATGAGCGAGAACGCGGTGCTCGCCCAGAGCCACGCTCCGGCACCGGCGAACGGCTCGGAGAACTGACGGTTGAGTTCGCCGATCAGTGCGCCGTATTCGATCTGTGGCAGAACCGTCGAGTAGCCCTGCGAGAAGCCGACCGCGTACACGCCTGCGAGGAAGGCGACGATGAGGATGACGTACTGAACGGCCATCCCCTTCGTCGCGCCGAGCATCCCCGACAGCGCGAGGTAGCCGATGGTGATGGCCATCATCACGATGACCATCGGGACGAAGTCGAGCCCGAAGACGTACTGCCCGACCAGACCCATCCCGGAGGCCTGCCCGACCGAGTAGACGTACGCGATGAGCAGCGTCGTGAACGCTGCCAGCGCACGCGCCGTCGATGAATTGAAGCGGTCACCGACGAAGTCCGGTGCGGTGTACTTCCCGAACCGGCGCATCTGTGCGGCCATGAAGATGAGCAGGATGAAGTAGCCGGTCGTCCAGCCGACGACGAATGCCAGACCGTAAAAGCCCGCGAGGGCAATCAGGCCGGCTAGTCCCAGATAGGACGCGGCGGACATCCAGTTGGCACCGATTGCCATCCCGTTTTCGATGTTCCCGATACCACGGCCGGCGACCCACATCCCGTCGGTGTCGGCCACCTTGAAGAAGTAGCCGATGGCGAGGAACGACAGCATCATCAGGATGACGATGGCCGCGCCGACCGGCTTGAACGAGATGTCCAGCGCCTCAGCCTGCAGCGGTACTGCCTCTATCATTCGTCGACCCCTCCGTCGGTGGCAGCAGCGCCCTCACTGCTGGTCTGGGTCGCTCCCTCGGCCGCGGGGTCGATACCGTACTTCTCGTCGAGCTGGTCGCGCTTTTTCGCGTAAACGAACGCGAGAATGAGCGACCCGGTCGGCGCGCCGAACGCGATCAGGAAGTAGTGCGCCGGGAAGCCGATGACCGGGAGCTGCGTAGTCATCGTTCCGGGTGCGGCCACCGTCGCGAGGAACGGCCCCCATGTGATGAGGAGCCACGCGATGAAGCCGCCCCAGACCACCTTGAGGTGGTCGCGCATAAAGGGCGTACTCGGACTCAGTATGTTTATTTCGGTTTCGAGGTAGTTGGTGGACCGCTCCTGGGACACCACACCTCCGTCGGTTCGTACGTCGTCAGTCGAGCCATCAGTCGGCTCGGTTGTGTCGTTGTCTGTCATTGTTTGTGTAGAGGGGTTAGTCGTCTTGCGCCTTTTTGGCGATGTCCTCGACGACTTCTGGATTACGCAGCGTGGACGTGTTCCCGAGTTCGTCGCCGTTGGCGATGTCCTCGAGTAGGCGGCGCATGATTTTGCCCGAGCGCGTCTTGGGCAGTTCGGGTGTGAACACGACTGCCTCGGGCCGTGCGATCGGGCCGATGCTGTCCTCGACGGCTTCGATAATCTGTTGGCGAAGTTCTTCGTTACCTTCGTAGCCATCCTCGGTGATGACGTAGGTGTAAACTGCTTCGCCTTTCATCTCGTGGTCGCCCCCGACGACTGCTGCTTCCGCGACGCCGGGAACACCGACGATTGCTGATTCGATTTCCATCGTTCCCAGGCGGTGTCCGGAGACGTTGAGGACGTCGTCGACGCGTCCGAGCACGGTAATGAAGCCGTCGTCGTCGATTTTCGCACCGTCTTCCGGGAAGTAGACCCACTGGTCTTTCTCCGGAATCGAGTACTCGTCCCAGTACTCGTCGATGAATCGCTCGTCGTTTTTGTACAGCGTCCGGAGCATCCCGGGCCACGGCTTGTTGACGACGAGATAGCCCGCGCGGCCGGCCTCGACCGGGGACCCCTTCTCGTCGACGATATCCGCGCTGATTCCCGGCAGCGGCGGCCCGGCAGAGCCGGGTTTCATGTTCTTGATTGCGGGGATGGTGGTCACCATCATCCCGCCAGTTTCGGTCTGCCACCAGGTGTCGACGATGGGGCAGTTTTCGTTGCCGATGTGTTTGTAGTACCACTTCCATGCGCGCGGATTAATCGGCTCGCCGACCGTGCCGAGCAGGCGAAGCGAGGAGAGGTCGTGTTTGTTGGGGTACTCCTCGCCCCACTTCATGAACGCCCGAATCGCCGTGGGCGCGGTGTACAGCTGGTTGACGTTGTGGTCGTCGACGATTTCCCACATCCGGTCTTTGTCCGGGTAGTCCGGCGTTCCCTCGTACATAACCGAGGTCGTCCCGAGCGCGAGTGGCCCGTAGACGATGTAGGAGTGGCCGGTAATCCAGCCGATGTCTGCCGAGCAGAAGTAGGTGTCCTCGGGCTTGATGTCCAGCACCGCGTGGGAAGTCCAGGCGGCGTAGGCCAGGTATCCTGCGGTGGTGTGTTTGACACCCTTCGGTTTGCCCGTGGTTCCCGACGTGTACATCAGGAACAGCATGTCCTCGGCGTCGCGGCTGACCGGCTCGACCGTCGCGCCTTCCTGGTCTGCCAGCAGGTCGTGGTAGTCGTGCTGGCTCGGACCGAGGTCGTGGTCGAAGTCGTCTTCGAGGCGGTCGACGACAATCGAGGTCACGTCCTGGTCGACCGATTCGAGTCCCTCTTCGGCCTTGTCGAGGTGCTGAAGCGGGTCACCACGCCGGTAGTAGCCGTCACAGGTGACGAGGTGCTCCGAGTCGGCGGCGTTCATCCGTGTCGCGAGTGCATCTGCGGAGAAGCCCGCGAAAACAACGGCGTGAGGTGCGCCGATGCGGGCACACGCCAGCATCGCGATGGGCAGCTCTGGAATCATCGGCATGTACATCGTCACCACGTCGTCTTCCTGGACGCCCTGGTCACGGAGCACAGCCGCGAACTCGTTCACCTCACGATGGAGGTCTTCGTACGTGTACGTGCGTTCTTCCCCGAGTTCGCCAATCCATTCGATTGCGGCTTCGTCACCACGTTCGTCGAGGTGCCGGTCGAGGCAGTTCTCCGATGCGTTGAGCGACCCACCGGTGAACCACTTGTAAAACGGCGCTTCGCTCTCGTCGAGTACGGTGTCGTACTCGCTCTCCCAGTCGAGGAGGTCGGCCGCCTGTTCCCACGCATCCGGCCAGTTCTCCTCGAATTCCTCGTAAATCCCCTCGTCTGTGACGTTTGCCTGTTCGACAAACGATTCCGGTGGCTCGAATTCCTCCTGTTCTTCGAGCCGAGCCTCAAGTTCTACGTCGAGTTCGTCGTCGTCTGACATTGCAGACACTCCTCCATCAACCTCCATATTAAGGAACAGCGCTAATTATCCCAATTTTACATTATTCCGGGAAAACAATGTGAAAATTATGGGCGATTATTACTGTAAAATATTGTCGTTAACGCATATTTTTATATACCCGTATCTGTCCACTTCGTTGCCCGCCACTGGTCCCGAGACGCCATCAGCGATTTGTGGCCTCGGGGAACGTCTTTGGCTCTCCAGTCCCTAGACACCTAGTGTCATCGATTCTCATGGGGTGTGCGTACACTACCCATCCTCACTCGTCGTCGAAGGCGACGCCGAGGAGTTTCTGCTGGGCGCGCCGCAGGTGGTTGTGGAGTGTCGGCGAGGAGATGTCCATCGACTCGGCGAGTTCTTCTGCGGTCGAGCCGCGCGGCCACTCGAAGTATCCGGCGTGATACGCTGCCCGCAACACCGACTGCTGTTTCTCGGTAAGCTTTTCGTCTATCGATTCCCGGAAGCCAGCGGGCGTCTGGTCGGTCGGTGTGACCTCCTGTTTGCTCCGCAACTCGACGGAGGGGAACTGTCGGTTCAGTTCGTCTATCAGCGGGCGAACGCCGACGTTCGGAGCGAACTCCGTCACTATCGTCGCCGTTCCGCTCTCGACACCGAGTTCGGTAACTGTTCCGCCGCGCTCGGTCAGTGCAAGCGCCGGTGAGTCGCTCTCGATGACCATCTCGAGCAGCGCCCCGTCTTCGAAGCTCCGGATAAGGCGTGCATCGCCCACACTGTCAGTTTCTGACACCCAGTTCAACACCGTCTCCGGAGCGGTTCCGTCGACGGTGACGAAACACAACAGCGAGTGGGCGTCGGCAGCCACGACGCCCGTCAGTTCGATATCGCAGTCGAGCGTCCGCGAGAGGTCGACGAGAACCGCCGACCGATTGGTGTACTGCAGTGTGAGCCTGACGACGGTGTCGCCGAGTAGTAACTGGCGCCGCTCGGTCGCAGTGATCGTTAGCCCAATACGCCGTCCGAGGTCTGCAAGCGCTGTCCGCTCGGGGTCGTCGAACGCACCGCGCGTGTCCGCACGGACCACGAGCGCACCGTAGGTCGTCTCTCCGTGGACCAGCGGAATCGCTGCGAGCAGTCCCCGTTCGGCGGCTCCCGGCTGTGGTCTGTCAGGTGCGACCAGAACGCGGTTGCTCTGGAGTGCCTGTCTGATGAGCGTCGTATCACCCTCGCCGTCGAACCGTTCCGGGTCTTCTCCCGCGTGCGTGCGCACGTCGATGCGCTCGCGGTGGCGCTCGCGCTCGGTGACCCACGCCGCTTCGTAGGTTTCGTCGGCGACGATTGTCTGGCAGACGCTGTCCTCTATCTCGCCTCTCGAGCCCGCTGCCGAGAGTCCCTCGCCGACTTCGTCGAGTGTCTTGACGACCGCTCGAAGACGGGCCGATTTCCCGGCTCCGTGTTGCCCGTCTTCGAGCCGTTCGAATGCCGCTGAAATCTCGTCGCGCGGCGGTTCCTCCAGCGGCGGGAGCAGTCCGTCGACGCCTTCCCAGCCGCCGATAGTGGTCACGATTCGTGGGTCAACTCCTTTGCTGACCAGTAACTGCTGGGCGAAATACCGGCGGAGGATAGAGGGTGTCACCGATGCGAGCGTGGGCCGTCCTGCCCACTCTGCGGCTCGTTCACCGACTTCACCGACGAGCATCTGTACCCGCCGTGCCGACACGTCGATAACCGGCTGGTCCGTTTCGATGTCGTTGCTCCGGACGTACTGCCAGAAATCGTGTGCGACACGCGGTGGCAGATACGCTTCTCGCGTCCCACTGTCGCCTTCGTGGACTGTGATGAAGTACTGGGTCCGCCCCTCTCCACCGAGACTCTGCACGTCCGCAGGCTTGAGACGCGGAATTTCGGTTGCACGGAGCCCCACCTCGCCACAGAGGCGCACGAGCAGTTCCTCGCGGTACGTCTCCGTCGACTGACGCAGTTGCTCGTACTCTCGCTCTGTCAGGCGAATCTCCTCTGCAGCTTCTGCCATACTTCGACTTACAGGGCGTATGCGAAACTGTTGTAAAGGTCTTTCGCCGGCTCGTCACCTTCGCTACCTCAATTATGATAATTAATAACCGCGTCTATATCCGCTATTGTTTTCGTTTCCCACACCAAACGCGAAATTCGGCGGACTCAGTCGCTCCGAACTGCCGATTCGATTTCTCCGACGACTTCCGGATTTCTGAGCGCGCTCAAATCGCCCAGTTCCTCGCCGTTGGCGATATCTTCGAGCAGGCGACGCATGATTTTGCCCGACTGTGTTTTCGGGAGGTCCGGCGAGAACACGACCGCCTTCGGGCGGGCAATCGGGCCGATGGCGTCTTCGACGGCGTCGACGACTGCCTGACGCAACCCATCGGTGTCCTCGTAGTCGTCTTCCGTGCTGACGTACGCGTAGATGGCCTTGCCGCGGATATCGTGGGTGCCGGTGACGACGGCCGCTTCGGCGATTCCTTTGACGTCGACGATTGCTGACTCGATTTCCATCGTCCCGAATCGGTGGCCCGAGACGTTGATGACGTCGTCGACCCGTCCCAGGATGGTGACGTACCCATCTTCGTCGGCAAGGGCCCCGTCCTCGGTTCGATAGGACCAGTCTGCGTCCTCGGGTGGCGATGCAACGGCACCCGCGTCGGCGGCCCACGCCCGTCCTTCACAGAGTTCCCGTGGCATCCCCGGCCACTGCTTGTCGACCACCAGATACCCGCCGTCTCCGGGCGGTACCTCCTCGCCGTCGCCGTCGACGATTCGGACGCTGATTCCCGGCAGCGGCGGCCCGGCAGAGCCGGGTTTCATGTCCGTGATAGCAGGAAGTGTGGTGATGAGGACCCCGCCAGTTTCGGTCTGCCACCAGGTGTCGACGATGGGGCAGTTTTCGTTGCCGATGTGTTTGTAGTACCACTTCCATGCGCGCGGATTAATCGGCTCGCCGACCGTGCCGAGCAGGCGAAGCGAGGAGAGGTCGTGTTTGTCGGGATACTCTTCGCCCCACTTCATGAACGCCCGAATCGCCGTGGGCGCGGTGTAAAACACGTCGACTGCCTGCCGTTCGATAATCTCCCAGAGGCGGTTCTTTTCGGGGTGGTCTGGCGCTCCCTCGTACAGTACCGTCGTCGTTCCGAGTGCGAGTGGCCCGTAAACGATGTAGGAGTGGCCGGTAATCCAGCCGATATCCGCCGAACACCAGTAGGTGTCTTCGGGTTTGATGTCCAGCACCGCATGGGAGGTCCACGCGACGTAGGAGAGGTATCCGCCGGTCGTGTGGGTGACCCCCTTCGGCTCACCGGTCGTCCCGGAAGTGAAGATGCGAAAGAGGTCGTCGGTCGCATCCCGTTCGACAGGGGTCACTCGCTCGCTCTCGTGGGCCTCGACGAGCGTGGCGTAGTCGTGTTCGTCGTCGCCGAGGGTACACTCGTAGCCGTCCAGTCGGTCGACGACGACTGATGTCACGTTCTGGTCGACGGCCGCACTCGCGGTGTCTGCCTTGTTTTTCAGTGTCACGGCGTCGCCGCGCCGGTAGTAGCCGTCACAGGTGACCAGATACTCCGAGTCAGCCGAGTCCATCCGTGTCGCGAGCGCGTCCGCCGAAAAACCCGCGAAGACGACCGAGTGGGGCGCGCCGATGCGAGCACACGCCAGCATCGCGACCGGCAACTCCGGAATCATCGGCATGTACAACGTGACGATGTCTCCCTCTTCGACACCAATTGACCGGAGCGCGGCCGCGAACTCGTTCACCTCGCGGTAGAGTTCGAGATACGTGTAACTGCGGCGTTCGCCCAGTTGTCCCTCCCAGACGAGCGCGCGCTGGTTTTTCTGTTCGGGCAGGTGCCGGTCGACGCAGTTCGTACAGGCGTTGAGCGACCCGCCGGTGAACCACCGGTACGCGTCGTTTTCCTCGGTGAGTATCTGGTCGTAGTCCGCTTCCCAGTCGAGGAGGTCGGCCGCGCGGTCCCACGCGTCGGGCCAGTTCTCCTCGAACTCTTCGTACACCGACTCGTCGGTGACGTTCGCCTGTTCGATGAACGACTCGGGGGGCGAGAGCCGTTCGTCCGCGGGCTGATGTGTACTCAGTCCCGCGTCGTTCCCATCGACCATCTCTTGTGTATCAAACTACGCGTGTATGCGCGGATAAACTTTCTCACCTTTTTCGGCCACACTGCCGCCCTCGGCGGAATTCCTGCTGGAGTGTTGGCACGTTTGCCCGACGGCGCGGGTTCGACTGCACCGAATCAGCACAGCCGATACGCTATTTGCGCTGGCCGAGACACACTACCGTATGGACCACACCAGTCTCGATGACATCGATTCGTGGATGAGCCCCGCAACTGCCAAGCGCTCGATTTCACATGCCCTCGGTGCGGAGCATCTCGCACTCAACCACTACGAACTCGCCCCCGGCGAGACCTTCGGCTTTGGCTACCACCGTCACGCCGACCAGGAGGAACTGTTCTACGTGCTGGAGGGAACTGCGACGTTCGAAACCGAAGGCGGCGACGTCGAGGTGTCCGCGGGTGAGGCGATTCGATTTGCACCCGGCGAGTGGCAACTTGGCCGCAACGAGAGCGACGAACCCGTCGTCGCGCTCGCACTCGGCGCGCCCGCAGCAACCGGCGAAACCGAAATCGTTCGCGAGTGTCCCGACTGCGGCGAGCGCCAGCAGATTCGGGTCGAACCGACCGAGGACCGGGACGCGTTGCTGGGCATCTGTGAGGTGTGTGGTGCAGAGACTGTCAGACACTCTTGACGGGCAATTACTGAGCATCTGTTCGCCTCGTCAGGGACGTGACCGACAACTGGGGGCTCCTTTCGCCACTCCCAGAGGCCGCAGATAGACTCCTCGTCGTCGCGTGTTCGATCGCTCGCTGTCGACGATATCGAGTCCTGTTGGTTAGTCGTCGGCAGCGCTCGCCGTACCGGTCTGACCGCCGTGTGCGCGCTCGCGAACGAACTGGGTGAAGTTGTCGAAGAGCGTCTTGGCTTCACAGGCCGCAGCGTAGTTCGCTGCGTTGATGCCCTCCAGAACCTGCTGGATGCGCTCCTCGGGGAGGTCCTTGCCGGAGGCCACGTCCTCGGCCGTCGCCGTGTCGTACTCGGGGTGGAACTGCACCGCGAAGACGTTGCCCTTCTGGAAGCCGTGGATGCCGTACTCGTTGCGGGCGAACACCTCGGCTCCGGGCGGGGCCTCGGCCACCCGGTCGGAGTGGGTCGTAAAGACGGTGAACTGGTCGTCGACGCCTGCGAGCAGCGTGTTCTCGCCGTCGTGTTCGACGGTTCGATAGCCGATTTCGTACTCGCCCATGTCCTCGACGCTGCCGCCGAGTACGTCCGCGAGTAGCTGGTGACCGTAACAGACGCCGAGCATCGGCATTCCGGTGTCGATGGCATCGCCCACGTAGGACTTTAGCTCCCCAATCCAGGGCTTGTCCCAGTAGACGGAGGCTCGCGACCCCGTGAGGACACAGGCGTCGAACTGGAACGTCTCGGGGAGTTCACCTTCAGGACAGTGAAACTCCACGAGGTCTGCGTCCAGTTCGCGCCGGAAGTTCCGGCGGGTGTCCGCGCCGTCGTGGGCCGCGTTCAACAGGGCGATGCGTAGTCGGCTCATCGACCGTTGGTAGCGGTTCCGGCCCTAAAAGCATGCGTATCGGCGGCTAGCGTTGCCTCAGTCTGGGACGCCGGTGACGCTCAGCCGAGCCACTCGAGCACCGTCGCAGACCAGGTGTATCCGGTCCCGGCCGCGAGAAAGAGCACTACGTCACCGTCCTCGACGCGCCCACGCTCCAGTCCCTCGTCAAGCGCGAAAATCTGGTCGACACTCTGCATGTGACCGTACTCGTCGAGGTAGTAGCCGTCCGATTGGGGGTCGACACCCAGTTCCTCCAGCAACGTCTGGTGGAACGACCGCTTCATGTGCGTGACGGCGACGAAATCTACGTCGTCCTGTTCGTAGTCCGATTTGTCCAGTGCTTCCTCGGCCACTGAGAGGTAGTTCGGTAGCGAGACGGGCGCGATGCGCTCTTTCATTCCCTCGGGGTCGGGCACGTCGAGCGTGTGGCGGTTCTGCTCGACGGTCTCCCGTGTCGGTGGGTTCTTCGACCCACCGGCGGGCATGACGACATCTTCTGAGAAGGACCCGTCAGTGATGGCACCGCTCCCGTGGACCCAGGCGCGTGTGCGCTCTTCTGCTGGGTCACGTTCCATTACGTACGCCGCTGCGCCGCTGCCGAAGTTGAACATGAACGAGGAGTTCTCGTTCTCGTAGTCCAGCAGGTCCTCCTCGCGGGAGGCCGTCACCAGCAGCGCTGTGTCGACGCTGTCGGCGACCAACTGTGCGCGGACCGTCCGCATCGCGATGGGACAGCCGGCACACAGCGTGTAACTCTCGGTCGCGTACGCGTTCTCGGCACCGATGCGCTCGGCGATGTTCGCGGCAGCCGACCAGACGACGTAGTCCTTGTACTCGCTGCCGTGATAGAGCACGAGGTCCAACTCGTCGGCGTCGACGCCGGCATCCTCGAGGGCATCTTCGCCCGCCGCGATGGACATATCTGTTACGTGGTCGTCGTCCGGTGGACAGACGCGCTTTTCGCGCATCCCCATCTTCTCGACGACGACTTCTTCCGGAATCCCACTCCGGTTGGCAATCTCTTCCCCAGTCACCACCTCTTCCGGCGTATACCGACCATAGCCGGTGAGACCTACGCTGGTCATTACCAACCACTCTCTCTTGTAGCCGAATTAAGTTTCCTATCCTCCCGAATATCTTCACGCATGGAAACCGTATTTAAATTAGTCGAACCGATGTACGAATATTGCAATGGAAATATAACGACTGGAATATTGGGTGCTGGCCTGCTAATTACTTGTGAGCATCGCCGCCGTATTCCGCTTCGAGTGCCTGCCGGTCGATTTTCGACGGCCCGCTCATCGGCATCTCGTCGACGAACGCGAGGTGTTTCGGAACCTTGAACGCCGCAATCCGGTCGTCGAGATACTCCTGTAGTTCTTCCAGCGTCAGGCTTTCATCGCCCTCGACGACTGCCTTCCCGACCTCGCCCCACTTCTCGTCGGGGACTGGCACGACGATGACGTCCTCGACTTTCGGGTGGCCGGCGATGACGTCCTCGACTTCCGGTGGGAAGACGTTCTCGCCACCGGAGACGAAGAGATTCTTCTTGCGTCCCTCGATGTGGTAGTAGCCGTCGTCGTCGACGCGAGCGAGGTCGCCCGTGGACACCCAGCTTCCGGAAGCGGTCCCCGCTTCCGACGTTCCGCTCGCCTCGCTCGCGGAACCGCCCCCAAACACTTCCTCTGTTTCTTCCTCGTTGTTCCAGTAGCGGTCCCCCGAATGTGGGGAGGCGAGTTCGAGTTCCCCGACCTCACCCGGTGGGAGTTCCTCGCCGTCTTCATCGACGATGCGAGCGTCGACGTACAGCGATGGCATTCCGATGGACGCGGTCTTCTCGCGCTCGAAGTCGTCGGGCATCGCGAAGTTGTTCGGGCCGCACTCGGTCAGGCCGTACCCCTGCGAGAGGTCGATGCCGCGATTGCTCCACGCTTCGATGATGGAGTCGCGGCACGGACCACCGCCGCTTTTGGCAAAGCGTAGACTGGAGAGGTCGGTGTTCTCCCACTGCTCGTCCTCGACCATAAAGCGCAGGACGGCAGGCACGGCGACCAGTACCGAACACTGGTACTTTTCGATGAGGTCGAGCACCTGGCGTGGGTCGAAGTCCCGCGAGATGAGGACCGTTCCGCCCATGTGAAAGAAGGGGATAGTGAGGACGTTCCACCCGCCGGTGTGGAACATCGGGAACACCATCGGGGTCACGTCGTGTGGCTGCAGCCCCCACGAGATGATGGTGTTGAACGCGTTCCACATGATGCCGCCGTGGGTCTGGACGACCTCCTTCGGGAGACCCGTCGACCCGCCGGTGTGCAAGAACAGATGTGGGTCCGACAGCGCCAGGTCCGCCCGCTCGACGGACGACCCCTCGTTGGGGAGCACGTCGGGCAGCCGTTCCCACTCGCGACCCTCCGGTGCGCTGTGTTCACGGAAGTCGCCCTGCTCTTCGGAGGGCAGACCGATGACCGGCGGGACGGCGAACTCCCGGTCGAACCGACGGAGCGCGGTGTCGACGTCGGCCTCGAACGGTTTCTCGACGAACAGCATCGCCGGCTCGACGTCGTTGAGCATCTCCGTAATCTCGCGGGGTGCCAGCCGGTAGGAGAGCGGCGCGAGAATCGCGCCGACCTTGGCCGTCGCGAAGTAGAGGTCGACCAGCTCCGGCCGATTTCGCGAGACGACGGCGATACGGTCCCCCTTCTCGACACCGTGCTCGCGCAGCAGTCGTGCCGTCCGATTCGCCCGTTCGTCGAGTTCCGCGTAGGTGTACTCGTCGCCGGTGTCGGCGTCAACGAGACCGATGCGGTCAGGAGAGAGCTGTGCGCGCCGTTCGCTCAGTGCACCGACCCAGCCGTACGGTCGCTCGCCGTGATTGTGTACTGTCATGGTTGTATGTCTCCGTCGCACTCGGGGCGTGACGCGTCGGCGACCGGCCCACCTGGGCCGCCCGATACCATCAGACAGGAGCGTCGCTCCTGTCTCACTCCCGCCCACCATATCCCGAGTGTGAGTCTGACACGGCCCGGTACAGACGCCCCGATAAAAATATTTCAGATTTGGATTTGGCTGTCAGCTCCGCTCGCCCTGTCCGTCGATGTGAGCGAGTAGCCGCTCGGTGACTGCTCGCGAGTGTTCGACGAAACAGAGGTGTTTCCCCTCGACTGGCTCGCCGGTCCCTCGTGGTAACTCCTCGGCCAGTCGCTTCGCTGCAGCGGGAGGAACCGCGGGGTCCTCACGTCCCCAGCAGACCAGCGTCGGTAACGACAGTTCGTACAGCGGCCCGGCCTCGAACGACGTTGCTGCTCCAATCTGTGCCGAAACTGCGTCGGCCGGTGCGTCCTCGTCGCGTCGCCACTCGACGATTTGGTCGACGAGGTCCGGACGAGCGTCGAGAAGCCCCGACGAGAACGCACCGGTCAGTGATTCCCGGAGCGCTTCCTCGTTGCGCTCCTCGGGATGGAGTGCGGCCAGTTCGGTGGCATCAATATCCCCGCCGTTCGCAGTCGTACACAGGAGCGTCAGCGTCCGTGCACGGTCGAACTCTCTGGCGTACCGGAGCGCGACCATCCCGCCCAGTCCTGCGCCGACGACGTGTGCCCGGTCGATGCCGGCGTCTCGCAACACTGCCTCGAAGTCTGCTGCGAGCGTGTCCACGGTGTATGGGCCTGGCGGGGCGTCTGACCGACCGGTCCCTCGGAGGTCCCAGACCAGCGATTCACGTGGGCCGGCGACAGCTCGGTGTTGCCAGCCCCATAGCCACGCCCCGTAGCCCACGTCCGAGACGAACGCGACCGTCTCGCCGTCCCCCTCGGTGTGGTAGTGGAGCTCGACCCCGTTGTGTGTCACCCTCGGCATACTGTTCCGTGGTACTCCCGCGGTGACTGTTCTTCGTTTCGCTTGGCGCTTTCGAAGCCGATAATTACGCGATGCCTTTTTTTACGTTCCAGACAGTGTATCCTCACTGAATGGCCATTGCGGACATCATTGCAGATATCGACTCACGTGAGCGCACGCTGACGGTTCTCAACAGGAAGACGCACGACCCGATGATGAACCTCCTCGAGTCGATGTTCGAGTCGGAGCACGTCACCGTAACGGAGTCGGGAACGGAACCTGCTGGCCCTGCGAACATCGTCCAGCTACAGGACGAAGACGGTGTCGCAATCGCCACGTCCAGTCTGGACGACATCCGCGATCAGTTGCTGCTGGTCAACTCGGATATGTATATCACCGGGACGCGCTCGCTGGACAGCGTCGAGACAGCCAACGTGGTCGCAAACCTCGACGACACTATATTCAACGTCGCTGGAAAGAGCAAATTTCTGCTCATCCACATCTCACGCCACGTCGAGCGGATGGCACTCGAAACCGGGTCCGGCGTCCTTCACTCCGGATTCCAGTATCTCTCCCGTATCCACGACGAACGCGGCACGGACAAAGCGTACAAACAACTGTCAGACACCGATGTCGACGTACACGTTTACGGCGTTCCAGACTGGAACCACGCACCACAGGGGGTGTACGTCCACCCTGGCGAGGACGAACTGGCACGAGCGTGGTTCGTCGTCCATGATGGAAACGGCGCAGACGAACGGAAGGCTGCGTTGGTCTGTCTCGAAACGGGTCCGAACGAGTACGACGGCTTCTGGACGTTCAGGCCTGCTGTGGTCGACGACGTGCTGGACTATCTCGAACGCACTTACAGCCCGACGTAACTGTCTGTGTCCCACCTCTCGGGGGTAAGCATTTGTGTCCCGGTCTCATGGTGGTACTCGCATCGCTATGAAACCGTGTCAAAACTGTCAGGCGGCCATCGACGAGTATCTCCTTGATAAACAACTCGAACCCCTGCGTGAGCTCACAGTTGACGACTTCAACGTCTGCGCGGATTGTGCGACTGTCGTTGCAGATGCGTGCGTAGAGTGCGGCGACGCGGTGTACGTCCCCCGAAGCGAATCTGAAATTCCCGATTACTGCCCAGCGTGTCGGTCTGACCTTATCGACAGGACTGGTCACGATCCCGGCTGGAACCGTAGCTCCGTCTCTCTCTGAACAGGGTCCTCTCACTCCACTATTTTACGATCAAGACGGCTTCGCCTGTCGTGACCACGCCCCGATAATTTCACCGTTCGAGTTGTGGCTCGTCTACCTCAATTTCCGATACGACCCTGTAGTCAGCACGGTAGACAGAACCCATTCTGAATCTTCACTGCCTTTATTATCAGCGCATACTCACTTTTGAAACCAATCTATAGTAGCCACTGAAAGCCATTGCACACACGACCGCACGAGGGCGGTGCGGTCGGTGTGTAAATCGTTTCAGTTGTTACTATAGCCGCACCTGAGGGAAAGTTCAGACAATGCCCGACAGGCCCACCATCTTGATCCAGCATGGGAAACTGGATGATGCCGAGGAGATTGAAAACGAGTAATGACTCCAGCAAACCGCTCGTGAAAGAGTGGGAGTAGACCGAATACCGCCGCGGTATCTTGTCTCTCTGCGTCCACCGTCCGGGCTGTCCCGACAAGGAGAACCCTCCGTCCTACCTCGGCGCTGTCTCTCTTGTACACGTCGAACGCACCTCCCAAGAAGCTGTTAGAATTACCGTGCAAGATACAGAGCTTGAATTCAGCACTACGCCTCGTTTTGTTCACCTTCCTCACGCTGAACCGTCCGCTTACTAAGCGTGCGGAGTGACTGTTAGAATCCTAACAACTCTCATATGTTTTCTGCAAGTCATGTAAAATGTAACATGCATATTGTGCACGACAATAGAATGGTAGATTCTCATCGAGCAGGAACGCAGATAATCTTTTAAACAAATCTATCCGTAGTTTTTCGTAAGTAAGTCCCAATGCTATTCGAAGACCTTGCTCGAAGCGATACCATCACAGCTAATTCTGAAATAGCCGTCGCTGAACTCGCGACGGCTATGTTAGTGATAAATACATTTAAAAGATGAAGGGGAAACCAGTATTTCTCATGGCTCTGATAATGGTGATAGCGACGGCGACCATCCCTGGGATTGTGGTCGCCGATGACCCGCCGTTCAACCCCGATGACGTGGAAATCGTCTCCATCAACGGTGAGGATCCCGATCAGGTGAATGACGTTCCAATCCATCTAAACGAGGATATTCGCATTGAATTGAGCGGTGTCGAGGAATTTGACCGACCGGTAAGGGTCGAGATTGGTGGGGAACTCCTGTCTTATATAGATGAACCGACTGATGAGACACGGCCGCGGAGCGGATCGGACGTCACGACTGGGCAACAAACGCTTCAGGTCGTCTACGAGGATCGGGGAGAGAGAACGGTGATAGCCCAAACGGAGGTGGACGTGACGGAAGTCGTCCTCGACCGGGACGAACTTAGCGGTGATGTCGATAAGCTTGATTACGACCCTGAAAACGTGGAGGTTGCATCGGTGAATGGCCAGGATGCGGACCAGGTGAACGACATCGAGGTCGTGTGGAACGAGGAGATCGAACTGGAACTCGACGGTATGGACACGTATGAAAACGTTGCCTGGGTCGAACTCGATGGAACATTTATCGGGTACATTTCCGAGGGAGAGAACAGTTTCCGGCCATTACAGAATCGGGATATTTCCGAGGGGCAACAGACGTTATCCCTCTACCTGGATAGAACCGAGCGAATCGATATTGCCGAAACACAGGTCGATGTGACCCGAGTGGATCTCACTCAGGACGATAAGTTTGACCTGGATTTCGATCCGGCAGCCGTGTCCCTCGATACCATCAATGGCCAGGACGCGTCGGACCTCTCGCTTTCGCTCCGGTACAACGAAACAGTCTCGATTTCGTTGGACGGTCTGGATGCCACGAACCACGTCCTGATAGCGAGCCTTGATGGAGAAACCATCGGATTCATGGACGAGGGGGAGGATTCGTTCAGACCACGGTCTGACGCCGATGTCGAACCCGGGGAGCACCAGTTGATCATCCGGAAACGACTCGACACCGGCGGACGTGTTGTGGTGGCCGAAACGACTGTGACCGTCACCGAGGTCCAACTCGATCGTGACGACGATCGACAAAAGCGGCCGGAGTTCGACCCGGAAGCGGTTTCGATTGATTCAGTGAACGGCGAATCTCCCGATCAGCGAAACGAACTTCGTCTGGAACGTGGGTCGTCATTGGAGATCGAACTCGATGGGGCTGAGGTTCCAGACCGTGGGTTCTTCGTTGAAATCGACGGTGAGGTGATCGGGGTCCTCGAATCCTCCGGTGAGCCATTGCGAATCCGGAGTGACAGCGACGTGAGTGAGGGCGATCAAACACTCGCAGTCGTATGGGACAGTGGAGGAGACCGAACGGTCCTCGCCGAAACCGCGGTCCACGTCGCTGAGGTCAATCTCGGAGAGCCGACCGATCCGGAAACCGTCGATCTCGAAATCGTATCGGTCAACGGTCAGTCCGCCGATGGCGTCGTCGTGATCGAGCACGACCTTCGCGGGGAAACCCCGATCGAATTGGAAGTAGCAGGTCTATCGGATACTGAACTCGAGCCGAGCATCAGGTATAAAAATCAGACGCTTCCCGCGGATATGGACAGTTTCAGCATTCAGGGCGATCAGATCTCTCTCGACCACCTCCCCCGCGTCGAAGACGGTGAAACGGAAGAACTCGAACTCGTGACGCGAACCGGGGACGACGAATTCCACGTCTACGATAGTGTCAAACTCGAGTATCGCCACGTGGAAGACGGTGAAGCGGAAGGCAAGTCCAATGACGACGAGGACTCAGTTGATGCTGATGGTCCTGGCTTCGGGATTGGTGGCGCACTCACGGGCATCGGCGGCGCGGCCTACCTGCTAAACCGCCGACTCTCTGAGGACGAATCCGAGTGAACGTGGTCACCCCCACCGGCCGCATCCTTTGACTCATGTATTGAATTTCTGACTCATTTCATAGACATCGGAGTCATCTCGGCATACGAGTGCTCTATATCAACCGATGTCGAGTGTCTCAACTAGACTGCTCCGCGCGTATTCATCTATCTCATAGTAGATCCCTCTTCTTTGATCGGAGTTGGAAAATTTTCTCAAGTGGGATGATAACCATTCGTGTAGTACCTATTCGTATTCGGCGTAGTCTTTCACTTCGTCGGGAACCTCGACGTCGACAGTCGCGTCGTACTCGACCATCTCCTGAGTCATCGTCATGTCGAACGTCTCGAAACCTCCGCCGGAGTCGTCCATCTGGAGGTCAGTGGCCGAGATGTCCATACTCACCGAGTTCGGTCGAACAAGCTGTCGGTCGACGTGGAACTCCATATAGATACTCTCGAGCGACTCAGGTGGCAGATCTTCCTCGGAATCGTCGTTGAGCAACGCGGCCAAGGTCGCTGCGTCCTCGGGATTGTTGGCTTCGACGATCACGACGTATTCATCGTCAGTGTGATCCGTGCGAACGTACTCTGCCTGCGCCTCTGTGGGTGGGTTGCTATCGTCTTCGAATTCGTCGGATTGCTCCTTGACGTACGTTGTTTCACCCGTACTGTGGTCGACGGTTTTTTTGTACAGCGTCCCACCGACGATCCATTCCTCGGTGGTCTCGTCCCAGGTCTCTTCTGCGACCGTGATCGTCGATTCTGCCTCCGTGTACTGCGTTTCGGCCGTGTAATTCGTGCGAACCGTTGCGGTGGACTCGGAGCTGAAATCGATCTGCTGCCCCTGGTAATTCATCACAGCATCAATTTCCGTCTCTTCCTCTGTGACGAGACCACCGCGGTCGGTATCCTCCGAGTCGAGGTACTGCAGCAAAGTGTCATAAACCGTTATCTGCCGTTCTTCACCGGCCACTGTCAAGTCATAATCTCCGGTTTCCTCGAACACATGGGTAAGCGTTAGCGTGGTCGATTTTCCAGCGTCGACCTCCACTGAATCGCTCGTCAACTCCTCCTCATCCGCCTGTAAGGCTGCCTCGTAGGTACCTGAGGAGTTGCCTGTGTTTTCGACCGACACCTGGACAGTTACCTCCTCGCCGGCGATAGCCGCCCAGGGAAATGTCACTGACTCTGAAAATTCGGCTGTGGAGTCGGGTCCGGCCTCGTCACTGTCGCCATTGTCACCAACCATCGCACAACCAGATAGTGCGACCATGCTTACGACCAACACAGCTACCAAAGATCGCTTCATGTCTAATAGTTGAATATGTCCGGCTAATAGTCTTTTTGAGGTTTGGGAGAAACTGAGAACGACTTGTGATCTATGACAGCACCAACTGAGTGCCGAAGGCTCAACTGGTCCCGGTAACTCCCCCAATTAGATTTCTCCCAGTACGTCGTTTCCAAGTCGTGTTATCACGGGTTCAGTTCGATCCGTGGGAGCCACACAATAGACACCATCGAGTAGCTCCTGGGATTTGCTCTCTCTCAATTTTTCAACGCAATCAGTCGCTGTCCCAACGACAGCGTATCGCTTCGCCAAGAAGTCGGCAAGGTCTCATTCGTCGACGAGGTCTCGGTTCGAGTTCGCTCCCGGTTGCACGTGTTCCTGTGAATTGTACTCGTCAAGGAGTGTGTAATCTCTTTTTGATATCTGTCGGGATATTCTCAGATTCTACCGTGAATTGCAGGGAATAGTGCGCGGCATCAGCTAACTGTGGTTTGATTTCCTCCAGAGCACGTTCCCTGTCGTCCCCCAGATTGCACGCTACTTTCGCCCATTTTTCGACCGCCTGTTGCCCGTCTTCAGTGAGGTCCTGAATGTTGACGATTGATTGATTAATGAGTGACATGCAGACGTAGACGGTGCAGTGAATATTCGCAGAAAGATAACTCAGAGTCCCCCGACAGGGGATATGAGTAACGGCTGGTTGGCACAGCCCGGCGCCTTCCTGTTCGACCGCGAGAGCGGACGGTTCACACCGAGAGAGCAGGGAGCCTGCAAACCGTAATATCCCAACGCTGAGCAAATCGAAGATTTGCGACGTACGCGAATCTCCGATTCGCTTGACTCGGGATTCCTCCGCCTTCAGGCGGAGGAGGATATCAATCAGCAGATACTCTCCTCTACGTCAAAAGAACCGTCCCGAAAACCCCCTCTCCGACTTCTCACTCGACAGTTAGGCGCTACTGAGCTGTGCGAGGATTTCGGGGACAGCGTCGAGTGCGTCGTCGAGACTGTCGGCGTCGGGACCGCCACCCTGTGCGAAGTCCGGCGGACCGCCACCGCCGCCGCCGACGCGCTGGGCGAGTTGGCCGACCACATCGCCGGCATCGACACTGACACCGTCGGGAACGGCCACGACGAACTGTGCGCCGTCGGCACCCGACCCAATTACGGCAATCTTGCCCTCTTCGACCAGCGCGTTCGCGGTCGCGCGGAGTTCGTCCATGTCCCCATCGAGGCGCTGGACGACGGCTGTCGTTCCGGCAACCTCGACTTCCTCGCCGCTGCCACCGCCGCTGGCGCGCACCGCAGCGAGTTCCTCTTTGAGTTCCTCGATTTGCTTGCCCCGTGCCTTCCACTCGTCGAAAAAGCGCTGGGCAGTCTCGGGTACTTCCTCGGGGGTCACGTCGAGTACCTCTGCAGCGTCGTCGAGTGCGCGCTCGGTCCGCTGGGTGGCCTCGATTGCGGCGTCGCCAGCGGCGTAGGTCAGGCGGATAACGCCATCCTGGATGCGTTCGGTGTTCAGCAGTTTGATTGCGCCGATATCGCCGCTCCGTGAGACGTGTGTCCCGCCGCAGGCCTGGGTGTCGTCGCCGACGGTGATGAGCCGAATCTGCTCGCCTTCCGGGATTCCGCCCTGGTAGATGTCGAAACCGTACTGGCTTTCGGCGTCGTTGCGGTCGGGCCACTCCTGGCTAACCGGGACGTTGTTCATCACGATGTCGTTGGCGATGCGCTCGATTTCTTCGACCTGGTCGCGGGTAATCGACTCGTAGTGTTTGATGTCCAGGCGTGCGCTATCGGTGTGTTTCTGTGCACCGGCCTGGCGGACGTGCTCGCCCAGTACCTGTCGGGCAGCGTGGCCGACGATGTGGGTTGCAGTGTGGTGGCGCATCAGGCGACGGCGACGGGTCGCATCGACCTGTCCGCGGACGAACTCGCCCTTGCCGGGGTCTGTGTCCGTGTGATGGAGAATAACGCCGTCGATGCGCTGTGTGTCGGTCACGTCGACAGTCACGTCGTCCGTCGTGAGTGTGCCGTGGTCTGCGGGCTGGCCACCGCCTTCGGGGTAGAACATCGTCTGGTCGAGGACCACGTCGTAGCCCTCCTCGCGCTCGAAGACGTCGAGTACCATCGCCTCGAACTCCATGCGTTCCTGGTCGTCGTAGTAGAGTCGCTCGGTTTCGGGCAGGTCGGCCAGTCGCTCCTCGTCGAGGTCTGTCGTCTCTGTCTCCTCCTCGTCGGTTTCGCCGCTGTGGCGCTGTGCGACCAGCGAGTAGAAGTCGTCGGGAACGTCGACCGTCGCACCATGCTGTTCGGCGATTTCGGCCACCATATCGGGCTGGATACCGTGGGAGTCGTATAGTTCGAGGAGTTCCTCGGTCGGTATCGGCTCGTCGTCGTGGGCGTACTCCTCGGCCAGTTGCTCGACCTTCCGGGAGCCACGCTCCAGCGTCTCGCGATACTTTTCGACTTCCGTTCGGACGACATCGCGAATCGTCTCGCGGTTCTCGTAGCCGAGGCGGTCGGCCTGCATGTCGACGAGTTCGTCGAGCGGCGCGTCGACGCCGACGTTGTCACAGAGCCGTTTGGTTCGGCGGAGAACCATCCGGGCCAGATAGCCAGTCCCGACGTTCGAGGGGACGATACCGTCTCCGAGCATGTACGCAAGCGCGCGACAGTGGTCTGCGATGGCGTAGATATCCTCCAGCGGGGCGACGAGTTCGCGGAGTTCGGCCACGTCGACGCCGAGTTGGTCGGCGATATCGCCGCGTGCGGCTTCCACGTCGTCCACGTCGTCGATGTCGAGATTCCCCGAGAGTCGGGCGGCGTCGTGGACGATAGCGGCCTCCTCGTCGGTGTGTTCGACACCGGCGTTGTCCTTGAGGAACGATATCATTTCGGGATAAATGGCCTCGTAGACGGTGGGGGTGCCCTGGCTCATCCAGGTCCACCGCTCCAGTCCGTAGCCGGTGTCGACGACGTAGGTGTCCATCCGGGAATAGCGGTTCCCGTCTTTCATCTCGAATTCGCCGTCGGGGTCCTGTTCGAGCGACATGAAGACGAGCGTCGCCAGTTCGGCGCCCTTGTAGATAACCTCGAAGGCGGGGCCGGCGTTGCCGCCGCCGACCCAGGGGTCTTCGATGTAGGTCACGTCGTCGAGGTCCGCGCCGAGTTCTTCGAGCAGTTCGTCGCAGTACTGGACGGTCTTGTCTTTCCAGTAGACCTCTCCCTCGTAGGCGTACTCGTCTTCGACGTCCTCGCGGGCGTTGAACGCGTGGTGGGCCATCATCTCGAAGGCCATCGTGTGCCGGCCGGTCTT
>JAZKTK010000151.1:0-5117 GCA_036625595.1 Haloarculaceae archaeon | reverse complement strand
GGAGACGACGGCCGACGAGCAGATACCCGCCGTCGTCGTCCGCGGCCTCGACTACGATGACGGCGAGGGTATTCCGAACTCCGGTGGTTTGATTCGCCGGGGGCTGCGAAAGACCATCCAGTTGACGACGCGGCTGAAGGCTCGGGAGTGGTTCTGAACTGGCCGGGGGTCGGACAGAACAAGCCTGACTGACCGCCTGCGAGACTCCTGACAGTGTCTCAGCCGAGGGACGTGATTCCGGAGAGTTTCAGTCCTGTGAGGGTGTCTCGACAGCCTCGTGTGCGTCGAGTAGCGCCCGCGCCCGGTCGATCAGTTTCCGTGCGAGGTTAATTGTGGTCTGTGCGGACTCACTGACTGTACGCGGGTCGCTGACGGCTAGTTCCCCGACTGATTCGATACCTGCCTCACGAAGTCGGCCGGCGTACGTCGGGCCGATTCCATCGACGTGTTCGAGGTCGTAGGTCGCGGCGATATCGCTATCCTCGATAGCCTCCTCGATTTCGGCTCGCGTCGCCTCTCCGACAGTCTCTACGAACTCAACCTCGACGCCATCGTCGGTCTCAACTGCAACAGTGGTACCGCTCGTGCCGACTTCGATTTCGATATCGCTGTCGAGTGTGTCTTCGAGAAAAGCCCTGACGCTCTGTACGTTTTGACGAATCACCGCCCGTGCGGTGTCGTCTTGTTCGTCGGCGACGCTAATCTCGATTTCGTCGACATCGCCCACCGTCACATCGGTCTCGATATCCACACCGAGTGCCTGTTCGACACCCTCAGCGATAACCTCGGCAAGCCCCGGTTGCTTCGATTGGTCGAGAAACCACTCGGCGACTTCCGGCCAGACGTCTCTGTGCGCATTCGTGGACATTGCGAGTCCGACGTGACCGGTCGGGTACTCGATAGTCGTCACCTCGTCGCTTCCGACGACATCGTTGAAGGGTTTGCTCGCCTCCGGCGGAACAAGATGGTCGTACTCTCCGACAATCTGGAGCAGTGGCATCTCGATGTTCCTGACGTCGACGCGTTCGCCGTCGACGACCAGTTCGTTCTTGTAGAGACTGTTCTGCTGGTAAATCTCTTCGAGAAACTCGGCGTAGACATCGCCCGCCACGTCGATACTTTCGGAGAGCCACGTCTCCATCCGTGCGAAGTTCCTGACGAAGTCCTCGTTTTCGACTCGTTCGAACAGACGGACGTACTTCGAGACGTAGTTTGTCACCGGATTCATCAGTGCAAATCCCACATCGAGAAACTCGCCCGGGACATTGCCGTACGTCTGCGTCACCGACCGCGGGTCGTAGTGGTCCTCATCGCCCCACCGTTCGAGGATTCCCCCAGTATCGTCGAAGTACAGTCCGGTAGCCAGTAGCGCCAGGGCATTCACTTTCTCCGGATAGCGAGCAGCGTAAATCGCGGACAGAGTACCACCCATGCAGTATCCGAGGACGTTAATCGACTCCTGGTCAGACGCTTCCCGGACGAAATCGACGCAGTTGTCGATATAGCGGTCGACGTAATCGTGAAGCCCCAACCGACGGTCGAGTCGCGACGGTTCGTTCCAGTCGATGAGATAGACATCGTGGCCCGCTTCCAGAAACCGACGAATGACGCTTCGGTCTGGCTGCAAATCGAGAATATACGGGCGGTTGATGAGCGCGTAGACGACGAGAATCGGCATGTCGTTCTGGGTGTCCGTGACCGACTCGTAGCGGCGGAGTTCCAGTTTGTTCTCGCTGTAAACCACGTCACTCGGCGTTTCGCCCACCTCGACAGACGAGATGTCTTCGAGGCGGTCATCGAACAGTGCCGCTCTTCGTATCGTCTCTGCAGACACGTCGGCGAATTCGGCCTGGGCCGACAGGAGGAATTCGACCGGCGACCGTATCCGTCCGTCTTTCTTCGAGGTCATCGTAGTTTGTGTGACAGATACTTCGTTCTCGACGCAGTTAACACCCGATGCGATTCGAGGCGTCACTCGGTGTGCTCTACCTGTCCGCTGAGCACCCTCGCTGCCGTCGCGACCGGGTCCCAGACTGGGCTGTACGGCGGCGCGTACGCCAGGTCGAGCGTTTCGACAGCGGCGACGGTCATCTCTCCGTGCAACGCCGTCGCGACAGTGTCGATACGTTTGAGTCCGTCAGGTCCGGCGAGACTCGCACCGATGACACGATTCGTTCGCTGGTCGGCAACGAGTGACACAGTGAGGTCTTCGGCCCCGGGATAGTAATGTGCTCGGGTCGGCGCAGAAATCTCGACCGAGACGGGCTCGAACCCAGCGTCACGCGCCCGTTGTTCGTCCAGTACACCCGTCCGCGCCGCGCCGGACTCGAAGGCTTTGACGATAGCTGTCCCGGCGATTCTGCCGACTGCTGTCGGTGTTCCGGTGACGGTCTGGCCGATGGCTCGCCCGCCGCGGTTTGCAGTCAGCGCCAGCGGCACGTGAGCGGGTTCTCCAGTGACGACGTGTGTCGATTGTGCACAGTCGCCAGCCGCGAACACGTCCTCGTAGTTCGTGCGGCCGAACTCGTCGGTCGCGATGGCACCGGTCTCACCGATTTCGATACCGGCTTGCTGGGCGAGTTCGACGTTCGGAGCTACACCGACACCCACGATAACCATCTCGGTTGGAATCGTTTCTTCCTCTACCACGATACCGTCGACCACTTCCGTTCCGGTGAAGCCGTCGACTGACGTCTCGAGGTGGAGGTCGATACGCTGCTCTCGGAGATGGTCCTCGATGACGGTCGCAGCCGACGCACCGAATGGCTGGAGGACGTGTGACAGCATCTCGAAGATGGATACGTCGATATCGTGTTCGTCGAGTGCCTCTGCCATCTCGATTCCCACGTAGCCGCCACCGACAATGGCTGCCGATTGCGGTTCCTGCTCGTCGATATAGTGACGAATCGCCGCCGCGTCGTCCATCGAATGAATCGTAAATACGCCATCGAGGTCGCGACCCTCGAACGGAGGTTCAACCGCGTGCGCACCAGTGGCGATGAGCAGCGTGTCGTACGGTTGTTCGAACCGCTCGCCGTTTGTCGTCACTGTGACCGTCTGGCTGTCGGGGTCGATTCCGACGACTTCGTGCTCCGTTTGAAGGTCGATGTCTCGCTCCGTTCTGAACTCCGCTGGCGTCACCTGAACGAGGTCGTCGAGTGTTTCTACGTCACCTTTCACGTAGTAGGGCATCCCACAGGCGGCATACGAAACCCACTCGCCTCGCTCGAACACGACGATATCGAGGTCAGGGTCCTCACGTTTCGCCTTGCTCGCGGCGCTCATTCCAGCAGCGTCTCCACCGATGATAACAAACGGGTCTCCCATACTGGGACTACGTCCAGACCGTACTAAGAACACAGAGGTCGTTCGCAGATAGTTAGAATTGCTGGGGGGAGTATCGTAGCGACAGGTCTGTCAACGGGTGAACCAGGTCATTCGTTACGATATGTGTGGTAGTTGGCAACATAGAATTAAACACTCCCATCTCGTAACACACCTATGGGGAGTATTCTCCTGGCTACCGATGGGAGCGAATACAGCCAGCAGGCAGCCACGGCCGCAATCGAACGAGCGAAAGAGGAGGATGTTCCGTTACACGTCATCTGTGTCGTGGACGACCGGCGGTTCGACGACCCCGCCCTCGGGTCGGCGGAACTGGCAAGGATATACGCAGAAGATGAGGCGGCACTGACTGTCGACGACGTGGTTGAGATGGCTGCCCGCGACGACGTTCCTGCTGACGGAGAGACGAGGCGAGGACTTCCGCATGAGGTCATCCTCGAATACGCCGACGAAGTCGATGCAGAGACCGTCGTTATCGGCGAACACGGCGACCACGAGACACACTTTTCAGGCGTTGGGCGAAAACTGACTGAGACAGCCGACCGCGACGTTGTCGTCGTCGATGATGACTCGTAGCTGCGGCCGTCTCAGCCCCGGTTGCTGGATGCCAGATCTCCCGACAGCATAGCTATTTGTGTGTCCGTCACACTATTTGACAATACGCCATGAGTGCAACAGTGTTTCTCGAAGAACCCCTCGGCGAGCACGAACACCGCATCGACTGCGAGGAAGTCAAGATAATCGGAGACCTCGCCTGGGCGAGTCCAGAGGACCAATCCCAGGAGATTGTTCTGCCACTATCGAACGTCTCGGGTGTCACAGGCGACTCCGTCGAACAGGAAATCGAGGCTATCGAGGCACCGGGTGGCCGTTTCACGGAACTCATTACCGATATCAGCTGACACGCCGTGCGTTCACCGTTCTTCTTCCTCTCTCGTTGGCACCTGACCGAACGTTTCGACGCTCCAGACGGGATCAGACAACTCTTTCTCGCCCCAGTCGACGTAATTGGTGGCGATTGTTTCAGCGACAGTGTCTCCGAGTTCTCCGAGTTCACTCTGGACGACCGAAGCAGGAGAGACGGCCTCTTCGGCGTCGTCAGCCCACTCGTCGGGTACTGCTGGTGTGACGTATCGGAGTCGTCCGGCCTCGCTGTCCCAGAAGAAGTCGAACGCATGAAACAGCGACAGTTCTTCGGCCCGCTGAATGTCCGCTTCCGACAGGTCGGTGTACTGCCACCACTCCTCGAAGCCTTCCTGCCAGGCGTTTTGCCGAAGAATCTGTTCTAGTTCTTCACGCCGAAGGCTAATTTCACTCGTTACTGCATCGGAGTCTACTGTGTCCGGAATTCCGCGATTCGTGATGTCTGGCGGTGTCGGAACGTCTACGTCGATGACCATACTGGAGATTCACACTCGTCGGTAATAAGTCGACGACAAGTTTTCAACAGGCGGGCAAAGACAGTGCGATACTTAACTCACAGTACGCGAGTGGGACAAACGAGTGGGTCGGTATTCACTGACTACTCCTGCTGTGGGCCACCAGTTCCCAACATCGTCTCGCTAGTCGGCCTTCAAAAGAACTCCCCGTGGGGCTGGGAACTGCTCGACAACTTGCGTTGGACGAATCAACCTGTCTGGTGTCGCAAGCGAACTATGACCTGAACCGGAATTTCACAGACTGATGTTGGGGTTAATGATATCATAATGTATTTAATCACCGTCATTTACCATTACGTGGATATATCCGTAATTGTTTCGAGGCGCTGACTA
>JAZKTK010000034.1:0-25985 GCA_036625595.1 Haloarculaceae archaeon | reverse complement strand
TCACTCACCTGCGGCCAGACGTCCTCGTGCGACGAGGAGGAGACCGACATGCCGATGTGGCCGGTCGGGTACTCGATGGTGGTCACGTCGTCACTACCGACGATGTCGTTGAACGGCTTGGAGGCCTCCGGCGGGATGAGGTGGTCGTACTCCCCGATAATCTGGATAATCGGCATGTCGATGTTCGCAACGTCGACCTGCTGGCCGTTGATTTCCAGGACGTTCCGGTAGAGTTCGTTGTTCTGGTAGATTTTCTGGAGGAACTCGACGTAGGCCTGCCCTGCGAGGTCGATGCCCTCGTCGAGCCACCGCTCCATCCGGGAGAAGTTCTGGACGAAGCCGTCACTCTCCAGATTCTCGTAGAGCGTGATGTACTTCCGGAGGTAGTTGTCGATGGGGTCCATCAGCGCGAAGCCGTCGTCGAGCATTTCTGCCGGAACGTTGCCGTACGTGTCGACGACATCCTGCGGGTTGTAATACTCCTCGCTCCCCCAGTCTTCGAGGGTGCCACCGGTCTGGTCGAAACAGAGGCCGGCAGCCATCAGGCCAAGCGCGTTGACCTTCTCGGGATGGAGTGCGGAGTAGATTGCAGTCATCGTCCCACCCATACAGTAACCGAGGAGGTTGATTTTGTCCTGGTCCGAACGGCGGGCGACTTCGTCGACGCAGTTGTCGATGTAGCGGTTGATGTAGTCGTGCAGGCCGAGGTTCTGGTCGAGCCGCGAGGGCTCGTTCCAGTCGATCATGTACACGTCGTGGCCCGCATCGAGGAGTCGGCGGATGACCGACCGGTCGGGCTGCAAGTCGAGGATGTACGGCTTGTTGATGAGCGCGTACACGATGAGAATGGGAACCTCGTTCTGTTCGTCGGTCCGAGACTCGTAGTGGAGCAGTTCCAGCTTGTTCTCTTCGTAGACGACCTCGGAGGGCGTCTGTCCGACTTCTATCGTCTCTATCTCGACGGCGCGTTCGGGTGCAATAGAGCCCTTGCGGGTGGCTTCAGCGAGAGACTCCATCGTCTCGGTCTGTGCATCCATCGCTGCCGCCAGTGGGTTGAATGGCATATCTCTACTCCTCGAGGGCGTCGAGTATACGGTCGAGCTTCTGTTCGACGTCGTGCTGGCGACGCTCCAGTTCGATGAGTCGGTCACCGACTTCCTCGACGTCGTCGCGAGTCGGGAGCCCCATCTGCGAGACGGTGTCCTGGGTCACCTCGTCGACTTCCTGTTGCATCTCCATCATCGTCTCAACGAGCTGGCCGTTCGCAGACGCGAACGCACTCGTCGACATGACTTCCTTGAAGGCGTCGTTTGCCGACTGCAGCCAGATGTCGCGGAACTCCGTCGGCCCGATATCCTCGCCCTCGGCGGCATCTGTCGTCTTCTCGAACATCTCTTCGGCGGCGTCCATCCACACCTCGTAGGCGCGGTTGTAGCCCTCGATGCCGTCTTCGACGACATCTTCTTCGGGGACGGAGTTGTCGAACGCGTCACTCCAGGCGTCGATGAGCGCGGCCTGTGCCTGCATGTTCTGCTCGACAGAGTCGGCAACTGCGTCGTTCATCTGTTCTACCATCTCGTTCCAGTCGTCTTGCATCTGATTTGAATCACTCATGGGAATAAGTATAGCGTGTGTACGATAAAGGATTCCGAAGGTTTACGCCTCGACTGCCTCGACAGCCTGCTCGGAGACTTCCTGCATCTGGCTCTGCATCTCCTCGACCTGCGCCTGCAGCTCTTCGACCTGCGTTGCGAGTTGCTCGACTGCCTCGACAGACTGGGTCTCCAGTTCCTCGTGGGTCTCGAGGAGGAGGTCGACCTGCTCTTCGAGCGCACCGAGGTAGTCACCACTTACGTCGTCGTAGGTGGCGATTCCCTCATCAAGTTCCTCCGAGAGGGTGTCGAAGGCTTCCGCGTGGTTTTCGAGGAGCATCTCGTACTGCTCGTCGACTGCGTCGCGCAGTTCCGTGAGCTGCTCTCCGACGCCGGGGACGTTCGCCTCGACGGCATCGAGGGTGTTGTGCAGGGCGTTTTGCTGAAGTTCGACGAGTCGGCGCTGGGCCGATTCGGAACTCTCCATACTGTCGACGACAGCGTTGTTGACGCGCTGCTGGAGTTCGACGGTGCGGTGAAGCGCCTGCTGGCTCTGTTCGATTGTCTGTCGCTGCAGTTCGAAGGTCGTCGTAACGGGTGTCGTGTAGTCTACCATTTTTAGTCACTCCTGTTGCGTTTGACCGGGATAACGACGGTCTGGACGATATCGCCCTCCTCGATGTCGAGCGCTTCGCGCTCGGCATCGGGGATACTGATGCGGCCGCCACTCTGAACGCGAGTCTTGAACGTCGCCGTCTGGCTCATCGCACCAATCTGGTTCATATCCATCCCGGACATTCCGCCACCCATCATCTGTTTGAGCAACTCCTGTTGTTTCTCAACTGCCTGCTCACCCGTCTCCTGAAACGCCTTGAACATTGCGGGAGGCCACATCGGCCCGTCGCTCTCGTCGGACATCGGTCATCTGTAGGTACACCGCCAGTTGGTATAAAACTTGCGTTGAATACCATCTAATACCATACGATACCATTAAGTGCCAGACGCGCCTATAGGTACGTATGACGTATCAGTTGGACAGCCGTGTGTCTGCACGACACCGCCAGGGTGAGCAGACGAACGAAGCGGACGTACGCAGCGGCATCGGGACAACAATGTTAGTCAATAATCCTCACAATTTAATAGGGCGTAAGGCCAAAGGTGGAGTCGATGAGTTCTGAATCGGAACGCAGCGCGCTGCTGGACACGTGGACCGAAACATCGTCGCACGTATTCGACAGTGTCGTCGCCGCGAACCGGGCTGCCTTTGCCGCATTCGGTGTCGAGCCAGGCGAAAAAGACGGCTCCGTCGCCGCACCGACCGAGCGCATCGCGCCCGACGAAGACCTGCCCGAGTGGCACACCGAACTGACTGCCGACGACCCCACCAAGCTGGCCGTCGGCGACCGGTTCGAGTTCACCAAGACAATCACCGACGGCGACGTGAGACGCTTCGCCGCCTCGAGCGGAGACACCAATCCGCTTCATCTGGACGACGAGTTCGCCGAGGAGACGCGTTTCAAGGGCCGCATCGCCCACGGGACGCTTGTCGGCGGGCTCATTTCCGCCGCACTTGCGCGTGTGCCCGGAATGGTCATTTATCTCTCGCAGGACCTCGAGTTCCACAACCCGGTCCGCATCGACGACCGCATCACCGCCGAGTGTGAAATCGTCGAAGACCTGGGCAACAACCAGTACCGGCTCAACACACGCGTCCTCAACGGTGAAGACATCGCCATCGACGGCGAAGCCGTCATCATGGTCGACGAACTTCCCGAGGCCGCAAAGGCCGCTGTCGAAGACTGACGACACTGTCGGTCCAGCCGCCTGCTCTCTCTGTGCAACTGATTTTCCAGCGGCTGTGAGTTACTCTTTCCCGGTCTCATCGTACGCCCCAGCAGCGTCGAGACGGCCACGCCGTCGGACGACGCTTGGCGTTCGACACCGACCCGGCTCTCCGGCCGCTTGTGGGACCGTACAGTTGTTACAGCTCTCACAGAGTGCCCGATTCTCGCCAGCGAGGAGTCGCGCCGGGAGTCGCGGTTCGGCGTAGAACGGTCGCCCCATCCCAACGAGGTCACAGGCCGGCATCGAGTCGCCCGTCCCGAGGAGCGCCTCACAGTGGGCTCGTTCGCGCAGGCCGCCCTCACAGAGCACTGGCACGTCGACGGCCCCCCGAACCGCTCGACAGAAGTCAGCGTTCCAGCCGGGTTCCCGGGGGTACCACCGGCCTTCCAGACGGTTCGCCGCCCGAACGACACGCGCCCGCCAGCGTGACCCGAAGACCGCAGCGTAGTCGGACTGTAACTCCGAGGCAGCCCACGCTCTGGCCGGGTACTCCCCACGGACGATACTCATGTCCCAGTACACCGAAACCTCGACGGGAACGAGCGCGTCGTAGCCCGCACTGGCGAGTCTACTTGCGATATCGACGCCGTCTCCACGTGAGAGGTGACGCCGGACGAAGGGTGGGGCAGCCGTCTCGGCGGGCACCTTCGTCACCAGCGGCACGTCACCGGCGTGGTCCCGAATCGACTCCTCGACGGCCAGCAGGAACTGTACGCCGTCGGCGAACTCGTCGTCGCGGTGGTTGTAGTACGGCGAGAGAAACTGCTGGACGATGCCCATGTTCGCCCCGGAGAGATGGATACCGTCGTAGCCGGCGTCGACAGCGTACCCCGCCGCGCGCCCGAACGCTTCGGCGAGGTCGTACACATCGTCCGTCGAGAGCACGTCGGGCCGGAGGTCGACGAACCCGAGACGGTCAGCGAGGCGGAGCTGCCAGGGTGGGCGCGAAACTGCCGTCTGGCTCACCCCGTCCGTCTCCGCGCGGTGCGCTGCGTGCCACATCTCGAGGCTGCGCAACCCACCGTGAGACAGTTGCAGGAAGATGCGACCCCCGTGGTCGTGGATTGCGTCGGTCAGCCGGGAGAGTTCCGCGACGAAGTCGGGGTCGTGGACCCGCGTCATGTTTGGCGCGGCACAGCCACCCTCCGGCGTGACGATGCTTGCCCCCTGGAAAATGAGGCCAGCACCCGCCTGGGCGGCGGGTTCGAGTTCGTCGACGAGCGTCTCGACGGCGTCGGGACCGTTGCCGGCACACTCGAGTAACGGCGCACGGTAGAGTCTGTTCGGTATCTCGACGCCGCCGATACTGATGGAGTCGGTGAGTCGGCTCATCGCTCGACAGTCAACAGCGCGACGCGCTCACAGACCACGTCGGCGAGCGTGCCGTCGGTGGCCCCCAGTTCGCGTTCGGAGATATCGAAAAAGTTCATGACGCGCTCACGGTCGTACTCGCCGAGCGTCTCTGCGGGGTCGAGTCGGTCTCTGACCGCCGCCGCTGCACCCGCTTCGTCGCCGCCACCGGGTCCACCGTCGACGACCACAACTGCCGAGGACGTTCCCACGTCGACACCCATCTCGAGCGCGCGGTTTATCTGTCGGCGTCCGGCGGCGTACAGCAGTATCTCGACCGCACGATTCCGGGCGATCATCTCCTCGCGCTCTGCGGCCCGGTTGGCCAGCGCCACCGCTCGCTCCAGATGGTCGCGCCCGACGACGTACCGAGCGTCGAACGCCTGGACCGCGACACCGTACTCCGCGCCGATGGCTCCCAACTCCTCGACGAAGGCATCCACGTTCTCGACTGTCGCCGTACCCTCGACAACCCGCATCAGAAATCACCCAGGTTTGCCTGGTCGTCGGCGGCAGTCTGGTCGGCCTCCGCCGACACACCATCATCTGTTCCTTCGTAGGAAACGTCGTCGGATGGTTCCACGTCAGCCATCGACGGGTTGCGGTGGCCGGCGTTTTCGAGGACGTTCTCTGCGGTCTTCTCCCGGCCCCGGAGCGCCGCCAGGACGACAGCCTTGTCGGCGTCGCGAAGGTCCGCCCGTGTCTCGATGCCGGCCTCGAAGAGACGACGAGCGCGCTTGCGACCCACGCCACGAACGCCAGCGAGGGCGACCAGTTCCGACCGAACGCCGTGTTCGGCGCGGGTCCGTGCCTCCCGAATCGCGGGCACGGCGTCGACGTCGAGTTCCGAGACGAGCGACTCCGCTGCCCCGAGCAACCACTGGGCAGTCTCGACTTTCCCGCGGATGTCGCCCGGCCCGATGCTGTAGCGGTCGGTAATCTCGTCCTCGTCGAGTTCGCTGGCCCAGTCTTCGAGCAGGCGGGCGGTCTTCAGTGCCGACAGCCAGTCCTCGAAGCGGTCCTCGTACTCCGAGGGGGCGCGACCCAGCAACTCATTTTCTCGCTCGTAGGCAATTTCGGTGTACGTCTCCTCGTCACCCGAACGGAGGTAGAGTTCGTACATGTCCGGCGTGCGCGCGACGAGATGGTAGAGACCAAGTGCGGTGAGTTCGGGAGTCTCCTCGCCACCGCCGCCCTGCTCGCGGAGTTCGCTGGCTGTCTGGAAGCTGCCGGCTTCGTCCGTCGCGTCGGTGGTTGTCGCTCCAGTGTCGCGCTTTGCAGCCCGCAATCCATCGATGATTTCGGCGGCACTCATCGGGTCGAGGTAGAGACGGGAGACGGTGTGGCCGAGACTCGTCGGTGAGAGTTCCTCGCCCTCCTGGGTCAGGAAATTATTGCGCACCAGATACTCGATGACGTTGTCGGTGACCTGTTCGAGTCGCTGGCGGTCGGCGGTCTGTTCGGCGTAGAGCGTCCCCTCCAGAAAGTCGAGCACTCCTTCGCGCGAGCGTGCGAAGTTCGACGCGACGGTCGCGAGAATGTGCGTTCTGAGTGCGGGTTCGGCGGCCAGTTTCGACTCGACGGGTTCGGGATCGGCCCAGACGTACCGCTCGAACAGTTCGTCGAGTTCGTCGTGGCTGGACGCGACGAGCACCGCCTCACCGTAGGGGTCCAGTCCCGGCCGCCCGGCACGGCCCATCATCTGGTGGACCTCCAGCACTGAGAGGGGCTTCATGCCGCCCATCGTCCCGTCGTAGCGCCGCCAGTCCCGAACGACGACGCGGCGACTGGGGGTGTTGACCCCCGCCGCGAGGGTTGGAGTCGCCGAGACGACTTTGAGGAGTCGGTCCCGAAAGGCGTCTTCGACGAGTGATCTGTGGGCGCGTGCGAGGCCGGCATGGTGAAAAGCCGCCCCCTTCGCGACGGCGTCGGCCAGGTCCTCGCTGGTCTCGGTATCGCTCACGTCGCGGATCTCTGCGGCGATTTCCTCGAGTGTCTCCCGTTCCTCACTGGAGAGAAAGGCCTCAGTCGTGCCGGTCAGTCGGCGTGCGGCAGCCTCGGCGTTGCGCCGGGAGTTGACGAACACCAGCGAGGAGCCGTCGTCTTCGAGCGTATCGCGGACGACGGCAGCGGTCTGATCCTCGCTGTTCTGTACTGCGACGCGGGACTGACTGCCGTCTTCGAGGTGAAGCGCATCGCCGTAGTGGACGCCCTTCTGGAGCTCGATGGGTCGCCAGTCCGAATCGACCAGTTCGGCGTCGAGCCAGTCGGCCAGCTCGCCCGCGTTGCCGATCGTCGCCGAGAGCGCGACGGTCTGCAGCGAGGGGTTCAGCGAGCGGAGTTTCGCGAGCGTGACCTCCAGCGTCGGGCCGCGCTCGTTGTCATCGACGAGGTGGACCTCGTCAGCGACGACACAGGAGAGGTCGTCGAGCCACGGCGCGTCGTTTCGCACGAGGGAATCTACCTTCTCGCTGGTCGCGACGACGATGTCCTTGTCCGCGAGCCAGCCGCCTTCCGATTCGTAGTTGCCCGTCGAGACGCCGATGTCGAGGCCGTACTGTTCGTACTCCTCGAAGTCGGCCTGCTTCTCGCTGGCGAGTGCGCGCAGCGGGACGATGTAGAGGGCCTTCCCCTGTCGTTCGATAGCCGAGAGCATCGCCAGTGTCGCGATGAGTGTCTTGCCACTGGCGGTTGGTATCGAGGCGACGAGGCTCTCGCTTTCGGTGATGCCAGCCTCGACGGCCTCGGCCTGTGGCGGGTACAGCGACTCGATGCCCTGCTCGCGCAGGTGGTCGGGCAACCAGTCGGGCACGCCCGGGATGTCCGCAACGTCCATTATGCGTGGGTGGGGCGTGCCGCCGTTTAAACATTCGTTCGGCAGAAACCGTCTGCCCGGGTCACTCCTGCTAGTAGTCCACACGCTTTTACCGGCCGACTTCTCATGGCAGTGTATGCGAATCGAATACGACCGCGACACGTGTATCGGAATGTTCCAGTGTGTCGCAGAGTGGGACGCCTTCGAGGAGGACAAGGATGCGGGGAAAGCGGTGCTTCGGGACAGCGAGGAAACCGAGGACGGACTGTTCGTCCGTGAAGTACCCGAAGATGTCGAACTCGACGCGAAGTTCGCCGCCCGCGCCTGCCCGGTCGACGCTATCGCAGTCTACGACGACGACGGCGAACAGCTGATTCCCTGACCGGTCAGATGTATCCCTCGACGGTTGCCTCCAGCACGACCTCGGGAGCCCGCTCGCCGGGTCGTTCGACCACGACAGACGCCTCCAGATACGTGTGTTCGCCGCGGTCGTCGAGGTGGTCGGTCGTCCACCGGCAGGTCAGCTGCTGGCCGGTGTACACTGGGTTCGAGAAGTGCAGGTCGATACGTCGCGAGAGGACTTCGTGGTCACCCCCGATTTTCGTCAGCAAACTCCCCGTCAGGAGCCCCTGGACGAGCAGGCGTCCCTCCTCGTCAGGGTCGGTGTGCCGTGACTGGTCGTCCCCGGTCAGCGCCGCGAACTGCAGAACGTCCTCGTGGGTGAACGTGCGCTCGTGAGTGTACGTGTCGCCGACAGCCATGGCGAACAGGTACGCGCTCCTACCGGAAAAACGGCGGTGACGGTCGGCTTCTGGCAGTCGAAAGGCAGGTAGCGCTGGCGACGAACAGGCGAATAGATGGGCGTCCGTACGTCGGTCCGGCGACTGCTCGACTGGTTCCCGGCGACCCTCGCCCGGCTTGGTCTCGTCGAGCGCGTGAAAGCGACCGAAGCGTTCGACCTCGCGGTTCCGGTGATGGTGACCGGCGGGCTTCGGGTCCTGTTGCGGATGGCCGATTTCCTCTTCGTCGGCATCGCGCTCGGCGACGCCGCCATCGCCGGGTTAGAACTCGGCTTTCAGTACTACTTCATCGGCTTTGGCCTCTCGCTGGCGCTGACCTCGGGGACGATTAGCGTCGTCTCCCGACTGCAGGGTGCAGGCGAGCGTGCCCGTGCAAATCTCGCGGTCAAGCAGTCGCTGTGGCTCTCGCTCGCGGTCTCGCTCCCGCTGACGGTCGCTTCCTGGGTGTACGCCGAGCCGCTGGTCGGCGTGTTGACAGCGGACCCCGCCGTCGTCCGCTACGGCGGGGCCTACCTCCAGGTCGTGATGCTCTCGCTGGCCTTCCGGTTCTGGAGTATGGTCGCTGCACGCGCACTCGCGGGCAGCGGCGACACTCGAACCCCGATGTACGTCCGCCTGCTCACCCTGCCGACGAACGTCGTTCTCAACGCAGTGCTGGTCTTCGGACTGGGACCGTTCCCGGCACTCGGCGTCGTCGGCGCGGCGCTGGGCACTGCGGTAGCCAACATCATCGCCGCAATCGTCTTCTTCGCACTCCTGGCCTCGGGCCGCTACGATGTGACGTTGCCACTCGGCGGTCGGCAGTTCGACGGCGGCCTCCTTCGGGAGATTGTCCGCGTCGCCACGCCGCTGACGGGGATGCGGCTGCTCCAGTCGACGGCCCGTTTTCCGTTCCTGTTCATTCTCGGCGTGCTCGGGACGCCGGCGGTCGCGGCCTACGCAATCGGTCGCCGGGTCATGCTGCTCGCGCTGATGCCGGCGTGGGGCTACTCGACGGCCGCCAGTGCGCTCGTCGGACAGTCACTCGGTGCGGGCGACGAAGACGGTGCGAACGAGTACGGCTGGCAGACGCTCCGGTTGGGGCTGGCAACGCAACTGCTGGTCGCAGGCGTACTCGTGCTCGCAGCCCGGCCCATCGCCACCGCATTCGGGACCGAACACGTCGCCCTCACCGTCGATTTCATCCGCGTGTTCGGCCTCGCCACGGCCGGGTTTTCCGCCTCTCGGACGATGCGAGGGAGTCTGCGCGGCGCTGGGGACACCCGCTGGCCGCTCTACGGGACGTTTCTGGGGTCGTACGTCGTCCGACTGCCACTCGCAGCGCTGGCGCTCCCGACAGCGGTTACGGTCAGCGTGGCCGGTCTCTCCCTCGCGCCAGGGATGGGGCTGGGCTATCCGGCGATATTTCTCGCAATAGTCGGCGATTTCTACACGAAAGCAGTAGTGAATACGGGGCGGTTCTGGTCTGGACGATGGAAGGCAGTCGCCCGGCGTGCGGGCGTCGGGGTGTCGGACTGACTATTCGAACTCGCCTTCGTTCACGTCGCGTTCGGGCTGGGAGGCCATCTTGATTCGGTTGCGCGGGAAGAAGTGAGCGAGGTCGGTCGTCGTGACGATGCCGACGGGCTCGCCGTTTTCGGTGACTGGTAGCTTCTTGACGCCGTTGTGGCCCATCCGTTCGCCGGCAGTGCGGACCGCCTCGTGTGGACGGATAGTGACGACGGGGTCGGTCATGATGTCCGCGACAGTCGTCGCCGAGAGGTCGAGTCCGTCACCGACTGCCCGGACGATGTCCGTCTCGGTGACGATGCCTTCGATGATGTCGTCGCCGACGACGAGCGAGCCGACGTGTTCGTCGGCGAGGACTTCGGCAGCCTCCGCGACTGTCGTATCCTGTGTGACTGTGATGACGGGACTGCTCATGATTTCGCTGACCGGTGTTTCGTCAGTCATACTCGGACTGTACGGCGGCCAGGGCTTAACTTTGGTCCCTGGGATAGCTCGAAATCTGTGCCTTTTTAATACTGCTGGTGGAAGGGTCCAGTATGAGCAACGCAACGAAGGTTACCATCGGTACAATCGTCCTCTCGGCACTGCTTGTCGGGGCTCTCGTGGCCAACCTCGCACTGGCCTGATGTTCAGCGAGCGCACGCTCGGCGACGACGTGAGCGCGGTCCGTGACGAGTACGCGCCCGCCACGCTCGTCTTCGATTGCGAGCGGGACTTCGAGACGATTCCACCCGCACAGGCCGAGGAGCTTGGATTGCTGGTCGACGCACTCGACCCTGTGAGCGTTCCCAGCGAGTGGGTCCCCGCGGATGCGCCGGAGATTCTCCACCGCTTTGCCGGCGAGCAGTTCACTATCGGCATGCCGGGTGACGGCGGCGTCGTCTGGACCCGTCAGACCGACCCACCGGCCGTCTTCGTCAAGCCGCGACTGGAGGGGTCACCTGAGCCGTTCGTCGACTTTTTGCTCGCCGAGGCGTTCGTCGAAGTCGGACTGGACGAACCCGAGCACTTCCTGCAGTTTTTCGGCGATTCGTATCCGGCGTTTCACGCCGCCACAGCAGCATATCTGGAGCCAGCCGAGATATACCAGGTCGCCGCGGCCTGTTACGACGCGTATCTCGGGTTACAGACCCGCGATATTTTCGCCGAGTGGGGCGACACACATCCGGCACTGTTCGATGCCTGGCTGGACGCCGGCGAGCGACTCGAACCCCGGCTGTCCGGTCTCTCGACGGCGATGGCCAGCGGAGAGACGGACTTTGGCGACGCCGCCGAGTTGGCCTGTAGCGCCATCAAGCACGCCGCCGACATCCCGACTCCGTTCGACGCACTCGACGCCGACGCCTACCGCGAACACGGCCCTGCGTACGCCGTCAAGTGGGCCGAGCGGACGTTCGAGGCACTCGCCTGACTGATTCTCCGTCGTACCGGCGTCGGTAGGACGTGCTTACCAACCCCATTTACGTTGTATTCAGATGTAAACGCTCGGGCAAGCGAGCGGCAACGACAGACACAGAGCGGGTAAGCAAATTCTAGAGACGGTCGAGCACGGCGTCAGCGTCGTATTTCAGGGAGAGCTGCCGCGAGCGGCCGCGACCGTCGACATCAGTGTAGTCGGCGTCGATAATGCCGAGCTGGTCGAGTTTGTTGATGATTTCGGAGTAGCGGGTGTACCCCAGGTCCGTGCGGTCGGAAAACGCGTCGTAGATGTCGCCGGCGCGCTCGCCGTCGTGTTCGGCGATGACCTCCACGAGCGCGGTTTCGGAGTCCGACAGTTCCTGTAGCCGCCGGGAGAGGTGGACGTACTTCGACTTGTCGTAGGCTTCCTCCACGTCCTGGTGTTCGACAGTCCGAGAGGCCCGCATCTCTGCGGTGAGGCCGGCCCGCCGCAGCAGGTCGATACCGACCCGGAGGTCACCACCCTGCGCTGCGGTGAGTTCCGCGACCCGGTCCAGTACTGGCGCGTCGATAACACCGTCGTGAAAACCCCTGTCGGCGCGTTCGCGGAGAATCTCGACGATTTCGCCCTCGTCGTAGTTGGGAAAGTACACCTCCTCGGGGCGGAACACCGACTGGACGCGGCTGTCCAGTTCCTCTATCATATCGAGGTCGAGGTCCGAAGAGATGACGATGACGCCGATTTTCGCCCCGCCCTGTTCCTCGTGGGCGCGAAGCAGCGAGTACAGCGTATCGGAGGCCTCAGACTCGTAAAAGAGGTAGTTCACGTCGTCGAGCGCGACCACCAGCACTTCGTCGTCTTCGACGAGTTGGTCGGTCACCTGCGAGAAGAGTTTCTTGAACGAGATACCCGAGGAGGGCGGTTCGTAGTCGAACACACCCTGGAAGAGCCGCGAGAACACGGAGTACCGGGTGGAGTTGACCTGGCAGTTGACCCGCACCGCCTGCACGTCAGTCTGGGCGGTGAGTTCGTCGAACAGAATCTGGACCGCCGTCGTCTTCCCCGTGCCCGGCGGTCCCTGGGCCATGACGTTCAGCGGGCGCGAGCCACGCACTGCCGGCCGGAGTGCGTACTTCAGGCTCTCCATCTGCGTCCCGCGGTGGATGAACGTCTCGGGAACGTAGTCGATTTCGAAGACGTGTTCGTCCCTGAACACGGATTCGTCCCAGGACAGCATCCCCTCCTCGGGGTCGTCGGTCATCACTTTCACCGAGCCGTCGCCGCCACTTAATCCTATTGCAGAACAGCATACTCACGCCAGCAGCGTCCGTCACGAGAACTTCTCGAGCAACGACGCGTAGAAGTCGTCCTCGCTGTCCCCGGCCAGTTTCTCGACGATGAGTTCCGGTGTCGACCGCGCGAGCCGACCCTTGACTGGGGTGCGATTGACTTTCAATTCCCCGTTTTCCAGCCCTTCGGCTTCGATGCCGTCGACGGTAATTTCGGTCGCCGCGGCCGCCTGTATCTCTCTGGCGAGGTGCGAGACGAACACCGCTGTTGCGGACCGCTCCGAGAGCGATTCGAGGATACCCGCCATGATGTTCGCACTCGCGCCCGGTTCGGTGATACTCTCCAGTTCGTCGACCAGGACGAGAACCGGGCGGTCGCTGTCGACGCCCTGTACAAGGGTGCCAAACTCCCGCAGTGTCGACTCGAACGCGCCGGCGTCGAGCGTCCCCTGCGTCTTGGCGTGGTAGTGGAGTTCGCCGATACGCTCGATGCGCGCGCGGTCGGCCGGTACCGGCAGCCCCATATGCGCGAGCGTGACGACGAGCGCAACCAGGTCCAGCGTCGATGTCTTCCCCCCGCTGTTGACGCCCGAGAGCAGCGCGACCCCCTCGACGCGGTAGTCGATTGGTTCGACGTCCTCGAAGGGCACGTCCAGCAGCGGCGACTGGCCGCCTTCGATGTCGAAGCCGGTCCCGCCGAACTCGGGCATCGTGCAGTCGAAATCGTCGGCGAAGCGAGAGATACCGAGTTCGAGGTCCCGGTGAAGTGCCGCGTCGACGAGGTCTGCTGCCGGCTCCCGGAGGTCCGCGAGCGTGCGTGCGAGTTCGCGCTTGCGCTGGGCTGCCCGCCTGTCGCGTGCAGCGGTCAACTCCTCGCGCAGTCGGCTGATTGCGCCCTCGTCGTGTTCGACGGGATAGGTTGGGTCGTCACCGAAGGCGCGGCGGGCAATCGCCTCCGTATCCTGTAACTGGAGCGCGTCGACGAGGTGGTCGCGAGCGGCTTCGACTGCGTCGTCGTACTCGTCGGCCAGTTCCCGGTCGAGCAGCGAGTCGACGCCCGCGCCGCGCTCGACCAGCGAGAGCAAGTCGGTGCCCTCGATGGTCACGTCCCGCTCCTCGATTGCCTCGCGAAGGTGGTCGTTAGCGACGCTTTCGGCTGTGGAGACGGCCGCGTCGATATCGTCGACGGCCGTCGTGAGCCGGTCGAGTTCCTCGTCGCCGCGGACCGAGCCGTCGGTGTCGAGCGTCGCCAGCGCCTCCTCCAGCGCAGACAGGTCACAGGGGGCGCCGATATCTGCTTCGCGGTGGACGGCGGCGGCCGCGCGGATGCGGTCGCGGTTCGTCGCGAAAAACTGGAGGGCACGCTCGGGGACGACTTCGACGGGGTTGTCGAGGGCGTCCGGCTGGACGCGAACGTCACCCTCCACGTCCACGCCGGCGAACGCCTCGTCGAGGGCGACGACGGTGGCGTAGCCGCGGGCGAGTTCCGCGAGTTGCTGCGTGTCGTCGACGACTTCGACGCTGACCTCGGGAATCGCCTCGCGCGCGGCGGCGTAGGTCTCGGCGTCTCGCGTGGCGAGACACCGGTCGCGAACCCGAACGCCGCTTGGCTCCGAAAGCGGCTCTACGTCTTCGAGCACGTCGATGACCGAGGGGTCGGGATTGCGCTCGATTGCATCCCTGGCGAGCGCCCGCACTTCTTCGATACGCGACTCGACGCCGCTTGGGTACAGCGTCTCCAACCGTTTGGCCGCGTAGTCGGTGACTGTCCGGGACTGCAGGAGGTCGAGTGCCTGCTGGTGAATCTCGCGGGCACGCGGCGTGGCCGCGAAGCCACCGGGGTCGTCGTGGCTCGCCCGGATTGCCCCTCGTGCGATGCGAGCGGCCCGACCCTCGCTGATGCCGGGTGCACGAGCGAGTGCGGCAACGTCACCGGCTTCCAGTGCCCGTTCGGGATCGTCCAGTTCCCCCAGCGCGTCGGCCGTCTTCGCACCGACGCCGGGTATCGACTCCAGGTCCATCTACCCGTATGCATCACCGCGGGGAGCAAAAACCCAGCGAGGCGACCGACCACGAAATTAAGACCCTCCCAGCAGTCATATCCACCATGCGCGTCGGTCTCATCTCTGACATCCACGGCAACAAAGTCGCACTCGATGCCGTCCTCGAAGACATGCCGTCCGTCGATACCCTCGTGTGTGCCGGCGACGTGGTCGGCTACAACCCCTGGCACGCCGACTGCGTCGAGGTGGTCCGCGAGCGCTCGATTCCGACGGTGATGGGAAATCACGACCGTGCGGTCGCCGGCGGTGACGACTTCAGCTTCAACAGTCAGGCGGGCGCGGGCGTCCGTCACGCCAGGGAGACGCTCAGTCAGTCCCAGATAGAGTGGCTCCGCACCCTCCCCGACGAGCGTCTCGTCTGTGACGAGCGGGTGAAGGTCGTCCACGGCCACCCCGACGACCCCGACCGGTACACGTTCCCCGAGGACTTCGCACCGGGGCTGCTCGGTACGGAGGACGTACTCGTTCTCGGCCATACGCATCTCCAGCACAGCGCGGTCTTCGAGGAGGGTATCGTCGTCAACCCCGGCAGCGTCGGACAACCACGCGACGGCGACCCGCGAGCGGCCTACGCAGTGCTGGACCTGGCAGAGATGTCAGTCGAAGAGTATCGCACACAGTACGACATCGACAGGGTTGTCGACGCCGTCAGCGAGGCCGGGTTGCCGGCAGAAATCGGAAGGCGTCTTCGGCGCGGCCGGTAGACAGTGCGCTCAGATAACGTCCTGAATGAGGTCGAGCGCCTCCTCCCGTTTCTCCCACGGCACGAACAGCGAGACGGAGGTTGCGCTGGTGATGACGTCGTGGAGGTAGATGTGCTGGTCGGCAAGCGGGTCGAGAATATCCTTGACCGCTGCCTCCTGGCTCTGGAGTTCCCCGCCAGTGACGCGGATGGCCGCGATGCCTTCCTCTTCGGTGACACTCGAGAGAGTCTCGTCAGCGACGACCTCGTCGTGCAGGAGCATCTCGGCTTCGGCCGCGTGCTTGTGGTCGACATAAAAGGAGATGGAGTCCATCCCGCTCGCGACCGTCTCGACGTTGATGTCTGCATCGGCGAGTGCGCCCGACAACTGCGCGAGGATGCCGGGCTGGTTCCGGATTGCACGCCCGGCAGCAGTCAGACAGACCAGTTCGCGCTCGTGGAGTGCGATGAGGTTCTCGAACTGCCCCTCGATGGAGGTGCCGCCGGTCAGGAGGTCGCCGTGCTGGTAGTGGACGACCCTGACAGAGAGGTCCCCGCTCTTGTACCGGAGCGCAGAGGGGGCGACGACTTCCGCACCGCGAAACGAGAGGTTTCGGAGTTCGTCGACGGTGATTTCGCCGACGTTGCGTGCGCCTTCGACGACGTTGGGGTCGCCCGTCATGACGCCTTCCACGTCGGTGACGATGACGACTTCGTCGGCGTCCATGTAGTTGCCCAGCATGACGGCGGTGGTGTCGCTGCCGCCGCGGCCGAGCGTCGTGATGGTGCCGTCGTGGTCCTGTGCGAGAAAGCCGGTGATGACCGGAACCATGCCGTCGGCCATCTCCTCGGCGCACGACTTTGCACGGCGGGTCGTCTCCTCGACGTCGACTTCGCCGTACTCGTCGGTAATAATCGGCCACTCGGGCCGACCGGGTTCGAGGAACTCGGCGTCGATACCGCGGGATTCGAGTGCTCCTTTCAGCATCCGAACGGACGTCCGCTCGCCCATCGAGACGATTTCGGCGCGGTCGGCCTCGCTTGCGTCGAACTTCATCTCGTCGAGCAGGAGGTCGGTCGTTCCGCCCATCGCCGAGACGACGACAGCCACTTCGTGCCCGGCCTCCACGGCCGCCGCGATCGAATCTGCAGCACGGTTGATTCGGTCGCCGTTGGCGACGCTCGTTCCGCCGAACTTTGCTACGATTCGCATACCGTCACCCGTCGCATGTGGACGTAACTCATTAGCCCGGGGTTTGTCGTCGCTGTGGATAACTGTGTTCATCTGGGGTGCTGCCGGCCTGTGGTTTAATTGGCGTGCCGTTCTAACTGGTGGGCATGGACGTACGGGACGCCGTCGAGGCCGACGCCGGCCGACTCGCGGCGCTGACAGACGCCCCCCGCGACGTGATGCGCAATCTCGTCCACGACCGGACAGTCCGCGTCGCCGAACGCGACGAAGAAATCGTCGGCTTCGTCAGCTACGACGCCCGCGAGCGGACCGTCCACGTCACACAACTGGAAGGGGACAGAGACAGTTTCGACCGACTGCTCGAGGAGCCACTCAGCTTCGCCGACGCCGAAGGGATGGCCGTCGAACTGCTCGTCCCCGAAGGCGAGGCGGACGTGCGCGCCGCTGCCCTCGACGCTGGCTTCGACGAAATCGGCAGTGGCCCCCGTTTCGAAGGGGACTCGACAACGCGCTTTCGGCGGGAGTGAGTCTGACGCGTGGACTCGTGGAGACGCTGTCACGGACTGAGACGTACCCACCACTCGATTGTCAACAGTCGCTGGTCTAATTGTTGTTCAGTCGAATAGACTGGTATGGGACCAGAGTCACCGCCTTACTCAGACGCGAACCCACCGACGCTCGCGGCGATTGGTGACCGCCTCAGCGCCAACTACGGCGACGACGTGTCGGTATCTCACTACGACGACGATACCGAGATGACGCCGATGCTCTCGATAACGGTCGACGGCGGGCGAACGCGAGCAGAGGTGTTGCGCGATGCCTTCCGGTTCGAGCACGAGGCACCAATCCGGGTCAGCAGTGTTCACCGCCACAGAATCGTTCTGCGAGAAGACTGACCGCCGACCGGGTTACATGAAGTCGGCAATCCCGCTCTGTTTGTTTTTGTCATTTTCGAACACGCGCTCGATTCGCTTTTCCAGAATCTTCAGGCGCTGTTTCGTGTAGGTTCGCGTGCCGAACTCCTCGGCAACCCGAATCGCGGTGTCCATGTACTTGTTGACCGACCCCTCGTGCACTGTCAGGGTGATGTCGCCGCCACACTCCGGGCAATCCCCCGTCAGCGGCGCGCGCCTGAACTTCTCCCCACAGCCCAGACACCGAACCTCCTGACTCGAGAAGGCCTTGAGATTCCCCAGCAGATCCGGCAGGAAGTGATATTCGATGATGCGCTCGGCCACGTCCGTCTCGTTGACCGCCCGGAGTTTCCGGGAAATCAGCAACTGCGCGTCCATCTTCTCCTGCATCGACCCCAGCGTCTTGTAGGCCGACAGCGCCGGCCCTGCCGCGATGTTGGTCGTATCGTGGGTGTGGTCGAAGCCGGTGTACTCCCGGTCGGTCCCCAGATTCTCCTCGGCGATGGTCATCACGTCCTCGACTTCACCGGGGTCTGCCATCTCCCGGGTAGCCTCGTAGAACGCCAGTGGGTACTCGCGCATGATGTCCATGTTGTGGGCCTCGTCGTCGATTTCGGAGGGGTCGATGCGTGAAGACATGACCAAGGGCGCGTCCATTCGACCCCCCCTCTGATTTGGCAGGAATTTGATACTAAAGTTCAAAAGTCCGTCTAAAAGCAGCATTACACAATCTTCGTCACCGTCGCAATTCCGACGTTTCGAGGCGTGAAAGTACGGATGCGCATATCCGACAGCGGCACTCGTAAAACCAATCACTCTCCCGACAACTGCCGCGCTCGTGTGGGGGGCCATCCCGAAGACGAGTTCGCCGACGAGGTCGTCGCGCTCCTCCAGTTCGTAGTAGGGTTCGAGGCCGTAGTACTGCGTGAGGAGGTCGTCGACGAAATCGGCGGTCTGGAGCATGTGCTCGGCCGCGCCATCAGAGAGGACGATGTCCTGGACCTTGAGTTCGACCAGCTGGTCGTCGAACTCCAGTGGGTCGCCGTTGATGTCCGTCTCGTAGCCCAGTTCCCGGAAGTGATCGACGGTGACGTCGAGTTCCTCGGGACGGACCGACGTGACCGGCAGGTCGGTCATGTCGTAGCGGACGGTGCCGTCTTTGAACGCCGACACGTCGTGTTTCGCCCGGAGGATCCCCTTCTCCATCGGTTCGGGAATCTTCTCCTCGGAGGAGAGCCCCTTGACTGCTTTCAGTTTGTCAAACGCAGCGGGGCGCTCGCCGACGTTTTTCAGCACGTCTCGAAATTCGGTGTTGATGTCGATAGTCTCGTACTGCGTGGGCGAGGCGAGCGTCTCGCAGTTGGGACACTCCGCGCGGCCGGACTCGTCGGGTTCGACCTCGCGTTCGCAGTCCCGGCAGACGTAGACGGCCTCGGTCGTGCCGCCACAGTCGGGACAGCGCGCACGGAAAGTCCGGGTACCACAGTCGGTGCAGTCCCGTCGGCTCACTTCGACCTCCACGTCGCCTTTCGTGCCTTCGACGGCATCGCCATGCTGTGCTGCGTCGCCGACCGAGCGCTGGCTCCCACCGGCCTCGCCGATGGGAAAGAGCGTGTGGACTGCCGGGGAGAGTTCTCGTTCCTCGGATTTCTCAGGGCGACCCATCCGGTTGCCGATGCGCGTGGGAGCGCGCTCGCGAACGGTAAACGGTGAAATTTCGTTGACGGCCTCGATTGCGTTCTGGCTGTCGTCGTATGTTCGGGCGTGCTCGGAGAGGTCCGATGCTGTCCACGAACGCTGCAGATCCGACGAGAAACCGAGCGTTCGGACGAGCGGCCGCCAGTCGGGAACGTGGAGTGTCTCCTCGTCCTGGGTGTGCGTGACGAGCAAGCGCTCCAGCACCGTCGTCACGGTCTCGGTTCGCGGGAGGACCAGGTCGCCGCTGGCGTCGCTTGCCTGCCCGGCGAGTGCGCCGTCGCCGGCAGCGATTTCGGCCTCGTCGAGTGCGTCGGCGAGTGCCAGCATGTCGTCGACGCTCACGTCGTGCCAGAGGTAGGTGTATTTCGGATGAATCGGTGCGTCGTAGTCGGTGGCCCACTCGAGTGCCTCCGCAGGTGTCGGGTCGGCGAGGTCCACGTCCGTAGAGTCACGCATTGCCTGGACGGGACCGCCCGCGTCCTCGAACTCCTGTCTCCACCACTCGACGGTGTAGGAGGCGGGTGCGAGCGGATGGTTGTTCTCGACGAACTCGCCGTAGTTGACCAGGTACTCGCCCAGGTCGATGATCTTCTCGACGCCGTTGCGGAGTTCGAGCGCCTCCGCTGCGTCGTCGATGCGGCGCACGTCGCCGTTTGCCATCCGGACTGTCGGGCCTTCGATGGTGTCGACAGGGACGACGCCGGCGGCCTTGCCGGGCCGTTCGGTCTTTATCTGAGTTCCCGTTGCGAGAAAGTCGTCGACGAGGTGCATCGCCGCAGGGTGGACGCCGGCCGTCGCAAATCCGTGATTGCGCGCGCGGCCGTAGCGCAGTCGAAAGCCACCGGACTCGCTGGGATGAGAGAAGACTGGTCGACCGGCGATGAGGTCACGGAGGAACTTCTTCGAGGGGTCGACGCGCGGCGGTCCTGCCCGCTCGTCGTCCCCGTCGGTGTCGTCGCCGTCGTCGCCGCTCTCATCGCTGGCCGCAGCATCGTCGTCTGCATGGTCGTCGTCGGTATCGCCGTCAGACTTGTAGTTGCCGTCGATAAGGTCCTGGAGCCACGGCCACTCCACGTCGTCGAGCGAACCGGTGTAGCGCTGAATCTTCGGCGCCTTCAGCGCAATCCCCTCAGCGAGGACGAGACACATCCCGCCGCGGGAGGAGTTCGTGTCGACCCGGTCGAGGTCACGGAACCCCGAAACTTCCTCGTCGCCGGTGGCCTCGCCATCGAGCATGATGGGCATATGCTGGGCGATAAACTCCGTCTCCTTTTCCTTGGGCGAGTACTGGAGTCCGGTCTCTGCATCGTACAGCGCGATTTCCTCGGCGTAGCGTCCGACCTCGTCGTCTCTGGGTTTGTACTCGTCGATGTCAAGCAGTGTCCGGGCGTAGTCCGCAACGAGCACTGACAGGGCCTGTGCGGTCCCGCCTGCAGAGCGAATCGGGCCGGCGTAGTAGACGTTGATGAACTCTGTGCCGTCGTCGTTTTCGAGTAGTTCGACCCGGTCGATTCCCTCGATGGGCGCGGCGACGACACCCTCGGTGAGCAGGGCAACGGCGGTTCGGACCGCACCCTCGACTTTGCCCGCGCGGGTGTCGTAATCGCCGACAGTCCCCTCGACGAAGTCCTCGACGAGTTCCAGGGCCGCCTCCTCGCGGCTCATCTGGCCTTCGAGTTCGCGGACGCGCTCGGCGACACCGTCGATGCCGAGGATGTTCTCGACGCGGTCGGCCATGTCTCTGGCGACCGGAATCTCCACTTCGGTCGTTGGGTCGCCGCCCCGCTCACGGGCGGCGTTTGCCACGTCGAAGGCGTCGTCGAGTTCGGCTTCGAGACGCTCGAAGTAGCGCTCGTCGTCGGGTCTCATCGTCGGTTCGCCCGTCCTGCCATTCTCACAGCGGCCAGAGGTCCAGGTCGGTCACGTCGTCGTGTTCCCGGACGAGTTCCGTGTCGAACTCCCGGACGTACAGTTCGCCCGCGAACGTGGTGGCGCTGTCGAGGTGGCCGGCGACGGTGGTGCCGTCGTCGCGCGAGAGGGTCACGTGCGTGTGCGCAAAGCGCTCGTCGTTCAGCCACGAGATGTTGCCGACAGCGGGCACGACTTCCAGCGGTTCGTCGAACTCGATGTCGCGGTACTCCTTGTCGTCCTGGTCGTAGAAACTGAGGACGGCATCCTGCACTGCGCCGAGACCGAAGAAGAACGCAGCGTCGATGCCCTCCGATTCGGCGAAATCCTCGATCTGGCCGCGCCAGTCCCTGCCGTGTTCGAGGCGCGCGACGAACTCGCGAGCGCCTTCGACTTCTTGATAATCCATATTGGATGGGCACGGGCGGCCAGCCCAAAAACGTGTCTGTCCGCGCGGTCGACAGTTCAGGCCGGAAGCGACACCGTCCCGGCCGCCAGCGAGCGCCTGGCGTCCCAGAACTGCAGTTCCGTCACTGTCCAGGTTACCGGGTCGGCACCCTGCTCGGCCAGTCGGTCGGCGGCGTCGATGTCCCCACCGCGGGCGATAGTGACGTGGGGCGTGTAGTCGTCACCTTCGAAGTTGGCAACGGGGTCGATAATGTCGCACAGCCGGCGATGCAGCCGGTACAGTTCCGGACTCTCGATAGAAAGATACACCACCGGCGAGGGACCGACGGGGTCCTCGGCGAAGTAATCGATACCGTCCGTCCGAACCTCGAACGTGGGCGTCCCAGCGAGCGCGTCACGGACGCGAGCGGCGACGGGATGGAAGTCCGTCCGGTCGCCGACACCAAGTCGCTTGGCCACCAGCGTATGCTCTCCGCGCGCACGAGCGCGTGCCATCGGCAGTTCGCGGGCCAGCGACTGCGCCAGCGCGGTAACCTCGCTGGGCGGCGGAACATTCAGACTGTACACAGACGAACGAAAGAGAGAGCCAGCAAAAAGCGCGTCGTTAGATGCGGTCGAGCAGGTACAGCACGACGAGGATGATGAGGACGAGACCAAACAGCTTCGGGAGTGGTGCGAGCAGCCACGCGAGCGCTCCCAGTATCTCACCGAGGATTTCGAGGGCGAGCCAGACGACGGCCAGAATGAGGACGATTTTCAGAAGTGTATCGACGTCGATATCAGCGCGCATGGGGGGAGACTGGGTCGCGCTCCCCAAATCCCTTCTGGCCCGGGCGCGGCAACAAACGGTTTGAGTGAGTAGCGCAAATCCGCACGACAGGAATGGCGAAGAGTGTCGGACGCGCTGTCGTAACGATGGTCGCCGTACTGCTGGTGACTGCGGGAACCGCCGGAGCCTTCGGACAGCCTGGCGCCGAACAGGTGAGCGTCGACGCCGACTCGACGCGGCTGAACGTGGCCCTGCAAGAAGACGGGGACGCCCAGTGGGAAGTGGTCTACCGCATCCGACTGGACGACGAGAACGACACCGAGGCGTTCGAGGAACTCCGCCGGGACGTACAGAACGACTCGACGCCGTACACCGACAGATTCGGCCAGCGGATGGAACGGATTGCGGCCACCGCCGAGAACGCGACCGGCCGAGAGATGACGATTCGGAACATGTCCGTCGAGACGCGGACTCAGCCAAACTACGGACTCCTCGTCTACGAGTTCGAGTGGACGAACTTCGCCGCCGTCGACGGCGACACCGTCCGCGCGGGCGACGCTATCGACCGGTTCTACCTGGATTCACAGACCACACTGGAGATACAGTGGCCCGACGGGTACGTCAGCGACTCCGTGACACCCACCGCGACGTCCTCCGGCGAGAACAGCGTCGCCTGGCAGGGCGAGCTAGATTTCGATGCCGGTCAGCCGCGCGTGGTCGTCGTCCCGCAGGGTGAGACGCCGGTCCCACCGGACGACGAGACGACGACTGAACCGGTATCGGGCGACGGGAACGAGGGTGGCCTCCCGCTCGTCGGCTTGCTCGCCGTCGCCGCGGTCGTCCTCGGCGCAGGTGCCTGGCTGTACCGCCGCCGCGACGACGGTGCAGCGACAGGGAACGGGACAGGCACCCCCGACGCAGGCGATGCGGGCGCGACGGCCGCTGCCGCCGACACTGCAACTGACGACAGCCCACCGATGGACCTGTTGAGCAACGAAGAACAGGTGCTCCGCCTGCTCGAAGAGAACGGCGGACGAATCAAACAGAAAGCAGTAGCCGACGAGCTAGACTGGACGGCAGCCAAAACCAGCCAGGTCGTCGGCGGCCTCCGCGACGACGACAAACTCGAATCGTTCCGCCTGGGTCGCGAGAACGTGCTGACACTCCCGGACGTGGACCTGGAGCCGAACGACGAGGACGAGCAATAGTAATATATAAAACCACCGATAGTTCGAGAGTCTGTTTTCGGCGACAGGCTCAGAACCACACGACTCGAAGCGGTTTTAATCCGGATTAATTGGCGTTAACTGGACGAGAATCGGCGTTAGTACTGGCTATTTATATACAGTCTACCGTCCAAGAGGAGAGTGTAATGAGACAGCGAAGCACCATCGTCCTGGCTGCACTCCTCGTCGCAGCCGTCGCGGCAGTCCCCATCGCGGGGATGGCAGCGACGAGTGACGTGCCAGCACAGACGAACGACACAAGCGAAAACACCACCGAAGCGAACGCCACCGCGCCGGGTGAACAGCTCGCCGGCGTTGTCGACGTACAGGAAGCCGAGATAGAGGGCGAAGTCGACGAGCGCGCCTACGGCATCAAGGTCGCCAAGGCTGCCACGAACGACAGCAAGGCAGACGTCGTGAAAGCCCAGCTCGACAACATCGAACAGCGCCTGACCGAACTCGACGAGCGCAAGGCGACCCTCACGGAAGCTCGCGAGAACGGAACCATCAGCGAGGGACGCTACCGTGCGGAGATGAGCCGCGTCGCAGCCGAGACGGAGACGGCAAAGCGTCTGGCGAACCAGAGCGAGAACGTCTCGCAGGGTCTGCCGGCTGACTTGCTCGAATCGAAGGGCATCAACGCGACCGCCATCCAGACCCTCCAGGAGCGCGCGAACAACCTCACCGGTCCCGAAGTGGCCGAAATCGCTCGCAGTATTGCCGGTCCGAAGGTCGGCGGCCCGCCGGCTGACCGAGGCCCCGCTGAACTCCCCGAGCGGCCAAGACAGGGCGGTCCCGACGAGCGCCCCGGACCGGGTGGAGAACAGATGCCCAACGGGAACATGACTGATGGCGACATGCCCGACAGCAACATGCCCGACAGCAACATGACCGACGGGAACCAGACTAACGGCCAGCAGACTGGCGACCGAGAAACTCGCGACAGCGACCGACAAACGGCTGATGACGAGCAGACCCGGACAGCGCGGTCGGGTCGCTAACGGCCACAACGCTTACTCGACAGAGTTCTGAGTCTACATATATGAGGGAAACAGTCAGACAGAGTGGGATAGCGCTCGGATTCGTCGCACTCGTACTCGTCTCCGCGACGGGCGGAGCGGCCGCGACGACAACAACGAACACACAGCAGGCACACGACAGTGCGGCCGAGCCGCCGGCGTTCGTCGTCACCCTCCAGGAGAACGGCTCCGCGACGGTGACAGTGAGTTACACCTACGACCTCTCGGATGCCGACCGGAAGGCGGCGTTCGAGGACCTCCGCAACTCCACGGACGCACGGGATGACTTCCGGGACCGCTTCGAATCCCGGTTCAGGAGTGTCGCGAACAACACGGCCAACGCGACCGACCGGGAGATGTCGGTCGGCAACGCCACGCTCGACTTCCGAACCGAGAGTGACACCGGCGTCGTGACTGCGACGGTGCTGTGGGACGGGCTGGCAGCCGTCGACGGCGACCAGTTGACCGTCACAGAACCGTTCGCGAGCGGCTTTAGCACCGAACGGACGTTCCACGTCGTCCTCCCCGACGACTACGCCGTCGCTTCGGTGACGCCATCGGCCGACCAGCAGACAGACGGCCGCCTCACCTGGGACGGTGGGGCAGACCTGAGCGGGTTCGAACTCGTGACGACGGCCCCCGAGGAGACCGAGACAGCGACGCCGGCCACGGACGACATGGAGACAGACAATGACGCGACGACCGACGACACACCGGGTAGCTCCGGACCCGGCTTCGGTATCGTCGCAGTGATTGCCGCGCTGGTGGGGCTCCTGGCCCTGGCTCGGCGGGACTGAGCAACACCCCTGGGTTTGCGAAGGTCGGCGAGGGAACGACTGAACGGAGTGACGGAGTGAGCTCGCCGGGACTGGGGCACGCCAGCAGCCCACACACCGGACGCTTCTCGGAAGATATTTGTACAGTACTCCGGGTAGATGTTCGTACATGACCGGGACCACCACCACGGACACCGACGCTGTCAGCCGTGGGTCCCGACGACGACCGGGCCGTTAGGCCCGACACTACCTCTCCCCCTGTTTTGATTGAATTTCAGTTACCGTCCACCGCTGGGTTTCGGGACGGATATCAACCCCCCGGCACACTCACAACACATGCCAGAACAAAACCGCGTCGCGCTCGCCTTCTCGGGTGGGCTCGACACCACAGTTTGCGTTCCGCTGCTCGAAGAGGAGTACGGCTACGACGAAGTCATCGGCGTCACCGTCGACGTCGGACAACCCGAAAAGGAGTTCGTCGAAGCCGAAGAGACCGCCGAGGCGCTCGGCGTCGAAAACTACGTCGTTGACGCCCGCGAGGAGTTCGCCGACCTCTGTCTACGCTCGGTGAAGGCAAACGCCACCTACCAGGGCTACCCGCTGGGTACCGCGCTCGCGCGCCCGGTCATCGCCAAGACCATCCTCGAAGTCGCCATCGAACAGGACTGCGACGCCGTCGCCCACGGCTGTACCGGCAAGGGCAACGACCAGCTCCGCTTCGAGGCCGTCTG